>JARGNC010000234.1 GCA_029212425.1 Phycisphaerales bacterium
GGGTTGAGACCCTCGCGGACCTCGGGGAGCGCCCGGTCCATGATTGTGCTCATCGCGTAGGTGAGGTAGGAGTCTTGGAGTTCGCGTTCGATGTCGAGATCGAGCACTGTGCCTCCGGAGAATGCCGCCCCTTCAGCCGGATCGGACTCTGGAAGATCGGAATCGTTGCTGGGCGTGTTTGTCCCGGTATCGTCGCTCATAAATCACGGTCTCCGCAGTCGCCCAAAGCATCCAGTAGTAGATCATCTCCACCCAAATCGGGTCTCGATTTTGATTGAATTTTTGGGTCAACAATGATAGGCGCACCTGCGAAATGAAACCCTCTGCAAGCGGTGATTTCGATGCATTTGAACCGCGCCAAAACCACTGTATTTGCAGTGATTTACACCAACTGAACAACTGGGGTTACTCAGGCGAGAATCCCGGCGTTGGGCGGGCACCAATCGCTCTGATTGAGCGGTCAAACTCGATCGCCGCGAGGAGTGCGATGGCGCTGGATGTGGGACTGACTTCCCATTCTGAGAGCGAGGATCGAATGCCTCCGATCGTGCGGTCTGGGGATCTGCTGAGGAACCCGCTCGCGTCACTCATCACGAGCTGATCCACAAACCGCATCGCGGCGGCGCAGTGACCTATTTCCGACGCGATCCCCATATCCACGATGGTGCCAGGCGTCAGACGAGGGTCGCCGAGCATGGTGCAGATCATTGCAATTGGACGCAGGTTCCTGCTCGTTGGGAGACCAGTGGTGCCTTTTGTAAAGACGACCGCACCGAGGTAGTCCCGGTCTCTCCAATCCAAATCAGACGAGACCAGTTGGTGATCCCACATCATCGAACGCATCTGGCTGAGTGCTGCCGCGGCGGGAACCTCGCTCGCGTTCCCAGCAAGCTCCAGCTCGGCCCATCCGAGGAACGGCATCTGACTGACAAGTTGGCCTTGCGGCGTGTCACGGAACACAGCACGCACGGCGCTGCTCGCGTACTTGTTCCCAGTCCGGACGAGCGACCACGCAACGAGCCCTCTCGCTCCCGCTGGGACGGAATCAGGGAATCCGTCGATAGGAGAGTAGAGTGAATCGAGTGCATTGGTACAGCGTTCTTTGAGTCTTGATAAATCCTCGTCTGATTCAATTTGCTCATTGTTCAGGTATGAGAGTGCGATCAGGGACGCTGATGCGTGGATCCCAGTCCAAGGCTCGGGCTCTCCGGGTTGCACCGCTCCGAGGTCTTTCAAAATTCGGATCGCTTCATCACGGCTCAGCGTATGGATCGGTTTCTTGCCTTGATCGCTGAAACGCAGGAGCGCGGTCGCGACGATCGCTTGTTCGTAGGGAAGCGCGACTTCGGGGGTTGCTCTGCCGCTGACGATCTCGCGCGTGCCGACGATCCCGTAGCGTTCCGCGCCTGGCCAACGCTGCGCGAGCAAATATCCCGCGATACGCTCGCTCATGTTGCGGACGGAGACGGTACCGACTCTGGATTCTTCGATCATGCGTGAGCCGCGATCGAGGAAGACACCCCCTTGATTCGGGGCGCTCTGCGCGATCCAGGTCGGGTCACCACGCGAGAAAGTGTATCCACGATCGATGAGTTCTTTGACTGAAGCGAGTGCCATTGCACCGTCGCTGGAGAGCGTGGTTGCCATTGAATACGCGGCTTGCTCGATCCCCATTCCGAGCGTAATGATTTCGTCGGGAGTCATGACCTCCGCACGCTCACCGAGATGCATGATCAATGCTTGGGTCCCTGAGGAAAGCCCAAGACTGGGGAGCGTGAGTTCCAGGTCCGACATCGGAACAATCTCGTCAACAAGCTCAACGCTCAGCGTGACACGGCTGGACATCGAATCCCAGAAATCCTGCGTGGGTTCTTCATCGACTTTGGTGCGGACCCATGAGCGTGCTTGCGCGATCGCGACGCGCGTTGCCAGCGCAACGCTCTCAGAGTTTGGATCGGGGTTGACGATCTGACCTCGACCGATCACGCGTCCATCAAGACGGAGCGTGACGGACACGCACGCGAACGCTGGGGTTGATTCGCCGACGATTTGCTCGTCTTTGACTTCCCACTCGCGGACCCATGAGTCGATGGTCCGGTAGACATCCATCGCATCGGGTGCGCTGAGTGCTTGGGCGCTTGCAACGGTTGGTCCGAGAACCGAAACCAGCAGCAACGCGATACACGACAAAAAACAGGTTGTGGGGGTTTGTAGTTTCACCATCTTACCGAGACGGTATGGTCCTCCCGGTCCGAGAAGTGAAACTTGCGATTTGGAACGCGAAGTTTGTTCAGTTCGGCGCATTGTCCTTGCACAAGTTCTGGCTCGGGGTATCTTTTGACTAGACAACTTAAAAAAGGATTTCAAAATGAACAGCATCGAACTCATCTTCGCGATGAATGACCTCCGCAAGCGTGTCGCCATCCTCAGCCTCCTGTGCTTCGTCGCACTCTGCTAGTCTGCAAGGCAATCACGCCGAGTACGCAAACCGTTCAATACTCCAATCAACGATGCCCTCCTTGGGGATAGTGCATCGTTGATCTTTCGATTCTAAGCAATGTCATCAATATCCGTAGCCGCGTATGAGCGGTTGCACCACGGATCACCTCCCGCTGGGAACTCAAGAAAACACCCCGGTCCATTGCTGGCCGGGGTGTGTCGGTTTTGGGGTATATCTGATTGGTTACCGATCGCTCTGAGAGCGGATCACGCTGCATTACAGCGAGATTTTGTCT
>JARGNC010000026.1 GCA_029212425.1 Phycisphaerales bacterium
AACACTGCAACCACCGATTCAAGATCGCTCTTCGAGACATTGAGCTCAAGCATGACACGCTTGCGAGCTTCAAGCACAGATCGAATCAACAGCACAAACCGCTCAATCTGCCTGCGCTTCTCGCTGTTCTTCATCGCAGCTTTCGACGCATAAATCCGCGTTGTCGAGATCATGAGCTCGTCGATGATCCGAAGCGCGTTGGCGCTTAATGTCGATCCCGTCGCCGTGTTGTCCACAATGCAATCCGCGTCCTCAGGTGGGAGTACCTCCGTCGCACCGTAACTACGGATGAGTTTCGCATTGAATCCTCGTTGCTCGATCCAACCTTTCGTGATGTTGACATACTCCGACGCGACCAATGCACCCGCTCGATTGAGCAACTCATCCTCATCGCTCTGCTCAGGAACCGCGGCGACCAATCGAACACGATCCATACCGGTATCGAGCAACTCGATGAGATCCGCATTGTCCTCCGCAACCCAGTCCGCGCCTGCGAATCCCAGGTCCCGCGCTCCGATGTCCAGCATCTCAATAATCGCCCTCGGCTTGAGGATCTTCACATCAAAGCCTTGAAGTGAAATACTGGGGCGATAATCGCGCGAGCTCGTACGAATCGAGATACCCGCTTCTTGCATCAGTTTGGAAACACCGTCATACATGCGTCCCTTCGGGATCGCAAAGCGGATGATGCTCTCAGATTGTTGTGGTGCCATTGTGGGGCTCCTTCATGTGGAGCCGACCCAGGCCGAGCGCGATTTGGGCATAGACCCAAAACGAACAACGCCGACCATAGGCCGGCGTCGAGTGGTTTGTTGATCAGGTGTTCCTGTCTACACAATCATCGCCGGCCATTGATATGACTGAAATGATGATCGTTATGGAACTGGTTGAATGCCATCGCGAGAACTATACACACAACTTCCCACAAATCCATCGCAGCGAAAATGAATTCGACGACCCCATAAAATCCCTATTTTTGCAGCTTTAAACGGCATCCGACAGCAAACACTAGAGCAAAGGCCCAACCAAGCGTGCTGCATTCTCCAAAAACTTCCTTGAAAATGGCCGCCCCTCCCACCCATCAAGATCGTACCGAACCGAATCCATGATGTACGACTCTTGCAACTCGCGGAGTGAACTGGTGAACTCTTTGTCGTACACGAATAACGAGATCTCGAAGTTCAGCCAGAAACTTCGCATGTCCAGATTCACCGATCCAAAGACACTCGCTGTCCCGTCGATGGTAATGCTCTTGGTGTGCAAGAGCCCGCCTTCAAAGCGGTAGAGCTTGACCCCAGCACGCATCAAATCCGAGAAGTTTGATGCGCTCGCAAAGCGTGCAAGAATCGAATCAACCCTGGACGGGATGACCAGCGATACATCCACTCCACGCAGTGCCGCAGAAACCAGTGCTGTCTGCAAAGAATCATCGGGGACGAAGTAAGGCGTCGTCAGCACCAGTTCTTCCTGCGCTGAGTAGATCGCCGTCAACAACACTTGATGAATCGAACCGGGATGATGATCAGGCCCAGATGGAAAGACCTGGATGACCGCATTCCCTTTGTCCGATTCTTCATCATGAGAATCGACCGGAAGCACACATGTCGACGATTGCTCAACAGCCCAATCAAGCTCGAAGACCCCCGCGATGGTGCACGCGCTTGTACCAGTGACGCGAGCGACCGCATCGACCCATTCTCCAACTCCGGATCGCTGCTTGAAGAATCGAGGATCAACCATATTCTGGCTCCCGATATACGCAACTCTGCTGTCCACAACAATAATCTTGCGATGGTTCCGGTGATCCCTGCGAACAAACAGCGTGCGGATCGCTCCGGTCGGGAGGGATTCGATCAACTCGACACCAGATTGACGCAAACGATCCGCGTGCTTGGACCTCAAAAATGCCCGACTCCCAATCGCATCAGCCATCGCGCGGCAGCGCACCCCCCTCGCGGACGCCTCGATCAATGCCTCGGCAACTTCCAACGCTCGTCCGGCATCCTCCCAGATGTAAAACACCGCTTCGCAGGTGAACTGTGCAGATTTGATGTCCGCAATGATCGCATCAAAGCTCGGATCACGCCCAGAAATCAACTCGATTCGATTCCCGCCCTGCGCAGGATATCCAAGCAGGTTGCGTGCGTGTCTCCGAATCGGATCGGTAGAATCATTCGGATCATCCACATCAGACACCACACGATTCGACAACGCCTTGTGCCACTCTTGGATCAACTCATCCTGTTCAGCAATCCGAGCCATCCGATCACGACCGATCCGGCGCTCTCCCACAAGCAGGTACAAAACCGCACCAACCAAAGGCAGGGTCACGATGACCGAGAGCCAAGCGAGCGCAACCCCCACCATCGGTCGCTTCATCAACACTCGAACCGCAAGCGCTGCGATGACCACCCAGTGAAGCGCGAATGCAAGGGTGCTCGGGAGCCAAAGATTCAGGTCGTAGATATTCATGCTGTTCGATCAATCCTGATCACATTGTACGACCAAGCCATGGAGCAAGGGGTTTTCCTCATCAAGCCCTGCAGATATCGGTCTTCAACAACGCATCAGTCCCTTCAATGACCAAGATTCAACCGACACCAAACTCCGTTTATCGTTTCTTCACAATCTACCGAGTCAATGTCCTCTGAAAGTCGATGAAGTCGCGGAGATTCCGCTTTTTTGATTGTTCTCCCAACACAAGTCCTGTATCCTCGCGTTTGCTCGCTATTTGCACAAATCCGGAACATCATTGATCAATTTTTGAGTTGGAGTCTCCACCCATGCGTTCGTATTCAGCCCTACTTCTCGCAAGCATCACTGCCAGCCAACTCTGCGCAGCAACACAAGACAACATCGTTGAATGGGACGGGCTCAGCCATGCCCAGTCGTATGACCGCACTCCCCGCGTTCCGATCAATGGCGAAGCATTCACCGTCCGATTCCAGTCCTACAAAGACGATCTCACAAACGCACAAGTGCTCTGGGACGACGGATCAACACAATCATCTCCCGCATCCATCATCGCGCAGCGCGGCCCATATGACATCTGGGAAGCGTCCATCCCCGCGACTGTTGCGACAGCCATGACCTACACCATCGAGATCCAAGATGGATCGGACACCGATTACCTCGGACCCGACGGCGTCCGTGACGACCAAGTTGGAGCCGCGTTTGTCATCGACTCGACGACCTTCGAGCACGCGCCACGCGGCGCAACCCCTGTGACTGGTGGCGTGGTCTTCAAAGTCTGGTCACCCAACCAAGCAACCTGCCGAGTGCGAGGCGAGTTCAATGACTGGTCGCTGCTCAATCCCATGAGCCGAGTAGGGGAAGATTTCGTAGCGTTTGTCCCTGGTGCGCAAGCCGGTCAGATGTACAAGTACTTCTTCGGGACCTCCACATGGAAACCAGACGCCAACGCGCAGCTCCTCGTCCCATCGGACAACTACAACTCCTTGATCATCGATCAAGACTCGTATGTTTGGAACACCGAGGGATTCAGCCCCGCACCGTTTGAGGAAATGGTGATCTACCAACTCCATGTCGGGAGTTTCGCAGGACGCAACGACCCAATGGGCAGCGCCCCAAACCCATCACGCTACATCGATGTCGCGGCCCGCGCAGATCACCTCGCGGACCTCGGTGTCAACGCGGTCATGCTCAACCCAATCAACGAGTTCCCAGGATCACACTCTGGCGGTTACAACCCAATCAGCTCACACGCCATTGAAAGCGCACTGGGTGATGTGGACGACTTCAAAGCAATGGTCGATGCGCTCCACGAGCGCGGGATCGCCGTCCTCCTCGACATCGTCTGGAACCACTTCGACGGCAATGAAAACTACCTCTGGAACTACGACGGCTCACAAATCTACTTCGATAACCCCGTCGTCGATACACCTTGGGGCGCACAACACGATTACAACACCCCAGAAGTCCGCGAGTACTTCCTCGACAGCATCAACCTCTTTATGGGAGACTACCGGCTTGATGGATACCGCGTCGATGCCGTGATGTCGATGGTCGATTCCGGATGGACCCCCCAGTACCTCGCGGGACAGGTCATCATGCGAGGGATGAACGATCTGATCGATCAGCGCTATGCCGACAAGCACACCATCGCTGAGAAATACGACGACGACACATGGACCGTCGGAGATACCTCCTTCGGGATCGGCTTCGACGCGCAGTACCACAACGCGTACAAAGACTCAATCCGCGGCGCGATCTTCGCGGAAGGACTCGGAGGGAATCCAAACATGGGTTCACTCGCCGCCGCACTCGACGGCACCAACGGCGCAACCGCGGACAAAGCGTTCAACTACTTCGAACTCCACGACGACGCGTGGCCCCTCAACAACCACGAACGCGCGGTCCGTCAGTTCGATCCCGTCCTCCCAAGCAACAACGACGAAGCACGCGGACTCCAAACACTCGGAAACGGCATCACCATCATGTCCAAAGGTGTCCCAGGGATCCTCCAAGGCACCGAATGGCTCGAAGACGACGGCTGGGAAGCAAACAGAATCGACTGGTCACACAAAGTTTCCAACGCAGGGGTCTTCGCGTTCTACCGCGACCTCATCGCGCTCCGAACAACCAAGCCTGCGCTCTTTGCCAACAGCGCGATCGACATCTTCCATGTCAACGACGGCGCGGACCTCATCGCGTTCGAGCGTTCGGGAGATGACGGCCGGTCGTTTGTCGTGATCGGGAACTTCTCCGCAACAACCCACAACGAGTACACCATCGGTCTCCCACGAGCAGGAGACTGGGGCGTGCTTATCAACAACGACGCGGTCGAATACGACGGCAACGGAGTTGGTACCTCGGGAACCTTCCAAAGCGAACCAACCCCTCGCGATGGATTCTCACAGCAAACTACGCTGCAGATCCCAGCATACGGATTCATGGTCCTTCAGCACAACCCAGAACTCCCAGGATGTTCCGCTGCGGACTTCGCAGAGCCGCTGGGAACCCTCAACTTCCTTGATATCAGCGCGTTCATCGCCGCGTTCAGCTCACAGAACCCAAGCGCTGATCTCACAGAAGACGGTTCATTCAATTTCTTGGACATCAGCGAGTACCTCAGCGTCTACGGCGCAGGTTGCCCATAAACCTATCTGCGAAACTCGCGGCTTGACACGATAGGGGTTGATACCATTCCCCCCCTCTACTCCTATCCCCACGCCAGCCCCAAGCGAGAAGTGATGAGCCAGATCGACCCAACCAAAAAACGGCTCACACGGATCACCTGCGCCGAGCATGTCACCCCGTTCCTCAAAGCGGAGGTCCAAGCACTCGGATACGAGATCCAAGAAGAAGACCATGTCGCGGTCCACATCGGAGCCAATCTTGAAGACTGCCTCCGACTCAACCTCCACCTCCGCACCGCGCATCACACCTTCTGGTTGCTGTCACGATTCCGCTGCCCATCACTCGACGCGCTCGCGAAGCAAGCGAGCGCGTTCCCTTGGGAAGACCTGATCGACAACGACTCCTACTTCACGATCACTTCCAACATCGAGCACCGAAGCGTGGACAACTCGATGTACCCCAATCTGCTCCTGAAAGACATGATCGTCGATCGGATAAAGGCCAAAACCGGCGCGCGCCCTGACACCGGACCTGACCGCTCGTGCGTTGTCATCCATCTCGTCTGGAAGAACGATCGCGCATGGATCTACCTCAACACCAATGGCATCCGCTTGTCGGATCGTGGATACCGCAAAATGCCACACGACGCACCGATGCGGGAAACCCTCGCGGCCGCCGTGCTCATGGCTGCGGGATACGACGGCACCACTCCATTCGTAAACCCGATGTGTGGATCAGGAACCCTCGCGATCGAAGCGGCGCTCATCGCATCAGGACGCGCACCAGGACTCCTCCGCAGCGATGCAAGCGCCCTTCACACCGCGCTGGATATTGATGATTCCTACATCGCAATGCGGAAAGAAGCACGCAAATCCAAACCCGTGACTCCCGACCCGATGCCGATCGTCGCGACCGACAACGATCCTCGCGCGATCGATGCGGCAATGAAAAACGCTCAAACCGCCGGAGTTGAGCACCTGATCGATTTCGAGACCTGTGATTTCATGGATACCCAGGTCCCGCAGCTCGAAGATGATGAGCCCGGTCATGTGATCCTCAATCCAGAGTACGGCCTACGCCTCGGTGAAACCGGAGACCTTGAGCAAACCTACCGTGAGATCGGCGACTTCTTCAAAACCAACTGCAAAGGGTACATGGGTCATGTGTTCACAGGAAGCCGAGTGCTATCCCACGAGATCCGACTCAAGACCTCCGCTCGCCATATCTTCTTCAACGCGCAGATCGAGTGCCGACTCCTAAGCTACGAGTTGTACCAAGGATCAAAGAAACAATCCAAAAACCTGAACCCCGATTAAGAGCACTCGTACAACCAAGATGACCAATCAAACACGCTATGAGATCCTCGTCGGTCTGCATGTCAACAACCAAGACGGATACAACCAATACCGCGCCGGGATGACCCCGATCCTCAAAGAGCACGGCGGATACTTCCGCTACGATTACACCATCGACACCATGCTCCAGGGACACGCGGACCACCCCCACAACCGCGTCTTCGTGCTGTCCTTCCCAGACCAATCAACAATGGAGCGTTTCTTTAGCCATCCTGAATACAAGATGGTCCGAGAAGAACACTTCGAGCCCGCCGTCAGCTCTGGAGGAATCCTCGCAGCGTACAGCTGCGAGATCCCTGCGTAGCTCGAATCGGGTTCATCGCTCATGCGTGCCTACCGTAGTTCATGAGTGATGCCGCCAATATCTTGCCCGGAATGACCGAGGACCCTGCGAACAGCGCGCTGCCGTACAAGCTTGCCTGTCTGTGCGATCTCCGCGACAAGGATGGACGCATCCTGCTCCTCCATCGGATCAAAGCACCCAACAAGGGGCTCTGCTCCCCAATCGGTGGCAAGCTCGAGATGCACCTCGGCGAATCCCCCGCTCAGTGCGCTCAGCGCGAGATCATGGAAGAAGCAGGGATCCATGTGGATATCAACGACATCCGCTTGGTCGGGCTCATCGCCGAGACCGCATTCGAAGGCAAGACCCACTGGTTGCTGTTCTACTACCGCGTCATGGTCCCGGTCGAGGTCGTTGATGGACACATGAACGAAGGCGAACTCGTCTGGCACGAACTCTCCGAACTCGATTCACTCCCCGTCCCCAACACCGACCGCGAGATCATCTGGCCGATGGTCAACAAGCATGAAAGCACCGGCACCGATGGTGGACCAGGTTTCTTCTGCATCCACATCGACTGCCGAGGCGAAGAACTCAGCTGGACCATCGAGCAAGAATCCGAATCCAAGTAACGAACACAACGAGTCAATAAAAAACACCCGCCGAGGCGGGTGTTTGTATTTGAACTGATGATTGCTGACTCAGCCAGCAGCTGCGGCGGCTTTCTCTGCCTTCGCGCGAGCGTCGTCCAAGGTACCGACATACATGAATGCCGATTCTGGAAGGTCGTCGCCTTCGCCGTCACACAGACGCTCGAACGAATCGATCGACTCTTCGAGCGAGGTGTAGATACCTGGGAAACCAGTGAACACTTCAGCAACATAGAACGGCTGGGAAAGGAAGCGCTCGATGCGGCGAGCACGCCCCACGATCTGCTTGTCCTCGTCCGAAAGCTCGTCCACACCAAGAATTGCGATGATGTCTTGGAGGTCCTTGTAACGCTGAAGGATCTTCTGAACACGCTGGGCGACAGCGTAGTGACGCTCGCCGATGATACCCGGATCAAGAATACGGGAGGTCGATGAGAGCGGGTCAACCGCAGGGAAGATACCCTTTTCAGCGATCGAACGCTCGAGAACCACGAACGCATCGAGGTGAGCAAACGCGGTCGCTGGTGCCGGGTCAGTGAGGTCGTCCGCAGGAACATAGATCGCCTGCACGGAGGTGATCGCACCCTTTGCAGTCGAAGTAATGCGTTCCTGGAGCTGACCCATTTCAGTGGACAGGGTTGGCTGGTAACCCACCGCTGAAGGCATACGGCCGAGAAGCGCGGACACTTCCGAACCCGCCTGGGTAAAGCGGAAGATGTTGTCCACGAACATCATGGTTTCTTTACCGGATTCGTCACGGAACTCTTCCGCCATGGTGAGGCCGGAGAGTGCAACACGCAGACGCGATCCCGGAGGTTCGTTCATCTGACCGAAGACCATCGCCACCTTGTCGATGACATACGCGGTCTTGCCTGATTCTTCGGTGAACTCTGCTTCTGACATTTCGCGCCAGAGGTCGTTTCCTTCGCGTGTGCGTTCGCCCACACCACAGAACACGGAGTAACCACCGAACTCGCGAGCAACGCGAGCGATCATTTCCTGAATAATAACGGTCTTGCCCACACCCGCACCACCGAAGAGGCCGATCTTACCACCACGCACAAACGGGCAGAGGAGGTCAACGACCTTAATACCGGTCGGAAGAATCTCGGTACGAGGGTTGAGTGATGAGAACTCAGGTGGATCGCGGTGGATTGGCATCCGCTTCGCGCCTTCGAGTGCTGGTTTGTTGTCGATCGGATCGCCGAGCAGGTTGAAGACGCGTCCGAGGACCGCTTCACCGACTGGGACGGACACTGGAGCACCAAGGTCGGTGATCGCCATGCCTCGTGAAAGACCGTCGGTCGTACCCAGCGCCACGGCACGGACGCGTCCGCCGCCAAGGTGCTGCTGGACCTCACCGGTCAGCTTGACCGCGTTTCCACCGAGTTCAAACTCGATATAAACCGCGTTGTAGATATCGGGCAGGTCGCCCTCTGGGAACTGTGCATCGAAGGTTGATCCGATGACCTGCGTGATGGTGCCCTTTGTTCCAGCTGCCATAGCGCTTTCCTTTCGGTGAAATCGCGTGATTCGCTCTAATCCGAGGCCCGTTCCACACGCGCCCCGTTGGGCCCAAACGATAGGGCACCCGATCGTCTATTGCCTAGCATGAAGGCGTGATGAATCAAAAAACCCATCGAATTCCCGTTCCAAAACTCGCGATCTGGACCGCTGTCCTGTTCATGGTCTCAACCCTCTGGTTGAGCCCCGCATTTGCCCAAGACGCCGACGCCCAGCACGCGGATGCCCCGCATGAATCGACCCCAACCCCCGAAACCGGGCTCGAATCGCCTCGCCAGACGCTCCATACCTTCCTGACCGGGATCACTACCCCCCCTGAGGGGCTCAGCGACGCGCTCCGGAGCATCGATTTCCCACCCGGATTGCTCGAATCAGCCAAAACAGCCGCGGCTTTTGAGCTCTACGAGGTCCTCAATCGACTGGAATTCATCGATTACTCAGACCATCCCGATTCCTCCATCAAATCAGACACCTACATCTTCTACCCCAACACCACCCGCTCGCTGCGCCACCTTGCGTGGTCACAAAAATACGACCAAGCCGAGATCCTCATCACCAAAGACGACGAAGGATCCTGGCGATTCTCCCGCTCAACCATCGAAAATATCCACTCCCTCTGGATCGCGACCGAAGGCGAAACCCCAGTCGTAGATACGGAAACCACACAGACACTCACCCAACGCATCCGCAGCAAGGTCCCCAACTCCCTCAAAGGCGAACTCTTCCTCTGGATGGAACTCTGGCAGTGGATCGGGATTCTCGTCGTCATTTTCATCGGGATGGTCGCGGATCAAATCGTCCGAGGCATTCTCCGCACAGGTTGGCACCGCTTCGAAACCAAGCGAGGCAAGGAGGTCGAGAAGGAATCCCTCGGCAGAGCCGTGCGCCCATTCGGTCTGCTCGCCGCATCAGGGGTCTGGTACCTCGCGCTCGACCAAGGACTCCTCCCCACCGCCGTCGTTCCGGTGCTGCTGGTCGCGGTGCGTCTGTTCTTTATGATCTCGATGGTCTGGGCCGCGTTCAGAGTCACCGATCTGGTCGGGGATTGGCTCTCCGCACAAGCATCGAAAACCGAAACCAAGTTCGACGACCTCCTCGTCCCGATGGTTAAACGGACCGCCAAGGTCTTCCTCGCCGCGATCGGTCTGATTTACATCGCCAACGCGTTCCAGATCGAGATCATGCCCCTGCTCACCGGACTCGGGATCGGTGGTCTGGCGTTTGCATTCGCGGCTAAGGACACCATCGAAAACCTGTTCGGATCCATCGCGGTCATCCTCGATCGACCATTCGAAATCGGAGACTGGGTCGTCGTCAACGACACCGAAGGCACTGTCGAAGACCTCGGATTCCGCTCAACCCGCATCCGCACATTCTACAACTCGCTGGTCACCGTCCCCAACGCAACACTCGTCCGCGCGACCGTCGACAACTACGGTCGGCGACAATACCGACGATTCACCACCAAACTCAATGTCACCTACGACACCCATCCCGACAAGATCGAAGCGTTCTGCGCCGGAATCCGCGAGATCGTCAAGCTCCATCCATACACCCGCAAAGACTATTACCATGTCTGGCTCAACAGCTTCGGCGCCCACTCGCTCGACATCCTCGTCTACATCTTCTTCGAGTGCCCCGACTGGTCGATCGAGCTCCGTGAAAAACACCGCTTCATGCTCGATGTGGTCCGCCTCGCAGATCGTCTCGGCGTGGAGTTCGCGTTCCCGACCCAAACGCTCCATGTCGCGCAGCTCGATCCCAACGCGGAGCACAACCCAGACACCGTCCCGGATCGAGACTCTGAACGCCGATCTGTGATTGAAGGACGCAAGATCGCTCGCGAGCTCACGAGCAACCAACCCTGGAAAGAGGAAATCCCAGGCCCAGTATTATTCGCAGAAGAGTTCGAATCCGAATACGAAGCTCGAGGCGACGGATAATCAGTCCCAGCGAGGTTGTTCTAAGTTGTCAGCTCCAAGAAATCCGCCCAATGGAGCGATCGAACGCAACATGCCGATTGGCAGGTATGCACCGAATCTTTGCTCTATCAACCCTTGCGCTGCTGACCCTCCATGCACAGGGACAGGTCGAACCCACCAACTGCACGCAGACCTTCAGTTACGCGAACACCCTCGACGAACTCCTCGATCAGTTCCGCGACGACGACATCCGCAGGAACATGCGAAAAGCATCGGAGTACTTCTGGACGCATCCTGATCTGACTCCGGAGTATCTGTATGCCGCGCTCAATCATGAGGATTGGCAAGTTCGACAAGTGATCTGCCAACAGATCTGGATCCGTTCCAAATCCTCCGATGGCTCACCCATTCACGAATACCCCGTCACCAAAGACCTCATCCGTGTCACCATCGAGGGACTCCGCGACGACACCACCCCGATTGATCGTCCACGACGACGAGGGCTCGTCTACTACAACGCACAGTTCGGCGTGTCCAAGCTCATCCCGATCGCGCACGAATGGTCAAGAGAACTCAAAGCCTCGATGGAAAGCGACGATCCCCAACAACGACTGCTCTCCGCATACATCCTCGGAAGAGCAGGCGTCGCAGACGCGGTCGAACGCGCCTCGCAAATCCTCCTCCCACACCTCCGCGATAACGACCTACGCGAAGATGCAAAGTTCTGCTCATACGCGCTGGGTGGGTTCGGTCCAGAACTGCTTCCATATCTCCGTGACGCGATGCCCAGTGCAGATCAACAACAACGCGACCTGATCGGCTTGCTGATCGTGAACATCATGGATCCACCGTTCACTCCCGAACAACGCTCCCGACGCGCCGAGTACAACACAATCACCGAGAGCGTCCTCGATCCGACACAAGAACAAGCAAGAGCAAGGATATGGAGTTGGATGGACGATCTCTAGCGTCTGTACATGATCGCAAAAAAAGGCACACCCCTGTGCAGGATGTGCCTTCATCTTAAATTGCAGCTCGAAAACCCTTGCGGGGATCGATTAGCGGCGACGGCGGGTTGCGATCATGCCACCCAAGCCAAGAACCGCGATTCCCGATGGAGCGGGAACCTTGTTTGCAGTAAACAACCAGTCCTGCGAACCGGCGCCCGGCATCGAGCCATCGTCGTTGGTGGTGACCCACCCGCGACCGACCCAGCTGGAGCTGTCACCACTCAAGCGGTGTCCATCAGCGAGCATTGCAAAGACAAGACCAGCGCCGTTCTCTTTGGAGTACAGATCGGTGACCGCCAGGGTGTCCAGATTCGTCAATGTCCCGGTGTTCCCGGCATCAAACCCATTGACTTCCCATCCGTTCCCGGCGTCGGAGACATTGAGCGCGTAGGTGAAGTCCACCTCATAGCTCTGTGCATCAACATACGCATTCCCGCTGATCTCGCCGCCGTAAAGCGTGCCGGTGATGTGCATGGAAAGCACGCCGTTGTCTTCGATGACCGTCATGCGTGTGTTGTTGTGGTGATCCATGCTCAGTGTGACAACACCTGGAGCAAGAATGTTGTCCAAACGCAATCCGTAGTAAGGCAGCGCCGCACTCCCATCTGGGTGATCACCGAGTTCAAACTCAGCGATGACCAGACCACCAGCATTCGCGGACGATGCCGCGACCATACCGAGGGCGAGGAATCCGCCTGCAACTTTCAGAAGTTGTTCTTTCATTTGTGTTCTCTCTCTCGTATACAAATACAAACCAGGTGACCGAACGACGGCCACCCTTCTCTCTTGAAATCGAATATAAACACTTACCCCTACATGGCATAGAGAATTCTTAGCAAAACACTTTGTTTTACTGCGAAACACGATTTGGAATCATGTTATCGGACTATTTTCAGCAACTCGCTGCGATGGTACACGCAGACCAAAAATGACAAACGCCCTCTTGCGAGGGCGCTCGTTGGGTCAATTCAGATAAGGTCGATCAATCAGCGACGACGACGCATCGCAGCAAGACCTGCAAGGCCGAACAGCGAAGCACCAGCCGGGCTCGGAACAGTCGCTGTGAAGAACCAGTCTTGTGCTGGTGCAGCAGACGCGGTGTCTTCCATGTTCTCAGTGAGCCAGCCGCGGCCGACCCAAGTGGAGTCATCGTTATCGATTCTCCAGCCGTCAGCTGCGAAAGTGAACGCGTTGCCGACAGGACCGTTCATCCCGGTCGCATCGGTCATGCCGTACCAAGTGGTGGTCTCGTTGGTGTCCGAACGAGTCATGGTTCCGGAGTTGAGCAGCGAGAAGCCGTCGATTGCCCAACCGCTCGCGGTTGCGACAACATTCGCTGCGTAACGGAAGTCAACTTCGAGATCGAAGGTGGTGCCCCATGATCCGCCGAGGTCTTCGCCACCGAACAAGGTGCCTGCGATGTCGACATACAGATCGTTGGTAACAGTGTCTTGAACAACAGTCAGTGTGGTGTTGTTGTAGGTGTCAGCGCTGAATGTCGCGTTGAATGCACCAAAGACATTGTCCATACGCAGCGCGTATGTTGGTGGAACCAGGTTCCCTTGTGGGTGGTCGTGGATATTAAACTGTGCAACGGTTGTTTCCGCAGCGTTCAAACCGGACGCGGCTGAAGCGACTGCGATAACACCAGCAACTGCAAGCAATGAGTTCTTCATTTCTCTCTTCCTCCAAATGATGCAAATCAGGTATCGTCCATCAGCCTACTGGCTGACTTCCAGTCAATACTACCCAAATTGCCAGAAATATTACAGACTAATTATAAATATTCATCGATTCGACACAAACATTGTCCGTCCAAAAGGCTCAATCGAGCGCAAACATTGCTTCCACAAATCGTTCTGGATCAAAGAGTTCCACATCCTCAGGGGTCTCCCCCAATCCAATGAACTTCACCGGGATCTGGGTCGCATCACGAATCGCGACCACAATTCCCCCTCTCGCAGTACCATCAAGCTTACTTAGGAAGATGCCGGTCACCCCAGCCGCTGCATTGAACTCCTCCGCTTGGCGCAGCGCGTTCTGTCCGCTGGTTGCATCGAGCACCAAAAGCGTCTCATGCGGCCCACCCGGAATCTGCTTATCAATGACGCGACGGATTTTCGAAAGCTGATCCATCAACCCCGCTTGCGTGTGCAAACGACCTGCCGTGTCCAAAATCAGCACATCCACTCCGCGAGCGACCGCGGCGCTGCACGCATCAAACGCGACCGCTGCGGGATCCCCGCCCTGCTGACCTTTCACAACTTCCACACCCAATCGCTCCCCCCAGATCTCGAGCTGACGCACTGCTCCGGCGCGAAAGGTATCGCACGCGCCAAGCAATACCGTCTTGCCTTCGCCGGTAAGTTGTTTGCAGAGTTTGGAGATGGAAGTCGTTTTGCCTACCCCATTGACGCCCGTCATCAGGATCACCATCGGCTTGGTATCGGTCGAATTGAGCGAACGGTCTTGCTCGGGCCACATCGATTTGAGTTCCGTCTTGAGGTACTCGATGACATCCTCACCTTTGGTGAGTGTGCCCGCTTTGTAGTCCGCTTTGATTCCTTCGATGAGTTTGCGTGTCGCGCTGACCCCGACATCCGATTCGATCAATCGTTTCTCGATCTCAGCGATGAGCGAATCGTCGAGCTGCTTCCCAGAGAGCACGGATCTGAGCGAGGACACGAAGGTCTGGCGGGTCTTGCCGAGCCCTGCTTTGAGTTTGTCGAGTGTCTTTCTGAAGATCGCCATGGATCAGTCCCCTCTCAGTGCTCTGCTGATCCCGCGGCGGCTTGATCCGCTTGCGCCAGCACTCGCTTGAGCACCTTATCGAGCAAGCCGTTGACAAACCCTGGGGATTCAGCGGTCGAGAACTGCTTCGCAAGCTCGATCGCTTCGTTCACGCTCGCTTTGGGTTTGGGATCTTCGATCATCGTCATCTCGTAATGCGCCAGCCGAAGGATCGCTCGATCCACCGCAGGCATCCGATGCACCGACCATTCCTCGGACAACGCGTTGAACTCCGCGTCCGCGACTTCGATGTTCGCAAACGCCCCCACCGCCGCTTCGAACGCACGATCCCGATCACGCTCGCTGAGCTTGGAAGATGGATCCGCGAAGCTCAAACCCTCGCTCAAGAATGTATCCGTGTCGTCGAGCGAACTGCGGATCAGTTCGGTATCAAGTCCAGCACGAGCGTCGAGCTGGTACAGCGCCATCAGTGTGAGCCTGCGGATGTCTCGTGGTGAACCCATGCTTTACAATCCCTCGCTCGCTGATGAAGCTTTATCAGGTACATCAAATCCCGGAGCGTAACGGAACCCCGGTTTGTTCGTCTCTTTCGCTTTGTGAATCTCAGCAATCGCGCCTGCGGCACCAAGCACCGCGCCCATCGCTTCAGCACCCTTGTTCCCGACGCGACCACCCGCACGCTCAATTGCTTGCTCGATCGTATTGGTCGTCAGCACTCCAAATGCAACAGGCACCCCGGTCTTGATCGAGATCTCCGCGCATCCATTGGCAACCGCATTGGAGATATGCACATCGTGCGAAGTCTCTCCCTTGATGACGCAACCCAAACACACGACCGATTCGTACATCCCTGACGCAGCGAGCACACTCGCGATCGACACAAGTTCGAATGCGCCCGGAGCTTCGAGAACCGCGAGCGAATCGGGGGATCCACCCGCTTGTGTGTACGCGCTGACCGCGCCATCAAGCATCACGGAGGTGATCGTGTCGTTGTACCGTGACACCACAATCGCGCATGGGCCTGGTCGTCTGGACTGATTGGAAGCATGTGGAGACATAGGAGGGAATGGTAGACCCACCCGATGATGGAATTGCTACCATTGGTCGATGCTCTACTGGGTTCGAAAAGCCGCGCCGATGCTCAAACTCACCCGAGTCACGACAGGGTTTGGTGCTGTGGGGAACCTGTGGTTCGTGATTCTCTGGTCCAGAACCACCCCAAACGAACATCTCCCTGCATATCTCAGTCAAGAACCACTCTGGGCCGCTCTCACTGGAGGATTGCTCGTCGGACTTGGTCTGTACGCGTTCGGCGCCGCGCTCAATGACCTGCTGGATCTGCACAAGGATCGTGCTCTGGGGACTCCAGGACATCCGATCGTCGATGGTTCCGCATCGCTCGAACTCGCGGTATGTGCCGTCGCTGGAGCGTTGATGATGGCAATTCTCGGCGCAACTTTCTTCGGCACCGGCGCGATCCTCCTCACCCTCGTCCTCGCGGTCGCGATTCTGATCTTTAACGCGCTGGGAAAGTATGTCCCAGGGATGGGGATGGTCCTCCTGAGCGTGATCTACGCAGGACACATGCTGGTCCCAAACATCTGGATGCGATTCATGCTCCCGGTTTGGCTCGTCATGACCCATGCGATGGTCGTCGTCGCACTGGCGCAATACCTCGGTCGTCGCTCACCCCCGATCTCTCGCCGTGCTGCGATCTTTGCTGGGGTCGGATGGGGCGTGTGCTCGCTATTGCTCCTCGCGCTCGCGTGGTACCGCAAAGGCACCGATGGGCTTTGGCCAAACTCCGTCCCGATGTCCGCACTGATCTATCCCGGCATCTGCGTTGTGTTGTTCATGCTCTTTATTGTCCGCAGAACCAAACGACACGGCACAGGCTCGAAACTTGGCGAACGGATCTCCCGCTACGGCGCGATCTGGCCAACGCTGTATGCCGTCGCGTGGTTGTTCGGCGCAGGTCACGAAACCGAAGCACTCCTGATGGCAGCACTCAGCGCGGTTGGATTTGTATCCATGGCAAGTCTGCGTGAGTTCTACGGATTGATCGATCAGCCGGTCGGATACCGACTCTGATCCGCTTTAGAACAACTCAAGAGCGAAGAAGATCGCGGTAAATACAAGGTCAGCAATGACAATCGCGACAATGCACTCGACGACGGTGTAGGTCGTCGCGCGGCCCACACCCGCTGCGCCGCCTGTTACGCGAAGACCGTTGGTGCACGCGATGATCCCGATGAGCGTCCCGAACACGCCGCCCTTTGCGACTCCTGTCCAGAAGTCGACCTGCTTCGCTTGCATCAACATGTTGTCCATGTAAGTCTCGTACGGAATCCCCAGAACCAAGATCGAGATGACCATCGCGGAAACAATCGCGGCAAAGCTCGACATCACCCCAAGCGTCGTCATCGAAATGGTGGACGCAAGCACACGAGGGACCACCAAGAACCGCACAGGATTGAGTGCGTGTGCTTCGAGCGCCTCGATCTCTTCGGAAACGACCATCGTGCCGATCTCCGCTGCGATGGACGCACCGGCAAACCCTGTCAGCACAATCGCACCGATCAATGGACCAAGCTCGCGGAGAACCGCGACCGCAATGATGTTGGCAACCTTGTCCTTTGAACCAAACTCTTCCAATGGAGGGGAAAGCTGGAGCGCGAGGATCAATCCAACTGCGCCCGACACGATCATCACAATAAAGATCGAACGCACACCGATCCGCACAATCTGAGAGATGATCGCGTTCTTCCCCAATCGGTACCGCTTGAGCGTCAACCCACGCCAGAGCCATCGACTCGCTTGCGCGAGCATGTAGAACACCTCTCCGGTGTGCGAAACAATTCCAAGCACGCGACGGCCAAGCATCGCGACTGGGTACACAATGAGAAACACAAGCAACGGTAGCTTGGTCTCGGTTTCGTCTTGTGAGGTCGTACTCATTGGGGATAGTGTCGCATGCTGAGCGTGAAATGTCCAACGGGTCCCAGTGTTGGATCCCACCAGAGCATCGACCAAATGATCGATTCTCGATCAATATGCCGGATCAAACCCGGATCATGTGGACGAGCGGAATAACAAAGCCATCCCGAGGTGGAGAGCTCAGGATTCCAACGCTTCATCAAGCGTGTCTTTGATGCTAAAGAACGCATCAAGACGAGCGATTTCGAAAATAGCTCGGACCTTTGCCGTCATCGAAGCGAGATGGAGCGTGACCGCTTGGGTTTTGGCAATCCGCATCGCTTCGACGAGCGTTGCGAGTCCTGAGGAGTCCATGTACTGCACGCCTGAGAGATCGATGATCAACCGTTCGCATCCAGGCTTGAGCTCGGATTTGATTGCCGACCGCAATGCCGGAGATCGGCTCATATCAATATCTTCAGTCGGGGTCACAACCGTGATCCCCTGCGTAGGTGATTCTGTGCGAATGAAATCGTTATCTGAAGCAGCCATCATGTCCCTTCACTATCCCAGATCATTCCCTGATCATTGGATTGCCGCTGTATGAGCGAGCAGACCAGCACAAACCCCGACCCACACCGGATCGGCTGCATGATTCGGGAGTACTAGGGATGGTATCAGGAAACTTGGCGTTGTGTATGGGTTGTGCCGGATGATCTTTGACCAATCCGAGGCTCTTCATCCGGCCGTGGAGCAGATTTGCTCATCTTGAGACGCATTCCTTTGGTTTCGCGCTTCTCAAACACAACCGAATCCATGACTTCACGCATGATATGGACACCCAACCCGCCGGGTTTGATGTCTTCGAGGTCCCGCCCGTGGATTGTGTCGGGATTAATCTGCTTCGCTTCGTCCTCGATGATGATGTCGATCCCACCGAAGCACGACTCGTCGGGCTTGTGCGGATAGATGGTGACCCAGATCGGACGATCGGTCGCTTTGTCGTAGCCGTGACGGATCACATTGCACATCGCTTCATCGAGCGCCAGTGCGATCTTCGAGCATTCCATATCACCGAACCCCACACGATGGGCAATGCAAGACACCAACTCACGAGCACCGCAGAGGTACATTGGATCAGATACCAACTCGATCTTGATCGGTTTGACATCGCAAATCGGAGAAGCGGATTGTGTGGAAGCGTTCTTCATAGCGGTGATGAGCTTGATCTCGTTCATTCCTTGTGTAGTGGGTCTGTCGGGCTCGTTCTCAGGGTGTAGTCTCTCACTCGTTGGGGGTTTCCGATTCCTGATTGTTTGACTCCAAGAACTCGTCACTTGGATTTCATCGGCGAATCGGCAGAATCGTCATCATCGTCCGATAAACCGACGCGTTCTCGCCACTTGTTGATCGCTTCGAGCCGCTCCCATCTTGGTGCGGCGTGGTCATACCCAAGCGTGGTCCCCTCGCGCTTTTCCAGTGCGCGGATCGCGAGCATGCGTTCGCTCGGATCGTGGGAGCTGAGTTTCTTGACGAGCTGGACAAGCGATTCTTGATCATCCTCCTGGGCCGCGAGTGCAATCGCATCGAGCCGTTTATTTGGTGCTGGTGAATCGAACCCTATTTTGGGGCTCATGCATCCTGCAAACACCAGCGGCACTCCTAAGAGTGTCCCTATCAATCCTGCCACACGCAACCCACGATCGATTCTCAACATGCGACAATGGTATGCCCACAGCGACCCATCCTGTCCAGATCATCTATTCGGACCAAACTCTGGCCCTGTTCCAACACACACCACGAATCAGCATGTGCCTAGACTGGTCCCTAGCTCTCCATAGAGCTCATATGACCAGTTATCGGACCTATCAGCGGAGCCGAACATGCATATCCACGACGAAACCGTCCCTGTCCTCGATTTCGGGGGCCAGACCGCCCAGCTCATCTGCCGGCGCGTCCGCGATGCTGGTGTCCACTCCGTGCTTGTCGCGCCGAGCATCTCTGCAGATGAACTCAAAGCGATGAACCCCAAAGGCATCATCCTCTCCGGAGGTCCCGCGTCGGTTTCCGACGATGGCGCGCCGACGATGGATCCCGCGATCCTTGAACTCGGAATCCCGGTGCTTGGAATTTGCTACGGCATGCAACTCTGCTGCCACTTGCTTGGCGCGAAGCTCACGAAAGAAAACCATCGCGAGTTCGGACGCGCGATGCTCAACATCAACAACACCAATGCAGGACTCTTCAACTCCATCCCGGAATCCACACAGGTCTGGATGTCCCACGGCGATCAGGTCTCCCAGCTCGACAACGCGGATCTGGAAATCATCGCGAGCACGGACACCTGCCCCACCGCTGGGGTGCGATCGACGAATCCAAGCCACAAGTTTGCGGGTCTCCAGTTCCACCCTGAGGTCACCCACACGCTCCACGGCCCGGACATCTTCCGCAACTTCTTGTATGAAATCTGCAATTGCTCCGGACTCTGGAAAATGGCGGACTTCGCGGATGAAGCCGCGCGGAAAGTCAAAGAAGCGGTCGGCGACAAGCGCGTCATCTGTGGATTGTCAGGAGGTGTCGATTCCTCCGTCGTCGCGGCGCTCTTGCACAAAGCGATCGGGGATCAGCTCACCTGCGTGTTCGTGGACAACGGACTGCTCCGCAAGAAGGAACGCGACCTCGTCGAGCACACCTTCAAGGACCACTTCAACATCGACCTTCGTGTCGTGGATGCATCGAAAGAGTTCCTGAGCGATCTTGCGGAAGTCTCGGACCCACAAGAAAAACGCCGACGCATCGGCCACCGCTTCATCGAGGTCTTCAAAGAAGCGGCACATGACATCGAAGACGCGGACTTCCTCGCGCAGGGAACCCTGTACCCCGATGTCATCGAATCGGGACACGGCCATTCCGGGAACAGCGCGAACATCAAGCTCCACCACAATGTTGGTGGTCTCCCAGAAGAGCTCGGATTCGAACTCATCGAGCCGGTCCGTGAGCTGTTCAAGGACGAGGTCCGAGCGCTCGGGACGGTCCTCGGCGTTCCCGACGCGATCGTCTGGCGCCACCCGTTCCCAGGTCCGGGACTCGCGGTGCGTGTGCTTGGGGACATCACGGAAGAGAAGCTTGAGATCGTCCGCAACGCCGACGAGATCCTACTCGAAGAAATCGTCGCTTCTGGTCTCTATCG
>JARGNC010000027.1 GCA_029212425.1 Phycisphaerales bacterium
GATTTGCTTTTGGCTGCAAACAATCTCGCGAAATCTGACAGAGTGTTTGGCCTCACCGCCCCTCTCGTCCAGAAAGCCGACGGCGGCAAGTTTGGCAAAACCGAGAAGGGCGCGATTTGGTTGACAGCCGCTCGCACTTCGCCATACGCGTACTACCAGTTCTGGCTCAACGCGTCCGACGAGGACGCGCGTGGTTGGATCAAGGTGTTTACATTCCTCGATCAAGAATCAGTCGAATCGCTCATCGCTCGTCATGATGAGAATCCCGGAAAGCGTGAGCTCCAGCGCACGCTCGCTCAGGAAGCGACGCGGATCCTGCATGGTCAAGACGCGATGGAGAACGCGGAAGCCGCAGGCAAAGCGTTGTTTAGCGGCGACATTGGTTCCCTCGACGAGCAAACCATGGTCGAGGTCTTCGCGAGCGTTCCGACAACGGAACACAGCAAGTCGGAGCTTGCGGACGGTCTGGACATGGTCGAGATGCTCAAGTCCACGAAGCTCGCGTCATCGAACCGCGAAGCGCGGGACTTCCTCAACGAGGGCTCCGTCTCGATCAACGGTGAGAAGATCAACGCGGACACCAAAGTCACTGAAGCACACCTGCTGCACGGCTCGTTCATCGCGATCCGGCGCGGCAAGAAAAAATGGCACATGACCCGTTGGAACGCATAGGGTCAAGTGCCACTCGAGGGCAGTGCTCCGGGAGGGGTAGCACTGGAGAACAACTCAGCAAAGTGTTATGGGCAACCCGCTCCGAACGCTGCGAGGAATGCACTCACATCAAGGAAGTTAAAGTTGCCATCGGCTTCGAAGTCCGCGACTGGATCCATGCTCCCGAAAGCGGAGAGGAACTCTGAGACATCGAGGAAGTTCAAGCTTCCGTCGCCGTTGAGATCAGCGAGGCAGCTGCTGGCGCCAAGCGTGCCGTCAGGGTTGATGTTGTGGGATTCGATGTCTGAATCTCGTTGCCAACCTGCGATGACGAATCCATCGGAGCTCAGCGCTGAAGTCAGTCGGCTTCGATCCGCAGTGTCCGACGCGACCATGACGGTTCCTCCTGACCAAACATCGCTGCCATCCGGAGCGACAGCGTGCGCGTGGATTTGATCCTGACCGAATCCGCCGGTGCCTTCGATCCAGAGCGTGACGAGATTCCCGTCCATGACTTGTGCAGTGATCGATCCAGATTCGTTGGAATCAATCGCTGAAAGTGCTTTGCCATCGTTGGTCCACATCCGATTCCCGGATGCGTTGATGAGCTGTGCGTACAAGCCTTGGCTGCCTTGGTTATTGTCGAGCTCTGTCCATGCGACATAGATGTTGTCGTTGTCTGGATCAAATGCAGCAGTGGGGGATACTCGCTCGCGTGGGTTGGTTGAAGCCGCGACACCGTTTTGGGTGAAGATATTCAATCCGCTGGAGTTCAGTCTTTGGAAGTACACATTCAACGAGTTTGCGGTGTCGTACCACGAGAACACTGCGCCGCCTGATCCATCTGGAACAAACTCTGGGAAGTTGCCAAACTGGAGCGAACCGTTATCGAATACGGCAACTCGTGAACCCCATGCTTCTGTACCATCGCTTGCGATCTTCTGTGCGTAGAGGTGCTTTGGTCCGAGGAAGAACCCGTACTGGACCCATGAGACGATGACGGAGCCGTTGTCGGAGCGGTGCATGGATGCGACATTGATAGATTCACCTCCTGGATCGGAGAGTGCTGTATTCCAAACAGTGTTGCCCATTCCATCGATCTGCACGAGGTTGGTGTTGAGGTTGTTGATCCAACCGACAACCGCTTTCCCATCGCTCGTCGCTGCAATGTCTGGAGAATGGATTGAGTCCGCGCTGTTTCCCATCTGAACGCCGTTCGCTCCCCAAAGCGCGGTGCCGTCCGGAGCGATGCTTTGTGCAGTGACCACGACCCCACCGAATCGATCATCCCGGAACGCGATGACTGCGTTTCCGTTGGAGTCAACATCGAGGCCGTAATCTTCGGTGGATGAGAATCCACGATCTGCGATGAGGATGCCGTTGTGAGCCCACATCTCATTGCCACTCGAGTCGAGTCTTTGCAGTCGGACATCGTACCCTGAGTCGCTTGAGTACCAACTGATGTAGCATCCCCCGTCGGGCGTAGGGACGATTTTGGGTTGGACCTGCTCACCTGAGCCGTCAGCGATGACTTTGTGCATCGTCGAGTCATCCGACCACTGTGCGATTGCAGGGGTACCGGCGGTCGTGACGAGTGTCATGGTGATGAGTGTGGTCAGTTTCGTGTTCATGTTGGGTTCTCCTGAGCTCAGAGCAAAAAATAGTCTGAGTAAACGAATCAAAATCCCGGAGCATCAAGACATCCGTGGCTCCGTTGCGTCCAAGATAACGGAAAAATTTGAGAATAAAAGTGTAATTAATTACAAAATGCACTAAAATGTAAAAAGAGTGCTTTCGCCGTGCTTGCAATAATTCGGTACGATATGTCTCTATGAAGAGGAGCGAGTTGACCTTTGGATAGATCTCAGCGACAAGATGATGGCGTGGTTGCTCAGCAAAGCCATGAGCCGCAAGAGGTTGCGGATCGGCTGTGTTCGAGTATTGGGATTGTTCTGAAAGCAATCCCGGATTGTTCCATGCGTCCAACGGACATCGCTCGGCTGCTTGGTGTCTCTCGTGTCATGGTGGGGAGGGTCCTGAGCAACATCGCGAAGGACGAGTTTACGGAAACTTTGATCGGTATCCCAGGTCCAGAAACACTCCGTTTAATTCTCAACGCTGCAGGTGAAGCGGGCGTGGATGAAGGTGCGGTTGAGACGGCACTCGAAGCTGTGGACTCGTTTGATGAGCTCATCCGAGAGCGGTACGGAACGCGAGGCGCGATGAGTGCGGCGCTGAGCACTGGTCATACGGATGAGCGGGAACGCTTCGACCAATCGAGCAGGTATCAAGCATTCAAGGGGATGAGCAGCATCCTTGGGGTCGAGAGCAAGGTCTGGTTGACCTCGATGATGATGACTCCCAGCGCGGATTCTGAGTCGGGTATTGATGTGACGACGATCCATGGTACAACAGGTCTTCGGCAACTGCGACCCAATATCCCTGTCCACTTCGTATACGGCAAACCACCTGAATATCTCACTGGAAGACAGATGCCAGTGCGGATCGAGCTTGATCCTGAACAGTTCTTCTCAAACACACCAGCCCCGCTTGCAGTGCGCGAAGAGAATGGCCAGATCATCAACACCTTTGCTCCCGAAGTCATCGGAAAGGATGCGGTCTATGACATGTTCGCAGGCGTACATGTTCCCAATGGATCAGGGCGATACGCAAAGGAGGGACGGAGCTATCGCGGGACGATTGTGACCCCCGATGTTCCCGTCATTACGCTTGTGAGCGATGTCATTCTCCACGGCGATATCTTCGAAGGCATTGAGCCAGAGTTGTTCGTGCACAACACCGTAGCGAAAGGCGGTGCTGATATTGAAGATCCCAAACGAGCGGTTGATCGCATTCAAGCATCGGAAGAAATCGTGGATCTTGGATATGGTCTCAAACATATGGACATACCGGAGATCCCCAAGTACGCGCAGATGATCGACTACATGTGCCAACGAACAGACACGCAACCGAGTGACTTTCGCGTGCACCGATTGCAGATCCAGTATCCCGTCTACGGCTTCCAGTACGCGATCGCTTTCAAAGTCTTGTAGTTCCTGAGAACAGCACCTTCCTGTCCATGAAAAAACCCGGATCAACCGGGTTGGTATGGTTTGGTTGATTTCAAGATTCAGCGGCGACGACGCGCGCTCATGCCGAGGAATCCGAAGGCGACGACTGCGGTCGATGGTGCAGGGACGATCGCGAATGCGAGGTCGTTGAATGTTGGATCGAAGATGGTGTACTCGCCGCCGTCAAAGAAGTCAGTGGCGTTGACGAGATCGCCTTGGCTTGAACCCGACCATACCCATGCATCACCAAAGGTGTTGTCGAGTGTGGCGCCGACAGAGATCCAGTACTGAACACCCGAGTCGAGGTTCAACGCAGAATCGAGGTTGAGGGTGTATGCGTACTCGTTGCCGCCGCCAAAGAGGGTTGCGCCGGTTGCTGATGCGGTGAGGTTCCCGTCCCCGATGCTTACGGTTTGGGAGAGCAGCACATTGGCCAGGTCCGGAGCGCCGGCGAGGTCGGAGGTGTAGATCTCCACGGTGTACGAGAGCATGTTGGTTGGATCAGCGAAGTTGAAATTCTGCGATCCACCCCACCAAGCGATGGAGGTTGCCGAAGCAGCAGAGTCGAGCATGAAGTTATCGGCCATACGCTGGCTGAAGAACTGGCCCGAGACAGCGTCAGAGAAGAAACTCTGCGTAGACGGTTGGTCGCTGGTCTGGCTGTAGAAGTTCGCGTTGGCAGCGCCTGTGAGCCCGATCAGGGCAACAGCCGTGAGTGTTTTGGTGTACATGATGTCTTCTCTCCTAAAGAATGAGATATCCCAGCATTCAATTGCTGGGTGGTGTCGGAAATGTACCTGAAGAATTGGGTGGCGGGTAGGAAAAACGCCCGTTAAACCTGCAAATGTGCCCGTCGGAGTACAATTGGTTTCGGTCAAGGTGTGCGGTAGCGATCTTGCTTGCGATGAGGCCTCGCGGACCTCAACGCGTACAATCCGGAATGAACAACGCTCAGGAAACAAATCCAACCGCAAGTATCAAATCCAGCGACCACGCGGGGGTGATTGGCCAAGAGTTTGTCGATGCCGCTCGGCTCGCATCAGCGTTTGCCGCGGATGAACACAACGCGATCAAGGTTGCCCACCTTGCGAGCGTAATTGCACAGAGCGTGCAAAGCGGTGGCAAAGTCCTCGCGATCGGCAACGGCGGCTCGTGCGCCGACGCGATCCACTTCTGCGAAGAACTCACTGGGCGCTACCGCAAGGATCGTCCATCGATCCCAGCGATCGTGTGTGCTGATCCGGGTCACATCACATGCACGGCCAATGATTATGGGTTCGATCAGGTCTTCAGCCGATGGATCGAAGGACTCGGGAACGAGCACGATGTGCTGATCGCGATGTCCACCTCGGGGAACTCGGTCAACATCATCAACGCGGTCGAAGCGGCACGGAACCAAGGGCTTCACATCGCACTCTTCCTTGGTAAAGGGGGCGGGGAACTCCGCACCAAGGGCGACACCCGCTTCGTTGTGCCTGGAGAGACCGCGGACCGGATTCAAGAACTCCACATGCTCACGCTCCATGCGCTGGTGGGCGCAGTGGAGCGGGCTTTGGGATACTGATTCAATCTTCTGGATAGATCGGCGCGGCGCATGAACCGCCTTTGCGCGCGTAGTAGTCTTGGTGGTATTCCTCGGCTTCATAGAACTTCGCATCATCCACGCTTCGCAGCTCGGTGGTGATGGTCCGTTTCGACCAGCGTCCCTCGGCTTGTTGTGCTTGGATGAACGCTTTGGCTTGGTTCATTTGCTCGTCGGAATTGGTGTAGATCGCGGATCGGTACTGCGTGCCGACATCTGGACCCTGACGGTTACCTTGGGTTGGATCGTGGATGCGGAAGAACCATGCGAGCAGATCCGAATAGCTGACGATGGACGGATCGAATACAACCTTGACGGATTCGGCATGACCAGTCGCACCGGTGCAGACCTCGCGGTAGGTGGGGGTCTTTGAATCGTCCCCGCCTTGGTATCCGGAGACGACATCGAGCACGCCGGGCAGCGTTGCGTATCGATCTTCGATGCCCCAGAAACACCCGCCCGCGAAGTACGCGGTTTCAAGCTTGGTTGGGAGTCCCAGTGCGGGGACCTCATCGCCGGTTTCATAGAACTCAAGCGAAGCGGAGTTCACGCAGAAGCGGAGTCCGGTTGGTTTGGGGCCGTCGGGAAACACATGTCCGAGGTGACCGCCGCAGCGTGCGCAGGTGATCTCTTCGCGGATCATGCCGTGGGATGAGTCGACTTCGGGATCCACATGATCAGGATCAACAGGGGTGAAGAAGCTTGGCCAACCAGTCCCGGATTTGAACTTTGAATCGCTCCCGAACAGCGGGAGTTTACAGAGTCGGCAGTGGTACACGCCGTCCTTTTTATTGTCGAGGAGGTTCCCGCAGAATGGTGCTTCGGTGCCCTCGTTGAGGATGATCTTGCGTTCTTCATCCGTGAGATCTTTCGCGAGTGTTTGGATCGCTTCGTTGCTCAACGGCGTGATGTTGAATCCAGAAGCAGAGAACTTGGTCGCGGTATCGGTCATGGTTGTTTTCTCGTGCGGGCTCGAAGCCCATGCGTTGTTAGAAATTGTGATTGCAGCATACGAAGCGAGCGGTATCGCAAACCCAAGCAATGCGAGGGCGGTGTTACGGATGAGTCGAGGGGAAAGAGTTCGTTGGAAGCGTATCAAGGGATGCTCCTGTCAGGGTGCTGATTGATCAATATACGAACAACTCCGACCAATGGGAGGATATTCCGATGATTTCTGCATGAGAGTCTTCGTTTAGGACGGCTAATCCGATGCTTCCGCAGAGAGTTTCTTTCGTACCAAGTCATCGAATAGACCCACAGGGGCGCATTGTCCCGTCCAGAGCTCAAACTGCGCCTCCGCTTGCTTGACGAACATCTGGACGCCGTCGATCGTGCGATAGCCGCGTTTTTTCGCGGCTTTGAGCATCGGGGTCTCGATGGGGTTGTAGACGGTGTCGAAGAAGACGGTCTCCGGCGGGAGCGGGGGCATGTCGGGGATGGGGATGGAGAGACCGTCGGGGTCCGGGCCGCTGGTCATGCCTACGGGGGTGCAGTTGATGAAGGCATCAGCGATAAGTGATGGAAGTTTCTCAATATTTATGGCTTGAACTGTGCCCAGATATCCGTCCTCACTGTGGGAGAGAATTTGCTCAGTAAGTTCTTGTGCACGAGAGAATGTCCGATTCAGGACAATCACATTCGCTCCGTCGCGAGCGGCGCATGATGCAGCTGCTTTAGACACGCCTCCAGCGCCGACGAGTGCGATTTTTTTTGCATTGAGATCGCCGAGTGTGTGTTGTAGTAAATCACGGATAGCTAGCGCATCAGAGTTCACCAATGAGATACCGTCACACATGCGATGGTCATGTTCAATTTCAGACCACCATTGGGTTATTGTGTTTGCAGCCCCAATTCGCTTGACCGGATCATCTCTGTAACTGTCATTGAGTAAGCCGGCAATTGCCAAATTTGCCGCATGCTCTTTGTGCGGAATGGTCACGCTTGCACCGCAGAATACTAATGGCTTGTCTTCAATCATCTGACTGATTGTGACATCGAAACTAGTTTGAGAGGCTTCGGCATCATTCGTATCCGCAGCCACAGGCATCGTCACATACACCCCGTCCCATCCGATCGCCTCGAACCCCGCGTTATGCACAAGCGGCGACATCGATTGCGTGACGGGCCAGCCGATGATGCCGTAGACCTTGGTGCTCGATTTGATGGAGCGGAAGCGGTAGAGGTTGAGCAGCTCATCGATCGTCGGCTGTCCCGGCGCGGTGGTTGATTCGCTTCTGAGGGATGCGAAGGTCAGCAGTCCACCAAACTTGGGCGCGAGGATTCTGCTCATCGTCCCGAACTCACCCATCCCCAGCGCGATGGTCGGCTTCTGTCGATCGCGCAGGATCTCAAACAGCTCCAGATTGTCGCGGATCGAGCGGGCGCGGTATGCGATCTTGACGACGCTGCACGCGGGCTCGTCGTTCATCGCGATGATCTTGCGGGTGAGGTCCGAGGGGCGTCCCTCGAAGTCGTGCGATGAGAGGATCAGACGCGTAGTGATATTGCGTTGCTGCTTGGGATGATCGACGGCAAGGTTGACCTTCTGGCGAATATTCGCAGAGCGCGTGTAGGTTGCGAGCTCGACATCGATGTATGCCGGGGGGTGATCGGAGGTCCCGAGTGCTTCGTAGAGAGAGATGCGTTCGTCGTCGTCGCCGTGGTATTCGCCGCCTTCCCAGTGGGGTCTACAGGTGACGATGCACGGCAGCGGGGATTCCTTGACCAGATCCAGCACGCGAGCGGTTCGGACTTCGAGCGATTCTTCATCGCGCTGCTCAAACAACAGATCGACTCGGAACTCGACAAGCTCCGCGCCCTTCGCTTGAGCGAGCGACGCGTCAAGCAGCGCAGCGTTCGCTTCCTCGACCATGATGGGCACACAGATCATGGTCATGCTCTGGTCTCAACAGGCACGCCTGCAGTGGTGGCGCGGAGCGTGATGCGACCGGAGCACGCGACTGGAAGATCCCCGGCTGGATCGGCATCTGGTTCAATGAGACGAACATCGCCTTTGAAATCCACCGATCCGTCGTCGTTGTGTTTGTGGAGGTTGACCGTGATTCGGATGGTCGCGCCGGGGCGGACGAATGCGCCGTACTTGAGGGCTTTGGCTTGGCACAAGACCCAAGGCTGATCAGCGGCGTTGTGCTCATCAATCAGCGAGCGCGATGCTTGTGTCATCGCTTCGAGCATCATGACGCCTGGGAGGACAGGGAATCCTGGGAAGTGATCCTGCAGGTATTCCTCCGCGCTGCTGACATGCTTGATCGCGATCAGCGATGTGTCTGTACGATCAAGAACCCGGTCGATGAGTGAAAAATGCATGACTGAGCGTAGGCGTTTGTCGAGGTGTGTCCCACCGATTTGGCATCGGATCGCGAACCTGTGGGCACAAAAAAACGGGGCTCTTCAAGAAGAGCCCCGTCAGGATTGGTACGCATTAGTACGCGGACTACCGATTTATGGGCAGCCGTCGCCGTAAGCCGAGAGGTATGCGGAGACATCGAGGAAGTTGAAGTTGCCATCTGGCTGGAAGTCTGCTTCGGGTTCTTGGTTCCCGAATGCTGAGAGGAATGCAGATACATCAAGGAAGTTGAGGTCGCCTTCACCTGTGAAGTCTGCTGGACATTCGTCTGGTACATCAAGCGTGGTGAATGAGACGGTCAGTCCATACAACTGGATGTTGTTGGTGTTGTTGCTGTCAATGATGATCGCGTAGTCTCCGACATCAGGGAGCTCGACAGAAGCAAACTCGGATGAGCCTGCGGAGGTATTGTCGATGTTCGCGATTGTTGTTCCTGAGGAGTTGATCACGCGGAAGTTGAGGTCGAGGACCGCGTCTGCGTTGAAGAACGAGCCGCCGCCACCGCTGCCTTGGGCGGTGAACTGGTATGAGCCGCCTTGTGGTGCGACAGACACGACCATGGTGACCGGTTCGCCTGTGGTCAAGCGGTAGTAGTCAACATCGGAGTTGTCGTCGATGGAGCGGAAGCTGATGACCTTGAAGTCTCCGCCTTCAAACGCGGTGCCGCCGAGTGCCAAACCGTTGAGGTCGGTGCCCTGTGCGTAGGAGTTGTTGTTTTCATCAATGTCACCGTATCCGCGTTGTGCGCCTCGGATGTCATCCATCTGTGGGCCGGTGAAGCTGGTGTCAATGAATGGCTCCATAAGGAAGCGGTCTGAATCTGACTCGACATGTGAGAGTCCGATCCCGTGTCCAGCTTCGTGTGTGAGCACATTGCGGAAACGGATGTAGTTTCCTGAGCTGCTGCCGTAGAACGAGCCGTCACCTGTGTCGATGACCATGTCACCACTGTTTGGGAAGCGGTTGTACGCGAGGACGCCGGAGTTGCCGTCGATGAACTGTCCACCGATGCGGACATCACCACGGACACCAAGCACGCCTGCAGGTCCTGGGTTGCTCATGGTGCTTCCGGTATCGGTTGGTTCCAGAACATATGTCAGACCGGATACATTGCCCCACGCATCGAGCGCGGTCTGCATCAGTCCGGGCCAAGTGCCTGAACCAATCCGTGTGTTGAGGAAGCTGATCAGGTTTGAGGCGCCTTCACCCGTGATGTTGGTGCCGTCTGGGATGACGGAGTAGGTCAGAGTGGTCGGGTCACCTTGGGTGAGCCCTGAGCCGTTTGTTGCGGTCAAGGTCCAGCGAGTCGAAAGGATAAAGGCGTTTGGTGTGTTCTCGAACCACATGTCGTTGAGGAACTGCTCGAACGCTTGTGCGACTTCAGGGTCGGTGTCCGGGTGCATACACACATGGGGTGCCATTTCACCTTCGAAGACTTTGCTTTCAAAGTACTTGAGGAGGTCTTTTTGTGGCTCATTGAGTGCTTCGATCTGCGAAGGTGTCAAGCGATATTCGAGTGAGTCAACAGGGTAGATACCAGCGCCGAGCAGTTGGCGCGGCTGTGCATGGGCTTCGGTCCCGCAGGTCGAGTAGCTTTCTCCGTGCTCTCCTGCGATTGCCGCACCAGACGACAGAGCGAGAGTAGAGATAAGGATGGTGCGCGTAGTAATCGCCATTGGTAAGACTCCTCCTGAGAGATCAGGTTTTTGGCTATAAGGCCGGTTTTTTGTGTATCCGCGACAATCGCCCGAGTGGGCGACCAAATGAACCGTACCACAAAAATCAGCACAGTTCAAGAGAAAGTACGCAAATGACCGGTATCTGTTCCCTATCAGCGAACCAAAAATATGTTTGGTCCATGTTTAGGCACATCGGCTGGGGAACCCTATTGTGCGAGGATGGCTGCTATTGAGGATCATGCAATCTGTGTGCGCACTTGGGATTGGTCCGAAACTTCCCAAACAGCGGTCCTGATCACCAAAAATCATGGCATGATTCGAGTTCTCGCAAAGGGCTCGAAGCGAGATCGCTCGGCATTTTCAGGCGGTCTTGAGTTGTGCACACATGGACATATGGGAGCGATTCTTCGTCCGAGTTCTGATCTTGCCCTGATGACCCACTGGGATTTGCTCGATCCGATGCGAGGCGTCAGACAGGGACTCTTGCCCTATAACACTGCGATGCTAGGAGTGGACCTGATCCCTCGCTTAATCCAAGATCATGACCCCCATCCTGAGGTCTATGAAGCGCTCTATGGATTGCTCGAACGCTGCTGTGAGTTCAACTCGACCATGCAAGCGGACCAATCCCGTCTTGTGCTGGGGGCGCTTGCGTGTTATCAGTGGACTGTGTTGGTCGCGATCGGTGCAATGCCTGTGGTCGATCATGATGTGCTCACAGGTCAACAGCTCACAACTGCGGAAGTGTACGGTTTCTCGGCGCAGCTCGGGGGCGTGACTCAGGATCCGATAAATCAAGCGTCCGTCGAACTAGCTGCGGACGATGCAAGGTCAGCATTCAATGAACGGTCAGCGAAGCTTGTGACGCCTGAAGGGCTTTGGAGGGTGCGAGCGCAGACCATTGAACTCATGCGACAACTCGGGGAATCACCCTCTATAGACCTGTTTTGGGGGTGTTCAGTCGATCAACTCCAAAGAATCGCTCGATTGCTCGGAGCATATATCCAGGATCGATCTGGGACCGATATCTCTGCGATGGACTGGTTATTTGCGTTCGATCATTCCTGATCCGTGCCGATCATGTCACTGTTTGGATCAAGACATCTGTGGTTTTAGTCGATGGATGAGTTGATGCCCGACGGATCGGGTATCTGGTCCAACTGAAGAGAACGATCGCGCAATGGATACCGATCTCCTAACGGACATCCTGAACTGCCCCAGTTTGCCATCGCTGCCAGCGGTAGCGGCGCGTGTGCTCGAACTCACATCAGACCCCGATGTGAAGATGGCAGAACTTGCGAGCCAGATCACAACAGATCAGGCGCTCTCTGCGAAGGTACTTCGAACAGTCAACTCCAGTTTCTATGGACTCCGCAAACGGTGCTCGTCGATTGAGACGGCGCTGATCATGCTTGGTTTGGGGCCGGTCAAAGCGCTCGTGCTTGGTTTCTCTCTTGTCTCCGCAATGGAGGGAAACGAGGAAGATACTTTCGACTACAACGACTACTGGACTCGCGGACTCAATACTGCGATTGCGGCAAAGATTGTCGCGGACACCAAGGGGTACAAAGATGACAGCGATGAATGCTTCTTAGCGGGATTGCTTCAAGACTTTGGGATGATCGCGATGTATCGCGCACTCAATCAGGACTATGTCAAGGTCGTTGAGAGTGTAGAAGGAGTGCATGCCAATCTCGCCAAAGCTGAACTCAAGGCATTCGAACTTCAGCACGCTGCCGTCGGTGCAACCATCGCTGAAAAATGGAAACTCCCGAGTGAGATCGCGGTTCCGATCAACTATCACGAGCGCCCGACCGCGTGTCCCTCAGAATACTCAAAGGTTGCTCGCTGCATAGCGCTTGGGAACCTTATCCATGAGGTGCTGATTTCAGAGAATCCGAGCGATCCACTTCGCACGGCATACACACGAGCCCAAACTTGGTTGGATCTCACGGAATCTGAAGTCGATGAAATTATTCTCGAAACCTCGAATGCCTCGAAGGAAATGGCAAAGGTTCTTGAGGTCGATGTCGCAAAGACTGAGAGTGCTGAGGAGATTCTTGCTCGCGCGGATCGCAAACTCATCGAAATGACTCGGGAACAGCAGATCGAGAGCTACTCGATCAATGAACTCGCGATGGGGACGCTCGATCCAGATTCAATCGATTCACTCACAGGCGTGCTCAATCGTGATGGATTCAAGCACGCGATCAAGCAGGTCTACAGCGCGGTTAAGCCGGGCGAGGTCGAGATCACCGTGATTCAAATCTCGCTCGCTGGTCTCGATGAAGTGTCTGAACTGATTGGTGCACAGTCGCATGACGAAATCGTCATGGGAACATCGGTGATCTTGCTCAAGTTCTTCGAGCAAATGGGTGGGGCGATTTGTAGATTGACCGATCACGATTTCGGGGTGGTGCTTCCGGAAGTCGGACGCGAAACCGCTTCTCGTGCCGCAGCGTCGGTCACTGAACAGTTCGGACAAGCGCTGAGCAGATGGATACCTGACTTGCCTGATGTTAACGAACTCGTTCGTGTGCACATCGGACTGGCGACACTCGATGAAACCACCGCGAAGTTGTTTGTTTCTCCAGATCGTCTGGTTCTCGCTTCGACCAAAGCGGTGCAAGCGGCAAAGGGATCAAAGATTTCCGCGATCCGTTCGTTTGTGCCAAGGGTTGCTGCATAATCAGCAAACACAGTCCGCTCAACTCGCGTCTGCTTCCGGGATCATCTTTCCGAGCGTACACGCATCGAGCGGGTATCGATCGATCAGGTCTTTGATGTCATCAACGGTGATCGCGTTAATGATTTCGATCTCATCTTCAAGCGATTGATACTTGCCGCAAGCGAGCCAGAGGCGTCCGAGTCGTTGCATGCGCCCGGCGGGTTTTTCACCTGCGAGCGTTACGGAGGTCAGCATCTTGGCGCGGAGTTTCGCAAGATCATCTTCGGTGATTGAGTCTTTGAGATCTTTAATTTCCTTGAGCATGACTTCCCAAATCTGATCGAGGGAATCTGGGGCGCCAGACGCATAGATGAAATAATCACCGGTTCCATCGAGTCCGTCATACGCCGCCATCGCTTCTTCAGCGATGCCGGTTTCGATGAGTGCCCAGTGGAGTCTTGAGTTGTCGGCGCCTCCCAGGATCTGGGTCATCAATGTCGCGGCGTATCGGTCGTCGCTCCCTTGTGGTGGTGCATCACTCAGACCAAGGATGTACCCGCGATTCACACGATCGCTCGTCATCGTGAACGCTTCATGTCCGGTTTTGGGGCGATCAGTCGTGCGAGATGGGTTTGTGGTGTTCCAATCGCCGCAAAGGCTGCGGATTTGATCGACTGTTGCGTCAAAGTCGAGATTTCCTGCGAGTGAAACGATGGTGTTGTCCGCGCTGTAGCGATCGCGGAAGTATTCTCGCATCTGTCCGCTCTGCATCGCGGTGATTGATTCAGGGGTTCCCAGGACACGATGCCCAAGCCCGTGTGTGTTGTAGTGGTTCTGGACGCATTGCTCATAGAGCACCCAGAATGGGTTGTCGGCGTACATCGCGATTTCTTCGAGGATGACATTCTTCTCAGTATCAAAGTCGTCTTGACGCAGAGCGGGGCGCATCATCTTCGCGAGCATCTCGATTGCTTTGGGAGCACTGTCCGGGATGATGTGCGCGTAGAAGCAGGTTGATTCGCGTGTTGTGTACGCGTTATTGGATGCGCCGAGGTCATCGAACGCTTGGTTAAGTGCGTCGGCGCTGATGTCTTCAGTGCCTTTAAACATCATGTGCTCTAAGTAGTGCGAGACTCCCATAAGCGGAGTCTCTTCATCGCGTGCGCCGGTTTTGACAAAGAACCCCGCGCCCACTGATTGCGATTTGGGATCGATTTCAGCGAGGATGGTGAGTCCATTGTCGAGCGTTGTTGATTTAAATTCTACAGGCATGCACGAGTGTAGGTCAGCACTTGCTGGAACTTGTAGCGTGCTGCATTGCTTCAACAATCGCGCGGCACGCCGAATAAGGGTCAGACACACTGCACACCGCGCTGCTGACGGCGACGCCGGGGAATCCGGTTGCAGCGATCAGATCGACATTCGATGGAGCTATCCCAGAAATCGAGAGCATAGGTTTTTTTTGAAGCAATGCATCATCCATTGCGATTTTGAGCAATTCGATCCCGCCGAGGTTGGGTTTTTGCTTCGTCGTTGATGAGAACACGGGACCGAGGCCGCAGTAGTCTGCGCCTTGATTGAAAGCTTCGTGGAGTTGCTCGTTGTTTGTACATGTACGGCCGATGATCGCTCTTCCTCCAAGGATTGAGCGGGCGACGCTGATTGGGAGATCCTGCTGACCCAGGTGAACCCCATCTGCTTTCGACGCGAGTGCAATGTCGACGCGGTCGTTGATGATCGCGATCATGCCATGCTCATGAGCACACGACACCATCGATGAGGCATGCTCAAGGAACTCATCGCTCGGCATGTCCTTTTCACGGATCTGGATACACTCCGCGCCAGCTCGCGCGGCGTCTTGGATGACTGATCGGGGTGTGTGGTGCAAACACAGGGACTTGGTGACAAGAACGCAGACAGACCAGCGTGGACTAGGGCGTTCCATTTTGAGAATCAGATCTCGATGGATGTCATATAGCTTGTAGCGGATGGATTCGAAACTCGCACCTGAGTATCCGAGTGCTTTTGAAGACTCCTCAAGGACCCGGATCGCTTCTTGAGCACGCTTCGCTGCTGCAGATGCGATATCGACCACGCCTTCCTTTCGATGTTGCTCGTTGGATGTGGTGATCGCGGTCCCAACATCTTGGTCGGTATCTCTCGATTCGAGGAGTGCGGCTTGGGAGATGCCGAGCTGTTGAATACTGGTCTGCAGATCGTGTCTGAGTTCTTTGAGGGATCGGCTCAACTCCTCGCTCTCAAGGGAAAACCTTGCGAGGTCTTCGAGCACACGAATCCCCTCGCTGGCGCGGTTGGTGTTGGCGTCGATGATCCGGTGCAGTTCGTTCAAAATGGGTCCGTTGACGAGTGTTTGGGTGAGAACACAAGACAATAGCACAATGAGATACGATTCTGCTCACAACCTACGTACTGACAGGCAATAATGCTTCTCAGCCAAATCGAGCGTACCACGACCCTAGGTCGAACCAGAGCGAATCCAACCCCATGTCCACACCTACAGGCCCAGTCGAACCCAACGAACGCATCTCTTACCGAACCGCGTACGAGGATGAGCATCTCTTGGTCGTTGAAAAACCGACCCGACTTGTCTCCACCCCAGGGGTCGGGCACGAGCACGACACCCTACTCAATGGGCTCATGGCACGCTACACCAAGCAACTCACGAATCTCGGAGCCGTCCGGGATCATGGGATGCTCCACCGATTGGACAAGGAAACCTCTGGTCTGCTTATCGTCGCGCTCAACCAAAAAAGCTACGACGGGCTCCGTGAGCAGTTCGAGCAGCGGAAAATCAAGAAGTTCTATTGGGCAATCACCCATAAAGCTCCACGCGAATCCGAAGGCGTGATCCGCAAATCGATGTCCGATGTGGTGAAGCGAGCTTCTCGCTACACCTCGACGCGGACGAGCAGGATCGACCGGAACGGAAAGTCCGCGGTCACTGCGTATCGGGTGCTCCACGAGTCCGCACTTGCGGCACTGATCGAAGCTCGGCCTATCACGGGTCGATTGCATCAGATCCGTGTGCATCTGGATTCGGTTGGAGCCGCGGTCTTGGGTGATCGGTTGTATGGACCCAAGATCATCCGCGAAGCATCCCCTCGACTTGCGCTTCATTCACACCGGCTGTGCTTCGTGCATCCAGTTACCGGAGAAGAAGTGGACATCCGTACCGCGTTCCCGCGTGATCTTCGGACAACGATGAAGAAGATGAACCTGCCTCGACCGGAACTCAATCCGATTGAAAGAACATCGTCTGAATCTCCAGAAGCAATCACTGCACCTGAATCGGATCAGTAAATCGTTGTCTACAACTATTCATCTTCGATCAATGCCCCAATGAGTTCCCGCGCAACCCTATCAGCGAAGTGGTAACCCTCGTCTGTCAGTTTCCAGTGGTTATTTTCTAAGCAGACCCAGCCCTGATCGATGCAGAGTGTCATTGCGCTTTCTACTCGTTTCCCACACCCGAACTGCTCGGACTCTTCGAGCAACTGGGATCGATCCAATCCATCACTGATGCGAACACTCAGCATCATCTTGTCCATGAGTGTGCGCCGTGGATCGGGAGATTCATGCTCACAGATTGGAGCAAAACCGTCTTCGGAGGTGTTGATGTATTCATCAAGGCGTGGTGTGTTTTTCCATCGCATTCCATCGAGGTGGCCTGAGGCGCTCGGGCCTATCGCGAGCCAGTTTTTGCCTTGCCAGTATGCGAGGTTGTGCTTGCACTCGCTGCCTTTGATCGCGTGGTTGGAGACTTCGTAGCGATCGAGCCCGTGCTTACGGATTTGCTGAAGCGTGTGGTTGTACATCTCGACTTCGAGTTCGTCGGGGGTGGGTTCGAACTCACCCCGTTTGAGCCGAGCGGTCATCGCGGTGTTTGGTTCGTAGGTGAGTGCATACGCAGAGATATGATCAATCGGGAGTTCAAAGGCGCGTTTGAGATCATCGGCCCATTCTTCGAGGGTCTGGGTTGGAATGCCATAGATGAGATCGAGTGATAAACGATCGAACCCCGCGGCTTTGGCGCGGCGGATGGATCGCTCGACGGATTCAGGATCGTGATGTCTTTCGAGTGCTTTGAGATGCTTTGAATTGAACGACTGGGCGCCGGTCGAGATCCGGTTCACTCCAGATTCCACAAGCACATCGCAGATGTCTTCAGTGAAGGTCTCGGGGTTGGATTCGATGGTCCACTCAGTAGCTGGGGTGATCGAAAACGCGTGCTCAATATTGGACAAAAGGTCTCGGAGCAGGTGTGGTGCAAGGAGTGTTGGGGTTCCGCCACCGATGAAAATCGTGTCAAGAGTCGGATTTGATGCAGCGTCGGATTGGGCGTGGAGTTCGCGAATCATCCGTTCAACAAACGCTTCCTGTCGATCCTGACGGTCCACAATGGAGTAAAAATCACAATAATGGCATTTGTGAAAGCAGAACGGGACATGGACATACAACGATGAGACGCTTGGACTGGATTGATTTGATTCCGCCTTGTCGTCTTTGGAGCGTGCCCAGTTGATAATCGGAGACTTGGAAGTCCCCAACGAGCGTTGCTTTAGCAGTGAAAAGGCGGTATCGTCCTTCATGTCGTATCCAGTTCGGAATGATGCGATCCAGGCAGTGAGTGTTTCTTTACTCGCTCTCGACCGTTCTTGAGAAAGGATAGCCCCTGTGCAAGTATTCTTGATCCGTGTCACAGCAGATGGCAAAGCCCAACCTGTTCCAATCACCAATGAACGAACCCTCATCGGTCGTCTGGACGATTGCCAGATCCGTGTCCGCTCTGGGAAGATCTCGAGGCATCATTGCGAAGTGCTTTTCGACAGCGGCACACTCAAACTCGTCGATCTGGGGTCAAGCAACGGGACTTTCTTGAACAAAGAACGCATTGAGGAGTCCGAACTCAAAGCCGGTGACCTGATCTCGTTTGGTTCGATGGTCTTCCTCGTGCAAATCGATGGCGATCCAGAAGAGTTCGAACCAGAGCAGCTTTATGCCGATGGTTTGCCCGAACTCCCCGCTCCGAACCCAGAATACGCAGCGGCGCACACACCCAAGCCTGTCCACCAGCACGCTCCGACCGCGGCGGGTGATGACTCCAGCATGATGGACTTCAACTTCGAGTTCGATCTGGATGATGACGACGAGCAGCCACCACTGTGATCAGCTCCAGTGGTGGGGTGAAATGCGAGTAGTTTGAAGAGATTCGAGGGAGAGTCGATCAGTTGTTTGCTGATTGGGGGTCTTCAGTGCCCTTTGGTTGAGGCACGCGGATATTAGTGCCGCATTGTTTGCAACGGACGGTCTTTCCACGAGCAACTTCAGGGACCGACAAGACCTTTCGGCAAGTCAGGTTTGGGCACATCATTCTGAGAATTTTTTCTGACATGATTAATCAGCCTCCATGCGAGTTCATCGGGCATTGAGGTGTTCAGGTTCAGCGATCATTCTTGAAGGAAAGCACCATCTGGTTCGGCTGTATCGGTGAACGGGGCGGTCAGTCCGTATATCCTTTGGTGAACGCACGCAAGTTCCAACGGAGGTCAGCGAACATGGGTCACAACTCTGGTCACGCAGCAGCAGTCGTAGGGCTCCAATGGGGCGATGAAGGCAAAGGGAAGCTGGTCGATCTGCTCGCGGGAAAGTACCGTGCGGTGGTCCGATATAACGGCGGCGCAAATGCGGGGCACTCCGTCGTTGTGGGTGGGGAGCGGTACTCACTGCACCTGGTCCCGTCCGGGATCCTGTCTCCGAACTGTGAGGCGGTCATCGGCAATGGGGTTGTGGTTGATCCGCACCGATTGCTCGAGGAAATCAAAACGCTCAATGATCGCGGTGTTGATACAAGCCGACTTGTGATTTCGGATCGCGCACATGTGGTCATGCCGTACCACAAAGCGGAGGATGCGGCACGCGAGGACCTGCTCAGCAGCACAACCGAATCCAGTGAGAGCGATGCAACAAAGAAAGTCGTTTCCGCGATCGGGACTACGAAGCGGGGGATCGGTCCTTCATACGCGGACAAAATCCATCGCTCCACAGCGATCCGTATCGGGGACCTCACGCGTCCTGAGATTCTCCGCACAAAGCTTCAGATGATCTGTGGTCTTAAGAATGCGGTCCTCGGCGCGATGATCGGCGATGGATTTGAGCCCTTCGATGCGGAGCAGTTGACCAATGAGATGATCGAGTGTGGCAAAGCACTCGCTCCGATGATCAAAGACACCGCGTACCTGCTCGATGATCTCCGCAAGGAGGGGCAGCCGATCCTCTTTGAGGGTGCAAACGCGACGATGCTCGATGTCGATCATGGGACCTATCCGTTTGTGACCAGCTCGAACTCTTCCGCATTGGGAATCGGTGCGGGATCGGGCGTGCCGCCTCAATGCATCAGCCAGATCATCGGTGTCGTCAAGGCGTACTCCACGCGCGTTGGGGGTGGACCGATGCCAACCGAGTTATTTGATCAGGTGGGGGATGACATTCGTACACGCGGACGCGAGTTTGGGACGACGACTGGGCGTCCGCGACGTGTTGGTTGGCTGGATCTGGTCGCGGTGAAGTATTCCGCGATGGTTTCTGGAGCGACTGAGCTGTGTATTACCCTGCTCGATGTGCTTGCAGGGGAGTCAGAGCTCAAGATCGCTACGGCGTACCGCGTGGATGGGGTGGAGACTGATCGTTTCTTGCCTGATGGGTATTTGCTGGAGCAAGCGGAGCCGGTGTATGAAACCGTTCCGGGTTTTTCCCAAGATATCACCATGGCACGCACCTTTGAAGAACTCCCCCCTGAGGCGCAGGCGTACATCGAGAAGATCGAGTCGTTTGTGGGTGTGCCGGTCCGGACTGTGTCCGTTGGGCCGGATCGTGAGCAGACGATTGTCCGAGATTCGGTGCTCGCTGAAGCGACCGCTTAGTACTCATTGAGTTTGCAATTCACAGGAGCGGTGATGAATCAATCCACGACCCACACGCTTGGAGCGGAATCACGCGCCGCACTCGAACGGATTAAAACTCGATATCCGGATGCTGATCCGCTGGGGTTGTTGTCTGGTGTCGATCCTGCAAAGATCCCATCTCACATCGCGATGATTATGGACGGCAATGGACGATGGGCGCAGGAGCGTGGGCTTCCGAGAATCAAAGGACATCACGAGGGCGCAAAGAATGTTCGCGTGATGCTTGAGTCGTGTGCTTCTGTCGGTGTCGAGGTGCTCACTCTGTACTCGTTTTCAACTGAGAACTGGTCGAGGCCGAGCGATGAGATTCAGGGATTGATGGAGATGTGCGTCGCGTACTGCGAGCACGAACGGGATGCTCTCAAGGCGCACAATGTCCGTGTCCGGATTCTGGGCCGTCGAGAGGGGATGCCTGCACCTGCTCTGAATGCTCTCGATTCGCTTGTGGAAGCAACTCAAGATTGCACAGGAATCACGCTGTGTCTTGCAGTCAACTATGGCGGTCGCGATGAGATTGTCGACGCGGCACGATCGCTCGCGGATCGTGCTGTGCGTGGGGAGATTCAACCGCAAGATA
>JARGNC010000028.1:0-12274 GCA_029212425.1 Phycisphaerales bacterium
TGCGTGTATCCGAGTCGTGCAGATTCACGCAGACGCTGCTCGATCTGGGTCGCTGGGCGCAGCTCGCCGCCGAGTCCGACTTCGCCGATCGCGATGGTTGTGGGGGGGAGCGAGCGTTTGTAGTGCGCGCCTGCGATCGACAACGCGAGCGCCAAATCCGCGGCGGGTTCGACAATTTTCAATCCGCCGACGACGGACGCAAACACATCCCGGTCCGCGAGCCGGAGCCCGCCGTGTTGTTCGAGAACAGCAATCAGCATCGCGAGTCGGCTGCTGTCCAGACCGGATGATTTCCGCTTCGCGCTCCCGACGAATCCCGTCGCGGTCAGTGCTTGGATCTCGACGCACACGCAGCGCGAGCCGTGCATCGCGGGACAGACGATCGCGCCGGGTCGGTGTTCATCCCCAGATTGGATTGCCGCGACGCTCATCCCTCCGGGGAGTTGCTGGAGTCCCTGACCGGTCATCTCGAAGATGCCCAGCTCTTGCGTGGTCCCGAACCGGTTCTTGATCGCGCGGACGATGCGTGCACTGTGGTACCGATCCCCCTCGAAATACAGCACCGCATCGACCATGTGCTCGAGCATCCGAGGGCCAGCGAGTGTGCCTTCCTTCGTGACATGTCCGACGAGCACGATCGAGATCCCGGTCGCTTTGGCAAAGTACACCAGTTCGCTGCAACACCTCCGCAGCTGTGTGACTGAGCCGGGGGATGCTTCGAGGTCCGCTTTGTAGATCATCTGGATCGAATCGATGACGCACACATCGGGTTTGATCTTGCGTGCTTGTTCGAGAATCCTCGCGAGGTTGGTGTCCGCGAGCACGAACAAGCCGTCCGCGTCCGCGACGCCCAATCGCTGGGATCGGAGCTGGATCTGTTGCTCCGATTCCTCGCTGGACACATACAGCACCTTGCTCGTCCAGTCCGCTTGCTGTGCATCCATGTTGATCGGAGACGCCCACGCACCCGCGGCTTGCAACAACAGCGTCGACTTGCCAATCCCAGGCTCTCCACCAACCAGCACAACCGATCCCGGGACCAATCCTCGGCAATCGTCCGCCTCGGTCCCACCAAGCACACGATCAAGCTCCGTAATCCCGGTCGGGAGTCTCCGCATCGGACCTGATGAGGAAAGAATCTCGGTGATCGGCGTCGCGCCGGGATTGTCGCTTGTGCCTTTGGATTCAACCCACCCAGCGGACGCGGCGGCTCCTCGATGTGGGTCGGTCGAAGCGGATTTGTCGAACTGCGATTCTTCGAGCGAGTCCCAAGTGCCACAGTCGGAACATTTGCCCATCCAGCTGGAATGGGTGGAGCCGCAGGAAGTGCAGATGTAGATGGTTCGGGTCTTGCTCATATGGACAAATCATAGCACAACGCAAGGGATCTGTTCGGTGTCCGGCATGCGTAGACTATCCATACCACGATGCCAGACCCCTCTCCCACCCCGATCCGGACCCCGCCGAAGCGAAAAAAACGCTTGCGGATCGTCCTATGGCTGCTGAGCATCCCATTCATTCTGGTGATCGCGGGAGCTGTTCTTGTTGGGACCGGTTCTTTGTCCGGATTTGTCATCCCGATCATCGAGCGCGAAACCGGATTGTCGGTGACCCAAGGGTCGATTGTCCTGAGTCCGACTGGTGAAATCGAGTTCCGAGACGCTGTCCTGCGAGCTCCGGACATCGGAGGTCCAGGAGGTGAAGTGATCCGGATGGATCGCGCGACGATTTCTCTCCGTTGGACTTCGATCTTGGCCGGCGCTGATGCGATCCGAAGCGTGAAGATTGATCGGCCAAGACTGCGTGTGAGTCAGGACACCGAGACTGGGATCGTCAATCTCCAATCGCTCAAACTCCAGCAGTCCGACGGTGGTGGTGCAGTGACTCCCGCGATCACCATCAACCAAGGCATCATCGAGGTTGGAGAACACACCGGGAGCAACTACACAAGACTCAAAGACCTCTCGGTGGTTGGTGGTCTCGCAAAGCCAAACGAGAACGGGGTTGCAAAGTTTGACTTCTTCGCGACATCCACAGAGTCCTCAGTCTCCGATGGTGTGCAAAGCGTCCAGGATGATTTCACAATCTCAGGCACCCTCTCCGGAAAGGGGGTGCAGGGAGTCATGACTGGGCTCACGCTCGAAGATTGGCCTGCGGATATTGTCCCGACGCGTGTGCGCGATTTTTACGATTCACTCGCACTCAGCGGCCAACTCGCTCCCACGCGCTTCAGTGTCGGTCTTGATGGTCGTCCTCAGGTCGTGTTGACACTTGATGGTGTTGATGTGAGTCTGCCGTTCATTCCTCCTGCGGAGTTTTCGGGTCCCGAGAAGTTCCTGCGGATGCGATCAACCAAAGGCACCATCGCCTTTGGATTTCGAGGAATGCGTGCGAACCTCGAGGGCGACATCGACGATTTGCTCTACGATGTCTCGTTGGATTACAAGGGGTACTCGCAATCGAGCCCATTCTTGTGCGATCTGCAGACCCGTTTCCGCATCGAACCCGGATTCCGTCCGTTGCGTTTCTTGCCTGAGCGTGTGACGGAGAAACTGGACCGGTTTGTTGATCTCGTCGCGGATATCGATGCAACCGTGAGTCTGGTTCGAGAAACGGATTCGGATCCGAATGACGACATCACGCCACCGATCCTTGTGTCTGGGACGGCTGAAGTCTCGAACGGTTCAGCGAAATACAACGAGTTCATGTACCCGTTCGAGAACATCGAAGGAAAGGTCTCGTTCCATCCCGACGGCGTGACCATCGACGGCATCACCGGAACCGGTTCGAGCGGCGCCAAACTCCACGCGAACGGAGAGTTTGTCGGGATGGGAGAAGATTCGGTCGTCGAGATCATTATCAATGTCGATGAACTCCCGATCGATCACCTGCTGCTTGGTGCGATGGATGAAGACCAACGCGAGCTTGTCGATACCCTGTTCTCGCGATCGCAGTACGACAACCTGCTCGATTCCGGATACCTTCTCGAACCCAAAGAACGCACCAAACTCACGCGTCAACGCGATGAGCAGAGCCGAAGAATTGCTTCGCTTGATCGAGATACACCAGAGTCAGACCGCGCGGCGCTTTCGAGCGATCTCGCGAGGATGAACACACTCCTGCGTGTTCCAGAGTTTGACTTTGGTGGACTCATCGGTGTTGAGGTCACACTCAAGCGCCACCCCGAGCGTCCTGAGGACGACCGATGGACGACCGACATCAACGCGGTCATCCCGAGCGCCGGGATTGTCCCCAAACAGTTCCCGCTTCCAATCGTCGCAAGAAATGTACAGATCTCGATCGTCAACAACTCCGTCTATCTCAGTGGTGGTGTCTATCAAGGACTCAGCGGCGGGACTGCAGAAGTCGATGCACGCTTTGAACCACGCGAGGGCTTCGACGATCCGCAGCCGTATGTCGAGATCAAAGCACGCGGGATCCCGATCGACGATCGCTTGATCGCCGCGATCCCGGGGTACTACGACGCGCAGCCGATCGATCCGAGCGAGATCACGCTCCGAAGAATCCTCGACCGATTGCGGATGCAGGGGTTCGTTGGCGCAGATGCAAAGATCGGTCCCGGAGATGACGGCAGCATCAACTACTATGTCGAAGCGGATGTCCTGTCAGGTTCAGCACACCCCCTCTCGATGGGATTGCAGCTCCTCGACGAATCCACAATCCCAATCGAAAATGAGCTGGGGTTGGATTCGGTACAGCTCGCCGACATGACCGGCACCATCGTTGTCAATAAAGAACTGATCGTGGTGGATATCAAAGGCACGATGGAATCACCATCACAGCCGATACCGCCGACACCGATCGAGATGCTCACCCAACTCACGCTCTCGCCGCAGCCCAAGTTTGGGAACATCAAGCGAAACAACGGCTTGCTCCCGTTCGAAGCAGGTCCACCGGTTTCAGGTCCATTGATCTACACACGCGTCAAAGCAAACGGGCTTGATCTTGGGATGCCGCTCGAACACGCGATCGCGGTCCTGTCTCCAAGCTTTGCGAATCGGGTCGCGTCTTGGCGCAAAGAGTTTGATCCCGACGGCGTTCTCGATCTGCGTGCACTCCTCGAAGGACGCGTAGGAAGCACGATGGATACCACTTTGTCCATCAATCAGATCAACTCAACAGGATTCACTTTCGAGGATCACCGCTATGAGTTCGGTTCATCAATCGGTTCTGTAGGTCTGCGCCTGGGATCGAAACCAAAGGTCGAGAGCAGGGGGTTCAGCATCCCGTTTAGCATCGACCACGAACCAATGGGAGAGATCGGGCTCGCTGGATCACTCCGGCTCGCGCAAGGCGCACAGCTACTCGAACTCAAAGACGAACCATCCATGCGTTTGTCGATGAGCAAAGGTCGATTGGGTTCACCAGGAGTCCGCGCGATCGTGGATCGCATGGGATCAGGGACCCAAAGCGGCGGGGCAAAGGATTTCTTCGATTACTACGGACTCGATGGAGAGTTCAATCTGCTCATCGACATCACGCCGATCGACGGCGCACGCATCTCCAACGCTCCCCCCGGCGTCATCGGATTCCCAGCGATTGAAGTTGATGGATCCATGATCCCACGATCGCTCACCCTCCAACGCGATGGAAACATTCTCGATTTCAAGAAAGGCGAAATCGAAGGGGCGATCCGCTTTGATGGTCTTGATGGGTATTTCGATAACATCCGCGCCAACAACAGCGACTACACACTCGCGCTTGATGGAAAGTGGGCCGTGACTCCAGGACAGGGCGCTTGGGTCGATCTGATCATGGCTGCGCACGGTGACATCATCAACGGCCCGGTCCGCGCAATCCTCCCCGACACGCTCTCAAGCGTCATCGATCAACTCGAAGTCAAATCCGGACGAGAGATCGATCTCGAACATCTCCACATCATCGCGGATCGTCTTGGGACCGACTCCACCGCGTTTGCGATCGATGGATCAGCAACCGTGCTCGATGTCAGCGCTCTTGTTGGTGTCCCAATCACGGAGCTCGATGGACGAGTCGATTTCAATGTTCAGTCCGGGATCATCGGAGATTCAAAGGAATCAAACCCCGATCAATCCAGTGGCCTTCGTTATCAACTCGATCTCGAAGCATCCAGACTCCGCGCTGGACTCCTGCGTGTGCACAACGCGCAGACACGCATCTTCAACGATCCCGATTCACCAAGCGTCGTGCTTGTCCCTGAGTTTCGCGCCGGCATGCACGGCGGGATGGTCTCTGGGAACGCGCAGGTCCGACCTCTCGAAGACGGGACGCTGTGGTACGCATCGGAGCTCCGCTGTTCAGGTGTCCGAGCCGCACCGATCTTTGACGATCTATTCCTCCCGATCGCAGGTCTGGAAGGACCACCAGCGCCAGGATCCTCGACCGTCCGCTCCGCGTGGAATGTAGATTCCGATGTCTCCAAAGGCGTCATGAATGCGGATCTCGCAATCAGCGGCCCGATCGGTCTTCCAGACGAACGCTACGGACGCGGATTCGTGAGGGTCTCCGGAGGCTCAATCGTCGCGCTCCCAGGTCTGATCAACCTCATCGAAGCGAGCAATCTCAAACTCCCAATCGGATCAAGACTGAATCTTGCCGAAGCGGAAATTTATATTGATGGCCCAACAATGTCCTTTGAACGCCTCAGCGCGTCATCGGATGCGATCGAGATCCTCGGCTACGGGACAATGGACTGGACTTCACGAGATATTGATCTACGCTTCCGGTCAAGGTCGATCAAACCAATCCCCGTCCTCTCGACTCTCCTCGAAGGCATCCGGGACGAACTGATCACGATCCGCGTCGAAGGCGCTCCCGGATCGATCACCTACTCTCCCGAACAGTTCGGGACCACCAAGCGGTTGCTCGACTCGATGTTCGGCTCCCGCGAAACCGAGCAGCAACGACGCTTGCGAGAGGTTGAAGGTCGAACCCGTGTTGGTTCGGGTCGGCTCCGTCGCAAGCAGGGAGATCAGGTCATCGAGCCGACTCCACAAAACCAAACCGAAAGCACCTCGGCAACCGCTGAGACAACAGACGAATAACAAACAATACAAAGACAGCACACAAGTGTAAAAACCGGGACGCATTGGGTGTCCCAAAGACAAGAAAGACGAAAAGACTATGACAAATGACTCCAATCGCTCATCAGAACACAACCGGGTCGAGCTTGATCCACCCCAGAGCACCCAACCAAAAAACGAGCAAGCCGCACCACCCGAGACACGCTCCGTGCAGCGTGCAGACGATGGCGAGATCCAAGACGGCATCATCGAGCTGATCGACAAGGTCGCCGCCGGATCCAGCGCCAGTGACTATGACGCAAAGCTTGTCCGCGAGTTGATTACCGCCGGGCTCAAGCTGATCCCAGATGGTCGCGACACAGGCGAACTCAAGCTCATGACCGCCGCGATGAAGGAACTCCGTTACGCGTACCGAGTGTTCGGAGAGTACCCCGAACCCCACAAGGTCACGATCTTCGGATCAGCTCGCACCCCTGAGGACCATCCGGACTACCTCGCAGCCGTTGAGTTCTCAAAGCTCATGGCAGAAGCGGGATGGATGGCGATCACCGGCGCCGGAGACGGCATCATGAAAGCGGGTCACGAAGGACCGGGACGCGAATCCAGCTTCGGTGTTGCGATCCGACTTCCATTTGAAACCAGCGCGAACACTGTGATCGCGGGCGATGAAAAGCTCATCAACTTCCGCTACTTCTTCACCCGCAAGCTCATGTTCCTCTCCCAAGCGGAAGCGGTCGTCTGTTTCCCTGGTGGATTCGGAACGCTCGATGAATGTTTCGAAGCACTCACCCTCATCCAGACCGGGAAAGCAAGCATCGTCCCGGTCGTGTTCGTTGATGGCGACGCCGAATCCGACGAGCACGGCTCCTACTGGGACGGCTGGATCCACTACACCAAAACCCAGCTCGAATCGCGTGGATGGATCAGCCCTGAAGACAACCACCTGTTCTACCACGCGAAGAACCCACAAGATGCCGCGGATCATGTGATGAACTTCTACTCCGTGTACCACTCCTCGCGATATGTCCGCGATGAGCTGGTCATCCGCGTGAAGAAAGTCCTTACCGACGATCAGATCAAGATCCTCAACGACGAGTTCGGTGTGCTGGTCAAGTCGGGCGACATCCACATGTCCGCGCCGCTCCCAGGAGAGAAGGATCATCTCGATCTCCCACGCGTGGTCTTTACCCATACCCGCTACAAGTTCGGTCTTGTTCGCGCGTTGATCGACAGGATCAACTCGTTCGCAGATGCGTAAGCCGATGCGTCCAGTCTCGAAACGCAATGCTCGACTCACTCGCATGAGCGCGTGTTTCGCGATGATGTTCATCGCGGGGGTTTCTGCGTGCTCGTCTTCGGAATCCAAGAACCCATCTCGAGATCCACTTGCGCTAGAGACAAACATCGAAGCGGGGTTGATGCCCAGCAACGCTCAGCGAGGGCTGGAGCTTCGTGTTCTCACGGTTGATGATTCTGAGAACCGTGTCGCGCGATACCTCTCAGCATATGAGCAATCCATCGGATCCATGAACTCCGAAGATGTCCTACGCTGGAGAGCGTGGGGGCTTCGGCTGGTTGTCGTCCCGATCGACAAACTCGAAACGATCCTCAGCAACCAAGACCACACCCAAGCGGCACAGGTCCGATGGATGGGCGAGTTCCCCCAGTGGAGACCGATCATCCGCACCGGAGAAATCTTCAACAACACAGTCCGCGTGCAAGACGGCGATGCTGCACATTACCAAACACTCGTTGGTCGTCCACGATTGCTCTCGCGTGTATGGACTGTTCCAGAAGTTACTGAAGACGGATTGAAAGCAAGGTTGCATATGGACCTCGCGATCCAGATGACCCGGCCTCAACGCAGCAACCGCTGGGGAGAGATCAAACTCCCAACCGCGCTCGATGAGGGTGATCTCATCGAAGAACTCAGGATCAGCCCTGTGTTTGATTCAAACGCCGCACTGATCCTTGTCGGAGAAGATCCGCTGGTTTCATGGTCCCTGACCAATGGTGACGGGGCTTTGAGTGATCCGGGGGAAGAAGGCACATCTATCGGCCCGCGAACACCCCAAATACGAACACTTGGTCAGCAGATGCTCTCGACACCAGGGACAGGGTATGTCGCGCCAGGAATCCGATATGTGCCTCCCAAGAAGGTCTTGATCGTGCTCGTCCCCAAAGCGGACGGCCAATACCGATTGCTCGGACCAACAACCACATCCAAAGGGACAGGATCATGACCGAGTTTGTTTCCATTCTGATCCTGCTGGTTGGTCTTGCGATCCTGATCGTGGGCGCCGATGCGCTCGTCCGTGGCGCTGCACAACTCGCAAAGCACCTTGGGCTCAGCCCGTTCGCGATCGGTGTTACCGTTGTCGCGTTCGGGACCAGCGCACCAGAGTTGTTCGCAAGCGTCGGTGCCGCTCTCCAAGGAGAGACGGAACTCGCGGTCGGGAATGTGATCGGATCAAACATTGCCAATATCGCGCTCATCCTGGGGATTGGCGGGCTCATGATCCCCATTGCGATTGAAAAACGAATTCGCAAGATCGAGATCCCGCTCATGGTCATTGTCACTGCAGGTTCGATCGTCCTGCTGATCGACGGCCAACTCTCGCGCGGCGAAGGCGGAATCCTGTTCGCAGGTCTCATCGCGTATGTCATCTACATCATCCGCGCACACAAAGAGAACATCGAACACGGGCTCGAAGAAGTCGTCGCGGAGATCAAACCAATCTGGATGGACATCCTGTATGTCATTCTGGGAATCGTGGGATTGGCAATCGGCGCGAAGGTCCTCGTCTACGGCGCTACAGATCTTGCGGAGTCCATCGGGATCCCCGCCGCGGTGATCGGGACCACGATCGTTGCGTTCGGGACAAGTGTTCCAGAACTCGCCGCGACGGTCCGCGCCGCGATGGTCAAAGAAGCGGACATGGCGGTCGGCAACATCGTTGGATCCAATGTCTTCAACCTGCTCTCGGTGCTCGGCGTGACCGCGATCATCAAGCCGTTGAATCTTGATTCTTCCATGACCTGGCACTTGTACGCGATGCTTGGGGTCGCGATCATGCTCATGATCTGGGCAATCGTTCGTCCGGTAATCTCGAAGGGATCTGGTTTGCTTCTCCTCGCGGTGTACCTGATCTACATTCTCGCCGCATATGCCGGGAATCCCGGCGTTTCGTGAACTCTCCGCTTGATCGTTCGGTCTGTACCGCCGATGGGTGTTTCGTAGAGCGTGTATGCGCTCTGCTCAGGAGTGTCCGATGCTGCGCGTCCATATATCTGATGCCAAACCCGGAATGGTGCTGGCGCAACCGGTGTATCACCCGCGATCCAATTCAGGGACAGTCCTCCTGCGCGCCGAAGTCTCGCTCAGCGAAAACACCATCGAGCGCCTCGCCGAGTTGAAAATTCCCGAACTCTGGATCCAGTACCCAGGAATGGAAATGGTGGGGGAGTTTGTCAGTCCAAAGATTATGGCATCCCGCGCCGAAGTTGCGGGAGATGTTTCCAAAGCATTCATCGAAGCATCGAACGGCGCACACGCGAAGCTCGACTTCCAGCAGTACAAGTGCTCGATGTCCAAACTGCTCACCAATCTGATCGACGACCCCAAAAGCGCCATGTTCGTCGGCGAGCTTGTCGACTCCGGCGCACCCGCTGTGCGCCACGGCGCGAATGTCGGATTCCTCAGTCTCTTGCTCGGGATGCGTCTGGGGTTCTATCTCATGCGAGAACGGAAGTATGTCCCCTCGCGATACGCATCCGATGTCACCAACCTCGGTGTCGCTGGGATGCTCCACGATATCGGGATGATGCATCTCGACGAGAAGGTTATCAAGCGATGGAGCAAGCACCACGACGCATCTGATCTGGAATGGCAGAAACATGTCAACATCGGATACCAATGCGTGCGAGGATCGCTCAGCGCGTCAGCAGCAAGCGCGGTCCTGCACCATCACCAACACTTCGATGGTTCAGGATTCCCGACCAAAGAACGCTACGGGACCGAACCAACAGGACTCATCGGCGATGAGATCCATGTGTTCTCAAGAATCATCTGCGTCGCTGATCTCTTTGATCGCATGAGCCACAACGCATCTTCGATCGGGGAAGATATCGGTGACGGATTGTCCAAACCCGCTGTGTGCACGCTCAAAAAAATGATGGGCAAACCCTACGGCGATTGGATCGATCCCGTTGTCTTCAAAGCGTTGCTCTCCGTGTGTCCCGCGTATCCGCCCGGGACAGTTGTCAAGCTGAGCAACGGCGCAAAAGGCGTCGTCACTGACTGGGACCCCGCGGACCCATGCCGACCTCAGGTACACGAGTTCTCACACTTCGAAGATGAGCAGTTCTCTGCGGTATACAACCTCAAGGAAGATCGCTCAATCACCATCGTCGAGTGCGGCGGTGTCGATGTACACAAATATAACTTCTACCCAGTGACCAAAGGGCAGTTCGACCTCCGTGTTATGCAACGGAACCTCAGCAATGGGTTGCACCTGTTCGTCCCAGACGAAGCGGCATAACCCAACACAGCGTGCTCGAGAACGCGCTACGCTTGATCATGGATTCCTGGATCACCAGCACAGACCGATGCCTGCTCGTCGCCGCAGCCCCGAAGGAATGCGATGCTGTGCTCAGTGCATTCGAACTACAAGGTTCTGAACTGCCTAGTTCTGAGCAAAATAGTTCACTGGTTGAGTTCGGTCAGGTTGTTCCTCTGGATCATCGGTTCGATTTGCTCTGCGGAGGGGTTGGGAAGTCCGCTTCCGCCGCGAGTACTTCGCGCGCATTGACCCACAAAGAGTATGGAGCCGTTATCTCCGTAGGGATCGCAGGGGCACTCCCAAGCGAACATCCTTTGTCTATTGGAGATTCCATCGTCGCAACAAGATCCGTGTTCTCGGACGAGGGGATCGGCGCGCCTGATGGATTCATCCCGCTCAGCGAGATCGGGTTTGCACCCTTCCCAAACAACGAAATGGGGATCGACCACGATCCAGACCTCGTCGCGTTCCTTGCTTCGCTCACGAGCGATATCGGCACAATCGCAACAGTGTCGTGGTGCTCCGGAGATGATGGGTGTGCCGAAGGCGTTGTTGCACGGACCGGTGCTGTTGCCGAAGCGATGGAAGGCGCGTCGGTCGCGCTTGCCGCTCAGCTCGTCGACCAAACGATCCGAACCTCGGAACTCCGCGTCATCTCCAACACGACAGGCAATCGTGATAAGCAAGTCTGGGACCTTGACGCATCGCTCAAGGCGCTGACCCAAGTTATCGGCTCGCTGCGTTCATAACGGACCTAGCACTTACCGATTGTGCGTTCTGCGCGATCTGATCCTGATCCGTCACAAGCAGCGGAGCCAATCGGTCGATCACGCCCACATTCTCCCGAACATCACGCCGATTCCATGTTTCTACGGCGACCGAATCGGAACTTCCGGTTCGATCACCGACGACGCCGGTTGGTGTAGGAATCGTGTGGGACGCACGAAGGTAAGGAAGATATGGCGAAGCCAAAAGTATTTAGCCAACTCAAAACGACGCTCAAATCGATGAACTCGATGCGTCCAACAGGATACCCACTCGCGGTGGACTTCGGAGTCTCCGCGCTCAGAGTGCTCCGAGTGTCTTCTGGTGATCCCGCTTCAATCGTCAGCGCGGCACAGATCAGCACGCCCGACGACCTGCTCGATAACCCTTCCAAACGGATGCTCTTCCAGTTCGATGCACTACCCAAGCTCATCAAGAGCGGCAAGCTCACCGGCCTCCGCGCCGCGTGTGTGATCCCGACACAGCAGATGTCTTGCAAGCACCTGCAGATCACCCCGGTCCCAGGAGTATCGATCAACGACCTCGCGGTTGGACAGATGAGCGATCGACTCGGATGCGAACCCGGCGCGCTGCTCGTCCGCAGCATCCCAGTGGGGGAAGCAAAGCAGAACAACAAACAAGAAGTTATCTGCTTCGGCGCATCAAAGACTTTTGTTGGACGCATGATGGACTCGCTCAAGCGTGCAAAGCTTGAGCCAGTCGGAATCCACAACACATTTGAGACACTCCGTCAGGTGATTCCCAGCGAATCCAAAAGCAACGGCGCTTCCCTGCTGATTGATCTAGGAAGTGCATGCACCGTCGTGATGATCGTAAAGGAAGGGCAGATTGTTTTCGCACGCACCATCGAGCACGGCGCAATCTCGTTTGACCAGAGCATCTGCCGCCAGTTCCGCTGCACAA
>JARGNC010000028.1:12284-17983 GCA_029212425.1 Phycisphaerales bacterium
CTGCCGTCACCACCGGTGCTTCCAAGAGCGCCAATCCGCACCCCTCCATGGACGATCCAGATATTTCTGAGCCGCTCGAAATCTTGATCGACGAGATCATGATGTGCCTGCGCTACTACCGCTCCTCGATCCAAGGAACACCGGTCGAGCGTGCTTACTTCGTTGGAGGTATGGCCGGACACAAAGCGATCAGCGAGCACCTCGCACGTGTGCTCAATCTTGAAACAAGGGTCGTTGACCCACTGAGCACTCTCGGACGCGCGGGCAAGGTCCCTGTGTCCGGAGTCAACCTGAATAAACCACAGCCCGGCTGGGCAACAACGGTTGGGTGCGTGTTGTGCCCGACGGACCTTTGACCAATCGGTGCTGAATCACCGATCGAATGTGACCGGCACGAGCCGGGGATGACGAGGAGGATCCATGCGATCAACCAACAAGAATGACGGCGCCAGCTTCCTGCCATCGGACTATGTCCGTGGTAAAGGACAGGCACGCGCCTCGATGTTCGCGATCCTGCTCTTCGTGCTCGTGCTCGCAGGCGTGATCGGCGCGTTCACCGTCAACCACCAACGCTGGAATAGGGTCCGCGAAGAACAAAAACTTGTCGCGGCTTCCTTCAAAGAAGAAACCGCAAAGATCGAGCAACTCAAACTACTCGAAGAACAACGCGTTGTCCTTACCGACAAAGCGGAGATCGTGACCGCGCTCAAAGATCGCGTTCCACGCTCAGTGCTTATGGGAGAGATCATCCGAGGCATCGGAGACGGGATCACCCTGACCGATGTCGAGCTTGAAGGCGACCGTGTCCGTCCGCCGCCCCCTCCTGCCGCGACCAAGGGCGCCGTGAAATCTATCGGAGTCAGCGGCGTAGGGAACGGGAAAGATCAGGAACCCACCGAACCGAAGGTCCATCCACCTAAGTTCGTGTTCAGCATCTCAGTCGACGGCGTCTCCGCAGATAACGATGACATCGCGGACTACCTCGCATCGCTCAAGCAGTCCCCATTGCTCAACGATGTCGAGCTCCAGTACATCAACCAGACCATGATCGATTCGGTCGAGTACCGCAAGTTCCGCATCACCATGTCGCTCTCAAGCACAGCAGACGCGAGCAAGGTTGCTGGGACAATCTCAGTAGGGATCGATGGACAAACCATCGTGTCGACGACCGAAGACATCGAAGACTGATCCTTTGCAACGACCTGACGACCCGACGACTTTCATTTGACGAATCCAAGGAGATTCTTATGCAGTTTGGAATCCGAGAACTCGTACTCTTCCTCACCGTCTTGCTGCTGCCGGTCGTGAGCTACATGCTGGTGTTCCGCCCGCAGAGCGCGAACATCGAGAGCGCGAAGGTTGAGATCGCTCACAAGCAAGAAATGCTCGGGAAGCTCCGCGCCGAGACCGCACGCAATGACGACCTCCTGCTCATCAACCAACAGATCACCGAACGGATCGAAACGATGGAGTCGATGCTTCCCTCCAACAAGGAAGTTGACCAGATCGTCCGTCAGGTCTCGAGTCTCGCGATCCAATCTGGACTGAGCTCGCCAACGCTCAAAAGCACCAAGCCACAAGCCGCGGCTCAGTTCCGCGAACAACCCCTAGAAATGAGCATCGAAGGTTCATGGGCCGGGTTCTACGCCTTTCTGCTCAAGATCGAACAGATGCCGCGAATCACACGCATCATCGATATGAAAATTGAAGACACAGCGAGCGACGAAACAGAAATCAAAGCGAGCTTCACGCTCAGCATCTTCTTCCGCAACGAGGTGGCATCATGAGCGAGATCAATCCATTCACTCCCAAAGACGGTGACCAAGAGCACGGCGAATCCAATGTCTTCTTGAACCTCAACAAAGCGGATGAAGCGACCGGTGTGCCCGCCGCGATCCCAGGTATGGGCAACGACGCCGCAGGTGGTGGTTCGGGGTTCAGCACCGGAGCCGCGGAACCATCCAAGTTCAACGGCCAGGTCATCCTCGCAGGTCTTGTGTTTGCGATCGGTGTCGGTTCGATCTACGCGATGCGATACATCGGCATGCAAGCCGGGATCAAAGAATCCGTGACCATGGTCGAGTACACCGCTTCGACAACCACGCCTGACTTTGTCAAACGCTTCGACAAGATCATGGATGACCTCGAAGAAGTGAGTGTCTCGGTTCAGTTCGATCGCGACACCGTGCTCCCGCAAGAACCATTCACCATGACCGCGATCGCGGATCCGACCGATGAGTTCATTGCTCCGCTTGCCAATCAAGAGGATATGAGCGCTCAGATGGCTCGCTTGGCGCGTCAGCGTGCAGAGCATGATCGTCTACAACGCGAAGAACGAGTCGCGGAGATCGACACCATCGCTTCAAACCTCAAACTCCAAAGCGTAATCGGCGGCTCACGCCCCGTCGCTCGCATCTCAGGAGAACCGGTCGGTGTGGGAATGACGCTCGCAGACACCTTCAAAGTCGTCTCGATCAAAGGATCGGTCGTCACGCTCGAAGTCGAAGGCATGAAGTACGAACTCGGACTCGGTGAAGGCGCAAAGCGTATCGAAGAATAAATCGCAAGGAACTCGGCACCATGGCGGACATCGACGACATCCTAAACGAGCTCGGGGTAGATGAGAACGATCATCGACCCCGCAGATCAATCAGACCCAAAGCAGCCGGTCAACACCGCTTGGATCAACGCGCCGGGTCCTTCTCCCCACTCCCGTCTATGCCATCGGGACAACGCCGATTCGGACAGGATGGCGGAACAAGTGTCGACGAAGATCCTGATGTGCTTGAGAATCAGATCACCACCACAGGTGGATCGATCGGAAGCGCCGTCCATGAGATCTATCGTCCGAACCAAACCGAGAACGCTTCCGATCCCGCAGATGGTGACTTCACGCAGCAGTTGATCGACTCAGGCGCGGTCACTCCAGAGCAGATCACCGCCGCAAACCAAATCCTGAAACAAACCCCCGGAGCGTTCTTTGTCGATCTGCTGATCGATCAGGGCGCCGACGAAGAGAAAGTCCAAACAGTCGTCGCACAACGCGCCGGCGTGTCGTTCGAACGAGTCGATATCGAAGCGGGTCTTGACGGCGGATTCGACGGCAAGCTCCTCCAAAGACTCACCCCAGAGTTCTGCAAGGCGCACCATGTCCTCCCGCTGCGAACAGAAGGCACCCGCGTCGTCATGGGGGTCGTCACTCCCGACGATGTGTTCATGATCGATGAGATCTCATCACGCCTGCGTGTGTCGAGCGTCAAGATCGTGCTCGTTACTCCAGGAGATATCCGAGCAGCTCTCGAACTCATCGGCCACGACTCAGGTGAAGATGTTGATCTCTCAGAAATCCTCGCGGATGTCGATGTTGGTGATGTTGAAGTCTCCCAGGCGCAGCAAGCCGAAGCGGTGGACCTCGAAGCACAAGCAGGCGAATCTCCGGTAATCCGCTATGTGAACTACATCATCCAGAACGCGGTCAAAGAAGGTGCGTCGGATATCCACATCGAACCGAGCGAGAAGAAAATGAAAGTGCGCCTCCGCATCGACGGCGTGCTCTACGAATCCATGAACCCGCCGCCCTCCATGTCCGCAGCGATCACCTCGCGCCTCAAGATCATGGCAGACCTCGACATCTCCGAACGACGCGTCCCCCAGGATGGCCGCATCCGCTGTACCGTTCAGGGACGTAAACTCGACCTTCGTGTATCTTCGCTCCCAACCGGATACGGCGAGAAGATCGTCATGCGTATCCTCGATACCAAGTCGATCAATGTTCAACTCGAAGACCTCGGATTCGACGACGATTCGCTCGCGATCTGGAAGAACGAGATCAAGCAACCCCACGGCATCGTCCTCGTCACAGGACCAACCGGTTCGGGTAAAACTACCACACTCTACTCGTCCCTCCGCCAGATCGACAACAAGAAACTCAATGTCTCTACCGTTGAAGACCCGATCGAATACCACCTCGACGGCATCACCCAAACCCAGACGCACGCGAAGATCGACATGACCTTCGCCAAAGCGCTCAAAGCACTGTTGCGTCAGGACCCCGATGTCATCATGGTCGGTGAAATTCGCGACCACGAAACCGCACACACCGCGGTCCAAGCCGCGCTCACTGGTCACTTGGTGCTTTCAACACTCCACACAAACGACGCGCCGAGTTCTGTCACGCGTCTTGTGAATATCGGTCTCGAACCCTTCCTTGTCGGCGCCGCTCTCAACGGCGTGCTCGCTCAGCGTTTGCTTCGCAGGTTGTGTACACACTGCAAAGCACAAGAAGCACCAAGCGAAGAAATGGCAGAGTTCCTCGAAATCAACGGACTCCCAACCAACGAGATGTGGGTCCCGCAAGGCTGCGACAAATGTCGAAGCACCGGATACTCAGGCCGCGTCGGTATCTACGAGATGCTCGCCGTCGATGACACGCTCCGCGATGTCATCGCGCGCAATCCAAATGTGTCCGAGTTCCGTCGCTTGTGCCTCGAGCGAGGCATGACCTCCCTCCGTTCAGATGGGATCAACAAAGCGACCGAGGGAATGACCAGCATCCAAGAAGTCCTCCGCGTGACATCCGCACACTGATTGCTGCCGTTGAGGTGCTCATTTCGTCAGATGCATACTGAAAAGTACGCATGGGGCGAATACCGAAAAAGCCCATTTGCATTCTGTACAGGCGGTTCAGGGGCTCCTGCAGCTCCATGTGAATCAAATTCAGCGAAAAATTCGTTGAGCACTTGAAATAAATGTACTGATCGGTAAGTATGTATATGTGTCGAGGATGAAACCTATCCTCTGAGTGAACACGCAAGGAGAATCAAAAAATGTCACGCATCGAACCACTCACCGTCGAAAACGCACCAGCCGCATCATCCGAGATCCTCGGCGCGATCAAAGGCAAGATCGGAATGGTCCCCAACATTTACGCCGCTATGGCGCACTCCCCAGCAGCACTGGGCGCGAAACTCGCATTCGATGAAGCGTTCAGCAAGTCTGAACTTTCCCCAGCTGTCAAAGAGCAACTCGCCCTCGCGATCGCTGGCGCAAACAGCTGCGACTACTGCGCCTCAGCGCACTCCGCGATCGGAAAAGGCGCAGGACTTTCCGAAGACGAAATCTCCAACAACATCGCAGGAAACGCGAGCGACCCGAAAGTCCAGGCAATCCTGAACCTCGCCAAATCAATCGTCAACAACCGCGGCAACATCTCCGACGACGAACTCAGCGATGCACGCAACGCTGGAGTGACCGAAGGCGAACTCGTCGAGATCGTCGCCGTCGTTGCGATCAACATCTTTACCAACTACTTCAACCACATCGCCGCGACGAGCATCGACTTTCCTGTTGTCCGCACTGGCGCAGCAGTTTCGTAAACAATCCAAACCAGCATCGGCGCTGAGTCGATGAACTGAATCCAGAATCACGGAACGCCCGTCCCAGAACGGGGCGGGCGTTTTCACGCACACTCTTACAACGCAAAGGAAACAACATGAAGAAGCACACAGCCGTTCTGGCAAGCGCGATCGCTGCGCTCGCAGGGATTACCACAACAACAACCGCCCAGCATACCCATAACCATAACCACCACGCTACCGAATCGGTAACACAAGACCAGAGCAGCAAAGTACGATACGCGACGGAGTCGATTGATGGTCTCGACATCTTCTATCGCGAAGCGGGAACTCCGGGACAGCCGC
>JARGNC010000028.1:17993-19569 GCA_029212425.1 Phycisphaerales bacterium
GACCTGCAAGACGAGTTTCACATCATCGCGCCCGACTATCCCGGATACGGCATGAGTTCAGCGCCATCAACTGATCAATACGACTACACCTTCGACAATATCTCTCGTGTTGTCGATACACTTCTCGAACGCAAGGGATTCGACGACTATGTGCTCTATGTCATGGACTATGGCGCACCGGTCGGATTCCGCATTGCAACCAAACACCCTGAGCGTGTCTCAGGTCTCGTCGTTCAAAACGGGAACGCATACGAAGCGGGTCTCGAGGAGTTCTGGAACCCAATCAAACAGTACTGGGAAAGCGGATCTGAAAAAGACCGCGACGCGCTTCGAGGACTCCTCACCATCGACGCAACCAAATGGCAATACCTACACGGCGTACGCAATGAATCCGTGATCTCCCCAGACAACTGGCTCGTCGTTCAGCCCCTCCTCGATCGTGAAGGGAACAACGATATCCAGCTCGACCTTTTCTACGACTATCGAACAAATGTTGAACTCTACCCAAGCTGGCAAAGATATTTCCGCGAACATCAACCGCAAATGCTTATCACCTGGGCAACCGGCGATCACATCTTCCCAGAATCAGGAGCTCATCCGTATATGGATGATCTACCAAACGCAGAAATGCATCTATTCGACACAGGGCATTTCGCACTCGAAGAAGACGGCGACATCATCGCTGAACTCATCCGAGATTTCATGAATCGTCTCGATTCAGTGATCATCAACGATTGAACGATTCTCGCTCAGGAACACAGCGATTCACCCCCGGCGTCATGCACTCATGATTCCGGGGTGTTTTTTCGTATAGAATGCCCTCGACAAGTCAAAGAGGAGCAAAGCATGTCCGACAACTCGATCGAATCCGTTCTCCACGAAGACCGCATCTTCAACCCGCCCGCCGCGTCCGATGTCGGCGCTTCAAAGTGGTTGGTCCCGTCGATGGACCAATACAACGAGATGTACAAGGAATCGATCGAGTCTCCTGAGAAATTCTGGGCAGAGGTCGCCGAGGACTTCCACTGGTTCAAAAAATGGGATACCGTCCTCGAATGGAACGTGCCCGATGCCAAGTGGTTCAACGGAAGCAAAACCAATGTCTGCTACAACTGCGTCGATCGACAAGTCGAATCCGGACACGGCAACCAACCCGCGATCATCTGGGAAGGTGAACCAGTCGATGGTTCCGGGAACCCAACCGATCAACGCACGCTGACCTACAAAGATCTCCAGACCGAAGTCTCCAAACTCGCCAATGTCCTCAAATCCAACGGCATCGGTAAGGGCGACATCGTCACCATCTACATGGGCATGGTCCCGCAGCTCGCGATCGCGATGCTCGCATGCGCACGAATCGGCGCTCCACACTCCGTGATCTTCGGCGGCTTCAGCGCCCAAGCAATCGCGGACCGTGTCGAAGACGCAAACTCAAAGATGATCATCACCTGCGATGGATCATGGAGACGAGGCAAGGTCGTCCCACTCAAAGACAATGTCGACGAAGCAATCAACATCCTCAAAGCAAACGGCAACCAACCCGTCGAGCACGTTCTCTGCTATGGACGCTGCCACA
>JARGNC010000028.1:19579-20185 GCA_029212425.1 Phycisphaerales bacterium
CAAATGGGGTGAACTCGATCTCTGCTGGAACGAGCAGATGGAACAAGCATCCGCAGAGTGTCCATGCGAACAACTCGACGCAGAGGACATGCTCTTCCTTCTCTATACCTCCGGATCGACCGGAAAACCAAAGGGCATCGTCCACACCACCGCGGGATACATGGTCTTCACCGCGATGACCAGCAAGTACTCCTTCAATCTCATCCCCGATTCAAACCAAACATTCTGGTGTACCGCAGACTGCGGATGGATCACCGGACACTCCTACATCGTCTACGGCATCCTCCCCAACCGTGTCCCAACAGTCATGTTCGAAGGCGGCCCAGACTACCCAACCGCCGCACGATTCTGGCAAATCGTCGAGCGACACAAGGTCACCCAGTTCTACACCGCACCGACCGCGATCCGCGCGTTCATGAAGTGGGGGGATGAGCATCCCAAATCCGCAGACCTCTCCTCGATCCAAGTCCTGGGAACCGTGGGAGAACCGATCAACCCCGAAGCGTGGATGTGGTACCGCAACATCATCGGTCGAGGTGTCTGCCCCATCGTCGACACCTACTGGCAAACCGAGACCGGCGGACATGTCATCACCCCCCTCCCCGG
>JARGNC010000235.1 GCA_029212425.1 Phycisphaerales bacterium
CGCTTTGAGATTTTTGCGGAGCTGGTCGCTCTGGATATAGCAGGTCGAACGCTGCCAATACCCAAGATCGTTGAGTTTGCGTCGTCGGCGCTCGACACGCGCACGCAGCGCCAGACCGACCGCGCTGGTCATCGAATAGGGCGCGTTGGGTGTGGGGGCACGCATGACTCCGCTGCTCACGAATCGGCCCCGCTCGGGAACCCTTGTTTATCAAAGAACGCGTGCATCGCTTCAGCGAATGGCCCCGGTGCTTCAATCATCGGCGCGTGCCCACAGTTCTCGATCCAGAACAACTCCGCGTTCGGCATGAGCTCCGTAAACCCTTGTCCCGCACTCGGAGGGGTGACCACATCTTCCTTGCCCCAGATCAGCAGCGTCGGATGTTCGATCTCCCCGAGATCATCCGCCATGCTGTCGCGCCGAGCGCTCTTGGAGAGTTTGACCATCGCACGCGCCCCGCCCCGCTCGTTGAGCAGCGTAAAGGCGCGATCGACATCACCCGGATCCATAAACGATTTGTCGTAGAACAGCTCGCCGATCTTCTCAACCAGCCATTCGCGCGTCGGACGCACAGGTGCGCCCTTGACAACGGTCCGCTCGATCAATCCCGATGATCCCGCGAGGACCAACGACTTGACCAACTCTGGACGCTCGTGCGCCACGCGGAGCGCGACATGACCACCGAACGAGTTGCCCACCAATACCACAGGCTCATCAAAGTGCTTGTCAATGAACTGCATCGTCATCGCGGAGACCGCTTGGATCGAGCAATCCGACTTTCGCAACGAGAGCAAAGGCATCTCGAGTGTCACGCATCGTGCACGAGTGGACAACGATCGAACGACCAACTCCCAGTGCTCATTAAGACCCACCAAGCCGTGCAGAAACACCACAGGCGTTCCTGTTCCACACTCAACAACATCCGCAACAATCTGCTTCCCGCTCATCCCATTGAGCGAGACTTCAGACTTGACCACGCCTGTGCGTTGGCTCGAATCGGATGAATTCGCATGCGCTGTACTCAAGGTGGATACTCCTGTGCGGGATTGGACACAACCAAACCCGTGTTTCCTGTTGTTAGGAAACACTTGCTTCACATTCAATCTTAGAACCCACGCAACCCCCAGCCAACTTATCTCACCAAATCCGGACCAAAAGAGCCTTTAGGGTGTCATTGACGCGGATTGTTCCTCAACTCGGCCATCTATCAAGCGGATTGTGCGATCCGCGCGAGCCGCGATCCGCTCATCGTGAGTCACCATGACCATGGTCAATCCCGCATCGGATTGGAGCTCAGCGAGGACATCGAGAATTGATTCGCCCGTCTTGAGATCAAGATTCCCTGTCGGCTCATCCGCAAGAAGCAGCGCAGGTTCATTGATCAGTGCGCGAGCGATCGCGACGCGTTGTCGCTCACCACCGGACAGCTCAGCGGGACGGTGCCGCATCCGATCGCTCAGACCGAACCGGTCGAGCAGTTCCTTGGCGCGTTTCTCAACATCCTTGCGATGCTTGCCGTACGCGAAGCGACCGTAGCGGATCATCGATCCCACACAGATGTTCTGCATGATGTCGAGCTCAGGGAGCAGGTGATAGAACTGGAACACAAACCCCACTTCCGTCGAGCGGTAGTGGTTGAGTCCCTTGGGTCCCATGTCGGTAATGACGCGATCACCATAGACAATGGACGCGGGTTGCTCGGGATACTTGTCGGGACGATCCAGACCACCGATCAGGTGCATCAGCGTGCTCTTTCCTGAGCCCGATGCTCCGAGGATGGTGATCCATTCTTTGTGACCGACCGTCAGATCCACGCCGTGCAAGACAGGAACCTTGACGCGCCCGAGCCGATAGGTCTTACGGACATTCCTCACTTCAAGAATGGATGCAGTCGCTGGCTGGCTCATTATTCGAACCTCAACGCTTTGACAGGGTCCATCCGAGCACTGTGGAACGCAGGGATCAGCGATCCGAGCACACAGGTCAGCACGCCGACGACGAACACGATGACCGCTTTCGCAAGATCGACCTCATGCGGGATCTCGATGAAGTAGTAGGTTCGTGGGTCCCAAATCACAAGATTGAAAGTCCGACCGAGCCAATCGTGGATGCCGTTGATGTTGACCACCACCGCATACCCCGCCGCGGTTCCAAACACGGCTCCAATCAGCCCAATCGCCGTCCCATACCTGATCCACAACCACGCAACGCCGGGAGTCGAAGCACCGAGGGCACGCAGAATTCCGATGTCCTTGGTTTTCTCCGACACCATCGACCAGAAGATCGCAAGCACAAGGAACACGCTCGTGAACGACACGATCCCGAAGATGAACAGGACCAATCCCGTCTCCTTCTTGACCGCGTTGATCATCGTCGCGTTGAGTTCTTCCCATGTCCGCACCTGGTTCTCCATCGAGAAGGTGCTGGGGACTTCGCCGACATGCTTTGCTTCGAAATCGGTGTAGATCTCAAAGACGCGATCGCGGACCGCCGCGAGTTGCGTGCCTTCAACAGCTCGGACCAGCACCGTCGTCACCCGCGCCGGGTCGATCCCGATGACCTCGCTGAGTTTGGGTCTGCGTTGTCCTGTGACCGGATCAATCTCTGTTGCGAATGGATTCTCGACCATCTCAACCTTCCGCGCCTCGTCCAGACGCAG
>JARGNC010000029.1:0-17573 GCA_029212425.1 Phycisphaerales bacterium
AGAGGAAGTTGTGGACGGATTCTGGCATAGCTGGGAGTGTAGGGGCGGATGGGACTAGAGTGGTTGGTGACTACCAGGAGTGTTGATGATGGGTGATTCGCCGTTGATTTTGGGTGTGAGTGGGTTGCGTGGGATTGTTGGGGAGAGTCTGACTCCGGAGCTTGCGATGCGCTATGCGGCGGCGTTTGGGGAGTGGCTCTGGCGGGATCGGACTGATGAAAATGCGATGGTCGTCGCGGTTGGGCGAGATGGTCGTCGGGGTGGGGATGCGATTGAAGAGGCGGCGGTTGAGGGGTTGCTTCGCAGTGGGTGCGATGTGATCCGGATGGGTCCGGCGACGACGCCGACGGTTGGGGTCGCTGCGTCCGCGCCGTGCTGTGAAGCGGGGATGGTGATTACGGCGAGTCATAATCCTGCGGAGTGGAACGGTCTCAAGTGCATTGTGCTGGATCGCGATGATGGTGGATCGGCGTCTCGTGCGCCGCTTGCGTCGGAAGCGGATGAGATTATCGAGTTATTCCAGAACAGCGAGGGGGAACCAAAGCAGGTGCGTGAGCGCGGGATCGTGGTGGCGCATTCGAGCGAGGTTGGCGTGCATATTTCGTGGGCCGTGGATTCGTTCTATCGGATTGCAGGGGAAAAACCTGCGAAGAAGGTTGGGAAGCTTTCGGTGGCGCTCGATTCAGTGAACTGTTCTGGATCGACGATGGCGGTGCCTTTCTTTGAGCGGATCGGTGTTCGTCTGTATCCGATCGCGTGTGATGGGTCTGGTGACTTCCCGCATACTCCTGAGCCGACGAAGGAGAACTTGTCGGGTGAGGGTGGGCTGTGCGATGTGGTTCCCAGCGTTGGAGCGAGTGTGGGGTTTGCGCAGGATCCGGATGCGGATCGTCTCGCGATTGTTGATGAGCGCGGCGAGTACATCGGTGAGGAGTACACGCTGGTGTTGTGCGCGATGGCGTTGATGGAGGCGCGCGGTGGTCAAGATTCGAAGAAGGGGAAGCCTGTCTTTGTGGTGAATCTTTCGACTTCGCGGATGATTGATGATGTCGCGGCTCATTACGGCGCGGAGGTTGTTCGCTCGGCGGTGGGGGAAGCGAATGTGGTTGAGGTGATGAAGTCGCTCAAAGAGCAAGGGCGGGATGTGGTGATGGGTGGTGAGGGGAACGGCGGGGTGATCTGGGCGGAGGTGACTTATGTACGGGATTCGCTTTCAGGGATGGCGCTGATGCTGTCGCTGATGGCGCGGACTGGGAAGACGGTGAGCGAACTTGTGGAGATGGTGAACTCTTTTGGGCCGACGGATGAGGTGAAGGGGAATGGGTACACGATCCTCAAGGCGAAGTCGGATCTGGCGAGCAAGGCGGACGCGGTGCCTGTGGTGAAGCATCTTGACGGGATTTACAGCGGGCAGGCGGGGTGTAGGGTGGATCTGCAGGACGGGATCCGGATTGATTGGGATGAGCGTGGGGTGTGGGCGCATGTGCGGGCGAGCAATACGGAGCCGATCATGCGGGTGATTGTGGAAGCGCCGAGCAAGACTGAGGCGGAGCGTGTGGCGGGGGAGATTGATGGGCATATACTGGGTGCATGAGTGATACAGCGACAGATTACGAGATCGGTTCACGCGTCCGGGTGACGCAGCAGGTGATCATGAGCAACGAGGGGAAACTGACATCTGTTGAGGGTGTTGTGCTTCGCGTTGGTCAGCAGAAAACCGGATCTTGGTTTGCGCACGGCCGGGACAAGAAGCTTTGGCTCGATCGGCTTGAGCTCCGCAAGGATGATGGGGAACTTGTGGTGGTGAATCTGGATCAGTACTCGCGGGTGGAAGTGATCGGCTGAGACTGATTGTTCATGCTGTTCATTCGAGTTGTATGTAGATACAGCACTCTTTGGAGTGCTGTTTTTGTGCGCACAATCTGTCGGATTTTTATCTGAAAAAATCGAAAATCCAAAAATTTTTTGAGCCTTTGTTTTCAGTGATTTGCGCGCCGCGGTTGTGGTGGAGTGACCTGTTTTGTGCGCACGCTGGTGTCCGAACGATCCATTGGTTGAGCGTGTGAATGGATGCACGCCGGGAAGTGGAGGCGGGACATGTCTGATCTGGGTTCGAGTGGGTTGTCGGGGAATGCTCAAAGGCGATGGGAGCTTGTGCGATCGTTGATCGATACGCACGAGAACGGGGTGTTGCCCCGGCTTGAGCAGCTGTGGGCGTATTACCGCAACCCACTCGAGCTCGTCAGGCGGAGCGGGACTGTATCGGGTTCCAATCAGAGCGGGTGGTATCGGATGGCGCAGGAGCGTGGGTTGCCTGCTCGCGTGACGGGGACGAGTTTGGATGGGGTGAGTGCGCCGAGCGGTCGGCGTGAGGTGGTGATCGAGAACGATATTGGTTGGCGCGTTGGGACGATGGTGGACTTTATGTTTGGTTCTCCGGTGCGGATCGAATCGCTGACGGAGAAGGACTCGTTGCGGGATGAAATTGAGGGTGTTCTTGAGCGGGTATGGGAGCACAGCGGTGGGATCTCGTTGATGCAGGACATCGCGACGCTCGGGCATGTGTATGGGTATGTGGATCTGCTGGTTCGGGTAGATGAGGATCGGCTTGTCGGCGCGAGTCTTGAGACGGTGCATGAGGCGTTCTCGATTGAACCGATCGAACCTCGGCGTGGGGTGCCGATTGTGAGCGACTCGGATTACCGGGTGCTTGATGGGTACGCGATTCACTTTGAGCGTGAACTCAACGAACTGGAAGACACTGGTGCGAAGAACACAATCCGGAACCGGTTCGGTCGATTGGCTGGTGGTGGTCAGGAAACTCCTGCACGCAAGCGTTCGACTGTTACGGAAGTGATTACTGGGGATGGGTGGGAGCTGTATGAGGACGGGGATCGGGTGTCATCGGGTACTCGGTCTGTGCTTGGTTCTGTGGTGCCTGTGGTGCATATTCAGAACATGAGTCAGCCGTTTGTGTATGCGGGGCTTGGCGAGGTGGAGGCGTTGATTCCGCTTCAGGACGAGCTCAACACGCGGCTGAGTGATCGTGCGAATCGGGTGACTCTGCAGAGTTTTAAGATGTACCTTGCTCGCGGGATCGAGGGGTTTGATGGGAGCGGGGTTGGGCCTGGAACGGTGTGGAGCACGGACAATCCGGATGCGTCGATTGTGGGCTTTGGCGGGGATGCGAGCAGTCCGAGTGAGGATCGGCATATCGCGGAGATCCGCGAGGCGCTGGACAAGATTTCGGGTGTGCCTCCGCTTGCGGGTGGTGTGGTCAAGGCGAAGCTTGGAAACCTGAGTAGTGCGAATGCGCTTCGGGTCACGCTGATGGGGCTCATCGCGAAGACGATGCGGAAGCGGGTGACCTATGGGCGCGGGATTGAGCAGGTGAGCGGTTTGGTGCTTCGTGCGCTTGATGAAGCTGGGGTGCTTCGTGTTCGAGAGTCTGAACGCGGGGTGCGTGTTGAGTGGGGTGTGCTTGGTCCGATCGGGGATGAGGAATCGCTCGACGCGGCGCAGGCGAAGGTGGCGCTTGGTGTGCCTGAGGATCAGGTTCTTGGTGAACTTGGTTTGGATGATGCGGATCCTGGGATTGTGTAAACAGCGTTGAAGACAAGGAGATCAGAAATGGGAATCAAAGGAGTTGGTGGCGATCCGATTGATCAGGGTGAGCCGGAAGTGGTTGAGATTGATCGAGTGGAGTTGAGTGAAGAAGTGATCTGGAAGACGCGTGCTGCGGAAGCGGAGGAGAAGCTTGCGGAATGCGAAGCGCGGGTTTCAGGGCTTGAGCGTGAACTTGCGGAAGCAAACGAGGCGGTGGTTTCTACGCAGCGTCGCGGAGACATTGAGCGGGAGTTGACGGCGGCGCGTGCTGTGGATTTGGAAACGGCGTGTTTGTTGACTGAGGCGACGATCAGCGAGATGGATGATCCGGATGTTGCGGTGGCGGTGCGTGAGCTTAAAGCGCGGAAGCCGTTTCTGTTCTCGTGTGCGACGCACGGGACGCGAGGCTCAGCGATGAGTTCGCAGGCGGGAAACGGAGGAGGCGAGGGGCTTGGACGGATGGCGTCTTCGGCGCGTAGCAGTGGGGATCGGAATGAGTTGCTGCGGTATCTGCGTGCTCGGCGTGGTGGTTGAAGCGATTTGAGATGGATGGGCTTTGGGGTTTTTGAACAGAAATTTGAAGGAGAATAGACATGGCATTTACTGGTAAAGCGAGTTATTCGGGTGGCGCGGGGCTTCCGGAGTTGGTGGAAGATGTGAGCGACATCATCGGGATTGTGAGTCCGTTTGAGACGCCTTTGCTTGATCATTTGGGTGATGCAAAGCGCAGTGCGCTCTCGACGGTTCACGAATGGATCGAGGATGCGCTGCTCCCGAACAAGGGGCAGATTAATCAATCAAGCTTCTCACCAAGCCCTCAAGCAGCGGTTGCGATTGAGGTGGATGATTTGTCGGTGTTTAAGGTCGGTGATCTGATCCGTCCGGGCGGGACTGGCGAAGTGATGCTGGTGGTGGGTATTGATGAGAGTGGCTCGCAGATTGTTGTGACGCGTGGGTATGGCGCGACGACGGCGGCGACGCTTGCGGACAACATGGAGCTTCATATTCTGGGAAACGCGGCGCTTGAAGGTGATGATGCGCCTGAGGCACGATTCAGCAACCGAGTCCGAAAGAGCAACTACACGCAGATCTTCACATCTGGGATTGATGTGTCTGGTTCGCTCCAGGCGTCGAGGGCGTATGGGATCAGTGACGAGGTGGATTACCAGAAACAGGAGCGGATGCGTGAGCTGCTGCGAGATCTTGAGAACTGTGTGATCAACGGCGTCGCGCCGAGCGCGAATCAGCAGGGGTCGGGTACGGTCCGTCGTTCGATGAATGGGATTATTCATTCGATGAGTACGAACCTGTTTGAGCCGGGGGTTGGCGCGATCCCTGACGGTGAGGGTGATGGTGACGAGCTCGACGAAGCGGTGCTCAACGCGGCTCTTAAGCAGATCTGGGATCAGTCGTCCGGTGGTGTGGACACGATTGTTGTGGGTGGTGCGCAGAAGCGGAAGATTAATGCGTTTGCGAGCGGGAGCCGGGCGTATCTGCCGGACGATCAGACTTACTCGGACATGATCAGTGTGTACGAGAGTGACTTTGGTGTGTGCCGAGTGATTCTTTCGCGCTGGGTCCCGACGGACACAGTGATGCTGCTTGATTCGTCGCGGATTTCGGTGATGCCGATGCAGGGTCGGAGTTTCCATTACAAGCCGTTGGCGGCGACGGGAGATTCGGTTTCGGGTCAGGTGATCGGTGAGTACACAATGGAGTTCAAGAACGAGAATGCGCACGGTTTGATTTCTGGTCTTGCGGTTTGAGCTGAAGTGATTGCGGGGTTCCGGTGGGGGCTGGAACGCTCGGGACGGATGGAAACATCCGTCCCGGGTTTTGAGGTTTGGTGGTCCGAGGCTGGAGGTATTCTATGTTTGCGAAGGACAGGGATTTGTTGGTGATTGAGCCGGGGTTGTTCCGCGAGGTGATGTGGAACGGGCAACGGTTGCTGAGTGGAACGGGTGATCTTGCTGGGGGATTGTTGACGCTGACGAGTGGTTCGTTCATAGAAGGCGCGATTGGTCCGGGGCATGTGGTGCTGATTGATTCGGTACCTATGGAAGTTGTGAGCGTGCAGAGTGCGACGGTTGCGACTGTGTCGATTATGCGAGGGGATACGAACTCGAGTTTCATTCCCGGGAAGTGGGTTGAGGGCGCGGCTGTGGAGGTGTTCACCTTTGAACCTCAGATCGCGATCGTGCATCGTCAGATTCTTGCGATGATTGGGATTGATGCGGATGACCCTGATGGGCTTGGTGATTCGGCGGTGACCAATCCGGGCGCGTTGATGGTGCTTGAGGCGCTTGGCGCACTGCACCTCATTTATGCGTCTGCGGGCGCACCTGGTCGAGGTGGAGAGGCGTTCCTTGATCGAGCGAAGCAGTATCAGCAACGGTTCTCGATGCAGCGTGGTTCGGTGGTTGCGATGATTGATTTGGATGGGGATGGGATCGCAGAGACGCGGCGTCACCCAAACTCGTTTGTGCTGTCGCGTGGTTGATTGGATGGGAGGGGTTGTTGATGCTTGTGATACAGCCGAAGATGGTGAAGTTTGGAGAGGCGTGTTGGGGTGGGGTGAGCAGGGTTTCGGTGGAAACTTCGAGCGAGGGGATGACGAAGGATTGGGATGAGGATGGGCCGTATGTCGTGTTTGCGGATTCGACTCGACGGCTTACGAGTGTGCATGTCGCGCAAGAGATTGATGGGGATGATGTTTCGGGGCCTGGTCTTGGTGTTGCGGACGAGTTGGTTGTTGTGGTCGGTTCGGGGAACGATGCGGGTCGGATGACGATCTCGATTGATGTGGTGGTGGAGAGCGTGTCGTATTCGTTTTCGGGAACACGATCGACTCGATTGATTCAGTTGGTCGCGGTGAGTTCCGCTGGGGATATTGATCCTGTGCGTGTGACTGGGGGTGGATGATGTCGTCGTTTAAGGGATTGGATTTATTTGGGTCTGGGGCGCATCGCTTTCTGAATCAGCGACTTGGTCGGCGCGTGGTTTCGTACGCATCGCTGCTAGGGGATCCGTCTGCAACGGGGACCTTTGATTCTGGGGATTGGGAGGTCTGGGTTGAGGTGCACGGGCGATTGGTTGCGGCATCGGATTCGCTGCTTTGGGATCTTCGTGACGATATTCTGGCACAAGCCGAGAGCGGTATGACGCATGGTGTGTTGGTTGATGGGCACGGACACAGCTGGGCAGGGATGAGTCTGTTGACTTATGAGGAAACCGGTCCTGTGCAGCGGGGGCGTGAGGTGTCGGTTGGGTATGTTGTTGTGTTTGGACGATTGACGAACTGATTGGGGGTTGGGGTGGATACAGAAGTTCTCAGTGCGCTGACGCAGTTTGGGGTTGCGGGGATGGTGTGCGCGATGTGGCTCATCGAGCGGCGGGCATCGTCGATTCGTGAGCGTCAGATTTCAGAAGCGCATGCGAGGTTGATTGGGCAGCTTGATGATCGGACGGCGTTGATTCAGGTGATTCAGGAGAACACCAGGGCGCTTTCGATGCTCGAAGCGGGGCAGCGGGGGCTGATTGATGCGCTGTCAGGTCGGGGCGGCTCGGGTGCGGTGTCGAGGTGAGTGTGGTGCTAAACTGGCGTATGCGTAGAACGATGTCCAGAGTGCTTGGGGCTGCGGCCTCACCAGTTCTAATCTCAGCGATTGCGCTTGGTGGTTTGGCTGGTTGCCTCGTTGGGTGTCAGCGCGGGGTGGTGATCCGTGAAGAGGTGATCGAAGCGGACGAGGGGATGGTGGTTCCTGGACCATTCGCGCCGACAGCGATGCGGATTCATCCACTCACGCATACAGAAGCGGACGGCGAGTCGTCGCGGATCGTGCTCCATGTTGAGGTTCGAGATGGATGGGGCGACACGATCAAGGGCGTCGGGGACGTGCAGGTGCATCTGCGGCGGTCTGGATCAGCGACGATCGGTGAGAGCGGGATCAAGTGGGATATTGATCTGCGCGATCTGACGACCAATGTGTCCTACTTTGATTCGGTAACACGGACCTACCGGTTTGTGCTGAGCGGGATGCCTGACTGGTTTGCGATCGAAGGGCGCGGAAAGCTTCGTGTGCAGTTCCGCACAGCTCGTGGAGATGGGAGCATCGAGGTGTTCCAAGACGAGTTCGAAATCGAGCGAGTGCTGACTGAGTCTGAGTGACGGTGCTCGTCGGGGTGGCGATTAATCAGATTCGATGAGTCCGAGTTGGCGATATTTTTCGCGGTAGGTATCGCGGAGTTCTGTTTGTTTGTTTCCGAGATCGATGGATCGGCCTTGGATGTACGCTGCTTGCACAACGGTTGTGGTTTCGAGGATGTCTCCATCGGTGATGATGAGGGTTGCGTGTTTGCCTTTTTCGATTGATCCGATGAGGTGGTCAACGCCGAGGATTTGCGCCGCTCCGAGGGTGATGCCGTGGAGTGCGGCTTGGGGGGAGAGGCCGTGGGCGACGGCGATCGCTGCTGCGTCTGGGAGGTTGCGTTCGTGACCGAATCTGGACGACATCGTGAGCGACCATTGGACTCCGGCATTATCGAGGGTTTGCGGGAGTGTGTAGCTCGCGTCGTACGGGGAGTCGGTCCGCTTTGGGAACTGGTATGTGCCGCCGATGATGACTGGGGTGTTGGTGGATACGAGGAGATCTGTGCAGAGGTACGATTCACGTCCGCCGACGATGATGGGATCGAGATTGCGTGAGTGCGCCCAGTTGATTGAGTTGGTGATCTGATCGAATGAGTTTGCACGCATGAAGACGGGGTTCTGGCTGTCTCCTTCAAGGACTGTGGAGATGGCTTCAAGGCGTTGGTCCGCTTTGTCGTGTGCGTGTCGGTAGGATTCGGCTTGGTCGAATATCTCGTTGAGATCGTCGGTGTTGTTGTCGCTCAGCGAGATGATGAGTCCCGCGTCGCGGACGAGCGCGAGGTCTTCGGTGGTCCATCCATCTGTTGAGAGGATGGAGGCGCGTCCTGGGATGGCGCCACCTGTGGGGAAGACGCCGACGCTGAGGACGCCGTTGGTTCTTGCTACTGGGATGACGGTGGAGTCTGGGTTTACGGCGACGAAGGCGCGGACTTCTGGGGTCATGTCGCCGACCTCGTTGTGGTCGAGGGTGGCGCGGACTGCGGAGGTTTCTTCGAGTCCGAGGTTGGTGACCGAGTCGATGAGTCCGGGGTAGATGTGCATGCCGCTGAGGTCGATGATTTCGGAATCTTGTGACAGCGAGAGGGTGGGCATGATTTGGTCTGCTTCGCCGACGATCCAGATTTTGCCTTCGTTCATGGAGACGACGGCGTTGTGGATTGTTTCTCCCGACACGGTGTGGGCGGTGGCGCCTACGAGGAAGATTGGGTGGTCTTGGGGTGGCGCGGATGGCGCGAGGTCTTGGGCGATTGCGCTTGTTGTGATTGAAGCGAGTGCTGTTGCGGCGAGTGCAACGATGTGGGTGGTGATGTTCATGGTGTGTGCTTTCGTGTGTGGTGGTGGTCGGAGGGTTTAGTAGTCTGTGTTCCACGCGGGGAGGAGTTGGTTACAGCCGCAGTCGCCGCGGGTATCGTGGTTGAAGTCTGGTTCGTGGTCTTCATGATCGTGTACAGTTTCGCGTTTCTTCTTGCTCTTGGCTTTGGTGTCCTTGGTCAGGATTTTCTGGATCAAGCGTGTTCGCTCTGAGTCGATTGCGGCGCGGTGGGCTTGGTCGTCCTCGAGAGAGAAGTATTTGCGTCCATCGACAAAGGTCATTTCACAGCGGGACATGGACGAGAGCGGAGATCCGGACCACACGACGAGGTCAGCGTCTTTGCCTTTTTCGAGTGTGCCGACACGGTCGATTATTCCGAGTTGGATCGCTGGGTTTTTGGTGACGAAGTCGAGTGCTTCTTGCTGTGTCATTCTGATCCCTGAAGCGTTTGCATACTTGAGGGCTTTGGCGGCTTCGACATTCATGCGGCGCGCGACATCGTCGGAATCGGAGTTGAAGCTGGTGAGGAGTCCGACCTCGTGATTGATTGGTCCTGCGTAGGGGATTGCGTCGGTGACTTCGACTTTGTACGCCCACCAGTCGGAGAAGATGGAGGCGCCGATCGCGTGTTCCTTCACGATCTCGGCGACCTTATAGGTTTCGAGGCCGTGTTGGAAGGTGCCTATCTTGAATCCGAACTCTTCTGCGATTCGGCAGAGCATGAGGATCTCGTCTTGTCGATATGAGTGGCAGTGGACGAGTCGTTCCCCTGAGAGGATCTCGGCGAGGGTTTGGAGTTCGAGATCGGTGTCACCTGATTCGGTCTTCAGTCCACGCTCGGCGTATTCGCGGGCTTTGGTGAAGCGATCACGCATGGTGGTCTCGACACCCATGCGGGTTTGAGGGTAGCGTGTGGTGTTGCGATCTCCCCAGTTGGATTGCTTGACATTCTCTCCGAGCGCGAACTTGATGCCGGGTTTCGCGTCTTCAAAGTACATGTCTTCGGGGCGGTCCATCCCCCAGCGGAGTTTGATGGTTTTCGATTGACCACCGATCGGGTTTGCGGAGCCGTGGAGGAGATTTGAAGCGGTGAGACCTCCGGCGAGTTCGCGGTAGAAACCGATGTAACCTGGGTCGAGCGAGTCTTCGATTCGACACTCGGCGGTGATTGCTTGTCCCGTTTCGTTGACTCCGAAGCGGAAAAGTCCGGTGTGGGAGTGGGCGTCGATGAGTCCGGGGGTGATGTGCTTCCCTTCGGCGTCGATTGTGATGTCAGCACTGAAGCGTGGGCGTCCTCGCTTTCCGATGCCTTTAATTTTCCCGTCTTCGATCGCGATCCAGCCGCCTTCGATAATGCCTTGGTTGGTTTGTGTCCAGATGGTCGCGTTGTGAATCACCACAAGCTTTTGAGGCGGGAGACTGTCGAGCGCGTACGGCCCGAAGTTTGATTTGGGAGCATCGGGGAGCGGGTCAATTTTGGAGTTCTCAGGTTTTGTGTCATCCGCTTTGGTTGCGGTGAGATCGAAGATCTGGTTGTCTGGTCTGGTTCCCAGTCCGATGAGTGCATCGTCGGATGGCGGTGTGAGAGCGATGGAGAATGTTCCTTGCATACCAAAGGGGGTGTGGTCGAACGCGAAGTTGAGTGTGCCGTCTTTAATCTCGGCGGTGTCAGCTTTTTGGGTGATGTCGTCTTTGTCTTTGACATGCTCGATGACGGTCACGGAGTCGTCGCTGACTTTGAAGGTGAGATTGAACTTGCTCGCGAGGGTTGCGTCCCAGGTTCCTTTGAAGGTGTTGAAGGATACTGGTGCGTTTGTTTGTGATGCGGTCCAGTTGAAGGGTGTTTGGTTGGCGCCGAGTCCAGTGCCTCGCATGCTGCCGTTGTTGAGGAGTGTGCCGGACATGATGTAGGATCCGGAGTTGTCGTCTTCGTCGTCGATGATGAATGAGATCGCGTTGTCGTTGTACTCGACTTTGCGTGCTTTGTTGGTTGCGATGTCTTCGCCTTCACCTTCGTAGGCGGTGATGGATTTTCCATCGATGTCCATCCACATGGTGAAGTCAGCGCCGACGACTTTGATTTCCCAGTATCCATCGAATGTGGTGGGGTCTGGGTCGTTGATGTGGTGCTTACGGCCGTCGATCCATGTGTCGATGATTTTTGCGTCGGCATTTGGATCGAAGAGGTCCGCGGAGGTGACGACGAGGTTGGCGATGTTCCCGGATTTGATCTCGCCTTGATTTTCAAGGCCGAGGATTTGAGCTGGGTTGGTGGTGAGCATCGCGAGGGCGTCGCTTGCTGGGAGTCCTGCTTGGATCGCGGTGTGGAGGTTGTCGAAGAATTTTTCGTCATCTCGGAGTTTGCTGGTAGTCAGCGCAACCTTGAGACCTGCGTTGCTGAGCCAACGGGCGTTTGCTGGGGCGCGTTCCCAGTGTTGGAGTGTGGACAGGGTCACAGACTCGGCATCGTTGATGGTCCAGACTTCAGGCTCTTCTGGGAAGGTGAGGGGGACGATGACAGGGAACCCCATCTCAACGATCGGATCGAGCCGACGATGCTCGCTTCCTGATCCCACGATGACGGTGTTGGGGTTTTTAAACTCCGCGGTGATCTTTCCAGCGAGCAGGGCTTCGAGTTCATGGCTCGTGTCGTAGAAGAAAGTGGTGTCGTTCGGGGTGACCTGCGAGAAGCAGGATGGGGTTGTTGAGTTTGATGCGTGGTACTTCGATGCATCGAGGAATGTCTGACGCATCAGCGCGATGACTCCCATGTGGCTGGTTGGGTACGCCGCGTCTCTCCAACTGGTGCGATCGAATCCCATCATCTGTCCTGTGTGGGATTGGTAGATTGGGGGGAGTCCGAGCGAAGGGTCGTTGAAGTTGTCTGCGGTGGACACAGTCGCGGTCCATCCTCGGAAGATGCCTGCATCGGGGGCGATCATCGCGGTGGTGAATCCGAGCTTTCGGAGTGATTCTGCGTCGGAGTCTGGGAGTCCTGGACCGATCAGCGCGTCGCGTTGTGGTGTGATGTAGTTGTTCCAGTGCTTTCCAGCAGCGTTTGCATCGGGTGCGGTTGTATCAACCTCAATAAACGCGTCAATGAATCCCGCGTAGATGTGTTGGTTCGGATCGAGTTGATGAAATCGGAATCCCGGCTTCGGTCGGATAGTGTTTGCGGATTCGAAGACGCCGACGATTTGTCCGTTCTCGATCAGGATCGCGGGGTTGGAATCCGCGTGGTATGTCTGTGTGGGGGAGATATGGATTGTCGCGCCGACGAGGATATGACTGGTGGGTCGATCAACCGCCATCCCGTTTGGGCGCGGGGCGAGCGGGTCGCTGGCGCTTGATGCGAGGGGTGTGATGAGGGTTGCGGATGCGATCGCGATGAGAACAGAAACGGATTTCATTTTTGGAGACTCCTTGATCCAAATGGTACCGAAATGTGGACGGTTTGTGGCACAAAATTGAACGGAAACCTGAAGGAAAGGTGGACTCTTGGGATGAAACTTATTTGGGGAATGACAAGACCCGGCGGATAGGCCGGGTCTGGTCGGTGTGAGAGATGAAAATCGAACTGGTCAGGAGATTAGCGGCGACGACGCGAAGCGAAGAAGCCGGTGATTGCAAGCGTGCCAAGCGCACCTGGGGTCGGGACGGTGCGGAAGAAGCTTGGGTCAAACGCGTAATCGCCTGTCAGGTCGTCGCGATTGTCGAATGCCCAGTTGTCCATTGTGAGGGTGAAGTCCACGGCGTAGAACCCGATGCTGTCGCCGTTGGTTTGGTTTTCGGTGATCTCGAAGATCGCGGTGATGGTGCCGCTGACTCCGGTCGCTTCGTTGGTTGATTCGATGACTCCTGGCGCTGTCATGACGCCTTCGAGACCGAAGACGGACATGTTGAGCGAGTAGCTGTGCCAGATGCCGCCATCGTTGAGGTTGTCGTACGCGGAGAGGCGTGCGTAGTCTGCTGCGTCTGCACCAGCACCTTCGACGCTCATGTCGAACTGGGTGTAGTGGGTGCCGTCGAAGTTGTTGAACTCCATTGAAACGCTGGTGTCGGTTGATGCGTCGTCATCGTAGAGTTGCATGAATCCTGGTCCGGTGTTCCCTGTGGTGTTGCCCCATCCTGCTGTTCCGCTTTCGTGGGTGGTGTACCACCATGAGCCGGACATGTAGTTGAAGTCGGATTCGACTGAGTCGTTGTTTGCCATGTACAGCGACAGGTCGCGGTCCATGATGTTGAGGGTTTCGATGCCGTTGGTGGCTGATTGTGCATCGATGAGTGATCCGTAGCGGGTGATGGTGCCCTCGTATCCGAAGCGGTCACTCGATGCGATTCCACCAGCGGCTGCAGCGGCAACGGTTGTGGACAGGGTGATGGTGGTGATTGCTGCTGTGGTCAATATACGAAGTTTCATGGTGTATCTCTCTTTCTTGAATGAATACTGAATAAATCTCTCTCAATGTGTGGTGATGACTGCGAACCACACTCCCAGTGGGTTGGATTGCGCTTGTTTAAGGCGATCCTGTGATCGGATCAAGCACGGCGACGGCGGTTGGCGATCAAGCTCCCCATGCCGAGCAGTGCGAGTGAGCTCGGAGCGGGGATGGTGATTCCAGCGAAAATGAAGTCTGGGTCTGAGGTGCCTGATCCGCTGTCGATGTTTTCGATGTAGATGCTGGTGATTGAATCGCCGAGCGAGAATCCGAGTGAGAAGAAGTCGAAGACGAGTTGGTTCGCGTCTTCTGCTTGTCCGTCAGGGCCGAGACCTGCGTTGTAGTTTGTTGCGGTCGCGGCTGATGCTGAGATCATCGCTCCGCCGTTGATGCTGATGTTGAAGCTGAGTCCTTCTGGATCGACATAGGTGTAGCTGGAGATCTCGTGGATGACGAGTTGGTTTGCAGTTGAGGACAGCGTGAATGGTGTGCCGTAGTTGAGCTGCAGCCAGTCTGGTGTGGTGCGGTTGTTGAGCGAGATCTGGTCTCCCGGATCGCTTCCGTACTGTCCAGCGGCGAGTTCGCCGAGGGTGTATCCGTCAACGCCTGCTGCTTGGTCCCAGCGCTTGCCGTCGAAGGACACAGTGGAGTCGACATCGGCGCGGTAGGTCACCGATGCACCATCGAACTGGTCGAGGTCGTATGTGAGCCCGTTGATGGTGACCAGCGAGACTGGTGCACCATTGGCGACATCGGCACCTGCGAACGCGGTCAATGATGCGATGGACACATAGATTGTTGCATGGGTAATTTTCATTTGATATTTCTCTCTTTCTCTCTCTTGTTTAGAAACAATCCAAAACGAATCTGATGTGGTCAAAACAATCCGGCCACATTCCGGATATGAATGGGGTGAAACCGTCGTTTCAATTGGAATTCTCGCACGCGCCGGGTCAAGAGCGGCGAGTCTTTACGCCAAGACATAGACGAACACATTGCTTGATCGCAAAGTTATAGAAAGTCCTTCGACTCCAGATTTGTTGAACTTCTCTCTCTCTCGTATTGCAAGGTCTCTCATTCCTGCAATATGTTATATCTCTCTGAGTGTAATGTAGAACAATGGTATCGCCGCGTCAATGGGTGCGGGGGAAAATATTCAGATGCCAGTCCCCAGAGAGAATTCTGAAGGGGGGATCGCTACCGTCCTGACGCATTTGCGAACCGACAGAAGCTATTTGGTAGGAGTTTGGTATGGCTGATTTGATCAAGGGAAACGCTGTTATTGGGCAATCAGGCGGACCTACGGCGGTCATCAATCAATCGCTCGTTGGTGTGATCGAAGGTCTCCGAAGCGAGGGGGCTGGGACCTCCGGGAATCCGATCAAAAAAATCCTCGGGATGCGCCACGGCGTAACCGGATTGATCAACGATGACCTCTACGACCTGACTGACTACCCGCATGATCGTCTCCAGATCCTTGCGCAGACCCCAAGCGCGGGACTCGGCTCCACACGCGACAAACCTGACGCGGCATACTGCGAGAAGATCTTTGAAGCGTGCCAGAAGCATGACATCCGCTACTTCTTCTACATCGGTGGGAACGATTCGAGCGATACCTGTCGGATCGTCAACGAGCTGTCCAACGAGAAGGGGTATGAGCTGCGATGCTTCCATATCCCGAAGACAGTTGACAATGACTTGATGATCAACGACCACACGCCTGGATTCCCGAGCGCGGCTCGGTTTGTCGCCAAAGCGTGCATGGCGGACTTCCTCGACAACATCTCGCTCCCAGGGATCAAGATCAATGTCATCATGGGTCGTCATGCAGGATTCCTGACCGCGGCGTCCGCGCTGGCGCGGCGTGATGATCGTTACGAATACGAAGGTGCATCGAGCGATGGTCCTCAGTTGATCTACCTCCCGGAAGTCCCATTTGATATGGATCAGTTCGTGCAGGATGTTGCGGAACTCTATGAGAAGCGCCAACGCGTCCACATCGCGGTGTCGGAAGGCATCAGCGATAAAGACGGCAACGCGATCGGCGCGCAGCTCATCAAGAACAACCAGGTCGATGCGCACGGGAATGTGCAGCTCTCAGGATCGGGCGCGATCGGGGATGGGCTCTCTGACCTGTTGAAAGAAAGACTGACTCCGGTTGGCGGTAAGCAAGTGCGTGTCCGCGCCGACACATTCGGGTATGTCCAGCGGTGTTTCCCGGATCAATCCCCAGTGGATATGAAGGAAGCTCGCGGGGTCGGTCGTTACGCGGCGCGTCTCGCGACGAGCGGCGATCTCGATGGTTCGGTTGCGATCATCCGGACGAGCCCTATCGGTGAGGGACAGCCGTACGCCTGTAAGTTCGAACGGATTGAGCTTCGCGATGTCGCTGCGAAGACGAAGCACATGCCTGAGGAGTTCATCCAGGGTCATAACAATGTGAGTCAGCGTTTCTTGGATTACTGCAGACCGTTGGTAGGGGATCTTCCCCTGTATGAGCGGATCTGATTCACTCGAACAGAATGTTTTGTTTATCGGATCCCGGGATTCATTCGAATCTCGGGATTTTGTATTTGTTTTCCGGCGGATTGAAAGTAGGATAGGAGTGTTTGCTATCCGATCAATTATTGAAGAGGTGAGTCATGCGTTATGCGTATCGTTGTAGCTGTTTCATCGTGACTGTGATCGCGATGGGAATGCTCTTTGGATTCGGGCCATCCAAGACGCCTGGGAAGAAAGCGGTCAACAACAAGCGTTTCGAGGTCGTGAACACTTTGCCCAAGCTTGATCCGGACCAGTTCCGGTGCATCGTGGTAGGAGATTCACAAACCACCGGTCCAAACTCCAACGGGATTCGCACCCAGATGCACGGCTGGGATTCAAACTTTGTTGGCGACCTCGTGACTGTCGGGAACAACGCGGCTGGTTACGAGATGTCGATGAGCGGCTCAAGCAGCGCAAACCTTGGATACCGAACAGTTGATATCTACAACGGCTGGGACAACGGTGGTCAGCAAGACTTCTTCGCGGTCGTGGGGCATGAGTGGATCTGTGTTGGTGATATCCAATCAAACGGTGCGCGCATCGCGCGAATGAGGTTGAACTTCAGCGTTCTAAATCAGGACTCTCCTTGGGATACGGATTGGGGTGTCGGGCAGAACATTCTCGCAAGGATTGCTGTTCGTACGACGCCGACGACTGTCCGTGCGATCGAGACTCGTCCAGAACGCGGCGAAGTTTCTGTTGGACAACTGGCGCAGGTGCATGAGCTTGAACCAACCTGGGGCATCCAGATCATTGAGCAACAGATTCCTGGCGCGATTGATCGAGCCGCAGAGCGTGTCGGGGTGGGGCTGTACTTTCCAGAGGGCTATGTCGAAGAAGAAGGTATGCGGCTACAGGTGCTGGGTGTTACATTCCATCGCGCCGATCAGTTCTGGAATGTTGAGAAAGGAACTTTCATTGGGTACCAAGGGCGCGGGAGTTTCTCCGTTTCGGACCACCTCTATTTGTTCAGTCAAAAATCACGCGAGACATTGGTTGAGATGACCGACGCGGACACGATTGTGATTATGTTGGGTCACAACGCGGAGCCGGGTGGGATTCTGTCGTATGAAGACAACCTCATTAAGCTCAGCAATAAATGGGATGCGGCGTTCGACAAGTTGTACCGTCCTCGTCCGAAGATAATCTATGTAGCGCCTTGGGGGACCGGGACCAGTGCGAGTCAGCCGTACATGAACTCGGTGAACAATATCACTGCTCGGCTTGGCGCAGATGGTCGCAAGAGGTGGTGTGTGAGTTTGTTCGATCGGTATCGAGGGTTGTCCCCTGAGGTGTACAGCCCCGAAGACTACAACATGGATTTCTGGCATGTCCACGCACAGGACGGTCCGACCGCGCGTCGGATTGCGGACGATCTCTACGAGTTGTTGTTCAATCCTGACAAACTGATCGAGTAGCTTCGCTGCATTGAGACTGAATCCTACGAAAAAACCCGCGAACGTCGCGGGGTGTTGCTGGTGTGATGTGATGATCAGACTGTAGTCGCGTGTGTAGGTGATGG
>JARGNC010000029.1:17583-18226 GCA_029212425.1 Phycisphaerales bacterium
AAAGTCGGATCATCACATCACACCAGCAAAAACCCGCGAAGTTCGCGGGTTTTTGCTTGTGTGTTGTGGTGATCCGACTTTAGTCGCGTGTGTAGGTGATGGTTCCTGAGTTGAACCATGTGCCATCAGGCATCTGGTCGTAGAACTTGTCGGTCCATGTGCCGTCATCACTCTTTGTGGTGACGATTTTCATTGGGTTGTCACCCATTGGTGTTGATGAGGTGCCGTGCATGACGATGTCGCCGTTTTCGTTTTTGTTGCCGGTCATGTAGGTGATCTTGGTGGACATGGAATCGATCCAGACCGAGTTGTACTGGTCGTGTGCGTTGTCGTATCCCATGATGGAGTAGCCTTCGAAGGGTTGTCCCGCGAAGTCCATGGTGAAGTGCGACATGACATGACGGCCATCGAGGAGTGATTTGACGGTCATCTTTGCTGGTGACTCGGTCGGTGGAGCGGCTGGGTCCATGACGAAGCTGGTTTGTGCGTTCCAGTTGCCGACGGTTTCCATGAGTTCGGCGTGATGCTCGTTTGGTGTGGAGAGTTTCATCATGCCGGCCATCATTTCTTCTGGTGACATTTGTGCCATGTGTTCCATGCCGTCAATGTCATCCATTGGGTCAATGGATTTCATTTCTTTCAT
>JARGNC010000029.1:18236-20075 GCA_029212425.1 Phycisphaerales bacterium
TGAGGACTGCGATTCCTGCCGTCACGAGTGAGCCTGCTGCGAACGCGATAAGTGAACTGGATTTCATTGGTGGTCTCCTGTAGGGTTCTTTGCTCGGAGAGCCGAGCGTGTGCGTCCCCTAGTTTTGCATACTCTTGGTCCATTGTCACGGATATTATCGGAAATATACCGAAAATATCACAAACAAACATGCAAAAACGGCTTGGTCGTAGGGATTTTGCCCAGTTCGTTCCGTGGATTGGCTGGGTGTTGTCTCTTGGATGGGCATACTGAAGTGGGGCATTCCACACCATGTCATGCAACAGGAGATACCAATGCTTGACCAACTCCTCAACGAACACAAAGACACCCTCGTCAACGCACTCACGAGCAAGCTCGGCGTCAACAAAGACCAAGCGGGCGGCTTCCTGATCAAAGTGCTCCCGATGATCGAGCAACTGCTCGGGGATGGCAAACTGGACATGAGCGCGCTCCTTAAAGGCGATCTTGGCGCAATCAAAAACAGTCTCGATCTCGATATGCTCGGCGGCTTGCTCGGCGGAGGGAAAGAACGAGCAGAGCAGGGGATCGACGCGATCGCGGATCCGATCTCCAATGAGCTTGACAAACTTGATGACCCGATCGGGATGCTTGGAGGACTCCTCGGCGATGACTCCGGAGACTTGATGTCCAAAGCAAAGAAAGGGCTCGGCGGATTACTCGGCTAAGCAAAAGTCTCAATCAGACCCAGGCACCCGACATCCGTTGGGTGTCTTGTTAATTCGTGACTTTCACACGCTCTGCAATGGTGAGTCCGAAGGATTCGAGGTGGGGGTAGGACGCTTCGGAGTTGGTGATGAGCTTGAGGTTGCTGATCCCGAGGGCGCGGAGGATCTGGGATCCTGTGCCGTATTCGACCATCTCTGGGGACAGCGCCTCAGTCACGGCGTCTTCGGTGTTGTGATTGTGCGGACGCGAGAGGCGCTGGGAGAGCTCGTCTCCGATGCCGTGGGGACGGAGGTAGACGATCGCGCCGCGGCCCTCGTCCTGGATCATCTGCATGGACCTGCGGAGGGTTTGTCCTGTCGATGAGGTCGGATCGGGATTGGATCCGATGTCGTCGAAGATGTCTCCGAGCAGATCACGCTTGTGCACGCGGACCAAAGTCGGTTCGTTGTTGGGGATCGGGTTGCGGTATTCGTCGAGCTTGCCGACATCTCCGATAGTGAGCGCGAGGTGTGGCATCGGATCGCTTGGTGAGCGGAACGCGATGAGATTGAACGCTCCCAGCGGCGTGGTGATCTTCGAGCCTTCAATCGGATCCATGCGCTCGACGATCGAGGACTTGGCGAGTCGGTACTCGATGATCTGTTTGATCGAGCACATCTTGATGGTGTGCTGTTTGCAGAACTCCGCGAGATCGGGAACGCGCATCATGCGTCCCTCGGGATGGACGATCTCGATCCCGACGCAGCCGGGGTTGAGTCCTGCGAGTCGACAGAGATCGACGATGCCCTCGGTGTGACCAACGCGGACGAGCACGCCGCCGTCGCGTGAGCGGAGCGGATTGATATGTCCGGGTCGCACGAAGTCATCCGGCTCAGTCGATGGATCGATCAGCATCTGGATGGTCTTGGCGCGTTCGTGGGCGCTGACGCCGGTGGTGAAGCCGTGCTTTGGGTGACCATCGACTGAGACTGTCAACGGCGTCCCACGCGCGGAGGTGTTCACGGCGGATTGTCCATGCAGATCAAGACGATCGCAGTCGGACTCTGGGAGCGAGACGAACATGTATCCCGATGCTTCCTTGAGCATGAACATGATCGCTTCGGGAGAGATGAACTGAGCCGGGAGGATGAG
>JARGNC010000236.1 GCA_029212425.1 Phycisphaerales bacterium
GCGGCATCGGTGCCGTCATCGGCGCAGGAGGAGACGGAAACGCATGGTCCGGCACGGTCGCCGTTGTAATCGCGATCCTCGCTATCATCGCAGGAAAATCAATCGTTCATCAAATTTACTTGGACCAGTTGCACGAGTTTCGAAACACCTACCAAGCCGCCATCGAAGAATCTGACCCACTCGAGTTCTTCACGGAGACCGATGCGATCTGGAACATTGCTGACGATATTGTCTATGAGCGTTTGGAAAGCAACACAAAGATCACTTGGCCAGACCCGAGCATGTCCTTAGGAGAAGCCCTTTGGCCCGAAGATTATCCACAAGACATCATCAATGAAACCAATGAACGCTGGACAGCGATGAGTCAAGCAGAACAGGATGAATACAGAATCGCCATAGCTGAAGACGCCATGAGCCAATCCGATGCAGTGTATGAAGCACTCGATGAGGTCTTGGAGTCTAACTCAAGTGTCCTCGATAACCTCTCACCATTCGACGCGCTCTGGGCCTTCCTCGCACTCGGTGCCGCATGGCAGTTCGGCAACGGCGGATTCAGCGAAGACTAATCACCCCCGACCAAGCAGCACCACACAGTGCGCCTCGATCGCCCGCTCCTCCCCCACCGCATCGACTCCCTCGTGCGTTTTCCCTTTCACATTCACTTGGTCCGCCCCAACCCCAAGCATCCGCGCGATATTCGCGCACATCGCGTCCCGATGAGGTCCAATCTTGGGACGCTGACACACCACCGTCGCATCCAAGTTCACCACCCCAAAACCTCGATCCGCGACCCGTTTAACCGCCTCAACCACAAAGTCCTCAGAATTCTGGGACTCGTGCCTCGGATCAGTGTCGGGAAACAACTGCCCAATATCCCGCTCCCCGATCGCGCCAAGCAACGCATCAGTCACAGCATGCAACAACGCATCCGCGTCCGAATGCCCCACCGGACCGCGAGAATGCTCGATCAAAACCCCCCCAAGCACGAACGGCCTTCCCTCCCCCTCCGGCGCAAGAACATCCAAACGATGCAAGTCGTACCCATGACCGATCCGAATTTGCCCATCAGCACCCAAACCCATCAAAAACCTCCGAACGCTCGTCAATACCCGTCGTACTTCTCTGGAGACCGCATCCTATCTTACCGATAAGATCCGCGGGCACCGCCCATTATCCGTCCGAAACCGGTCTCTCACGATTCCGAGCAATACAATCAAACCAGACACACGCCTGGGAGTTCCGAAAATGACCATTCTTTCAAAAACCGCCACGACCACACTCATTGTCCTGGCATCACTCGCCCTCATCCTCTCCATGAGCGGCTGCTTCTACGCCAAACAAGCACTCTCCAAAACACCCGGCGGGAACATGAACTCCGACGACACCTACACCTACATGTCCACCCCCTACGAACCACTCACCGTCACCCTTTATGACAACCGAGACAACGAACCACTCTGGACCGTCGATGTCCCAATCGGATCAAAGGTCTCCATCAAGTTCCGCGCCAACAAAGCAGAAGCAGGCACCACACGCCGACCAGACATCATGCAGTGGGCCATCTATGACGCAACCCGTCGCACCGCACGCTACGACAACACCATGGCCGTCCCACCAGCAGAGTCACGCCTCATGCGAGTCTCACTCCGCACAGGTCCAGAGTTCCCAGAAGAAGAACCCGAAGAACAAATCTTCCCAGACCCAGACCACCAATGGCTCCCAGTCGAACCAAAGCAATACCGCTCAAACGACACCAGCTACGACCCCTCCGCGTCATACTCCGGAAACTAAACCCTCCGATTCATCCAAAAAACACAAAACACCCGTCAGGGTGTTTTTTCATATGCATACTCGTTTTCCAGTGCGATCAGCAGATCAGCCCGCGTCCCGCATCCGATCAGTCCCACGCCGTCTGCGTCGCCGTCCCGCGCGGATCAATCCCCCGATGACCGCTTCGGGATGCTTCGCAAGCGTCGCCGCAGCGCACATCGCGCACACACCCATCCAAGCCGACTTCTTCGTAGGCCGAACCCGAATCACGCGCCCGACGCCGCGCCCGCAACACGGACACCCATACACCACCTGCCCGTTCTTCCGATGCTCATCCCCACCCGCCGCACGATAGAGCGCATCAGGATGCGCCTTTCCATGCAGATCAAACGAGAACTCGCTCGTGTGCCGAGTCTCCGGGAAGTACCCATCCTCACCACACAAATCTCCTGCAGCACAACCACCGAGATCCGTCAGGTTCTCATGCGATCCCATCGCATCATCTGGCGCGCCGGAAATCTGCAAGCCAGTCTCTTTGGGTTGTTCATCAGCGAAGTCGTACATACATCCCCAGCAATCCAGACCCAAAAACCAATCATCACTTCCCCGAAAAGCGGACACCGCTCCCAAGGACCACGAGCAAGAAGCACACGAGTCTGCCAATCAAAACCTCAATCAGCAACCCCTCTACTTCGTCATACCGATTTCTTCCTCTCCAGTTTCATCGGCTCCAACCACCCCCCACTCAACCACCCCAAAACAAAACAATTCTCGGACCTTCCACCCCCCATAAACACCCCCCAATCACGCCCATCCAGCCCCACCCACACACATTTCATCCACAACATCCCACTTCATTCGCATCCACAAACCGCCAAT
>JARGNC010000237.1 GCA_029212425.1 Phycisphaerales bacterium
TCATGCTCTACGACAAAGAGAACGGCGTCTTCTGGATCATCATCTTCGGATGGTCCGGGATCGCCGCGACCTTCTGTCCCACGATCATCCTCTCCCTGTTCTGGAAGAAGCTGACCTCGATGGGCGCCAAGTGCGCCATGATCACAGGATTCCTGTGTGTGCCGCTCTTCAAGTTCGCGATCCCACCAATCCTCATCCGAACCGGGAACGAAGAACTCGCAGGATACCTCGGAGACCTCGATGTCCTGCTCCCGAGTTTCATGATCGGATTCATCGTCGCGATCATCGTCTCCCTCCTCGACAAGCAAGGCCAAGCCAAGCTCATCGGGATCGAAGGCGATTTCAACTTCGCCAAAACCGGAAAAGACTAACCCAGCCGCTCAATCCCCCGCACCATCGCATCCACCGCGGCTGTGCAATGCGGAAAGAACAACGAAGGCTCAAGCATCTCAAGCTCCCCAAGCATCAGCCGTCCATCATTGTCCGGCATCACATCCACGCGCGCAAACAACGCCTCCTTCCCCGCCGCAGAGATCACCCGATCCACCATCCCCCGCATCTCATCGCTGAGCGTCTCACGCAGGAACACCTGCTCATCTTCATCATCAAACCGCGGACGCTTCTCGATCCCATGAGTCAGCACGCCATCAATCACGACGAGCGAAGTCTCCCCCACCGTCTCAACGCTCTCCATAAACTCCTGCACCATCATCTCGCGCTGCGCAACCATCTCATCAAAGTACACCTGCGCCCCATCATCCTCAAACGAGAATGCTCGAGTCCCGAACGACCCCGCCCCCACCGTCGGCTTCACCACAATCCGAGCCCAACCCCGCTCCGTTGCCAGCCCCTTCACATCCACCGATTCCCCAATCCCAAAGAACGCCGTAGGAACAATCGGAACCCCCGCCTCCTCAAACTCCTTCAGATACCCCTTGTGCAGATTCCACTTCATCGTCGCCGCAGGGTTTAGCAGCATCGTCAATCCATCCACCCGATCAATCCACGCCTTAAACGCATTCAGATGCTGGATGTAGTTCCAGGTCGCCCGCACCACCGCGACATCAAACCCCGCCCAGTCCACCTCAGGATCATCCCACGCAACCACCTCCACATCGTGCCCCCCGCCAATCAGCCCATCAACCATCGGTTTCTCATCATGATCCGGCTCCGGAAGCACCACACAACTCACATACGCAACCCGCATATCCAACCTCCAAATCCGCCATATCCCGCTTCGACGACCTACAATTGACGAGCATTCATGACCAGAAAGCATATCCCATGACCATCTATCAACCACTCCCAGAGCACCCCCATCTCGAAGCAACCGACACCGGTCTCCTCGCCGCGATCGCTTCTGGTCAAGCACGCATCACCCCAGAACAAGCCCTCGAACTCCTCACCTCCGCACCCCTCCACACACTCGGTCGCTACGCCGACGCACGCTGCCGCGATCTCCACGGCGACAACCTCCGCTCCTACATCATCGACCGCAACATCAACTACACCAACATCTGCACCGCCAAATGCATCTTCTGCGCCTTCAAACGCGCCGGTCACGAGGACGACGCATACACCCTCGAATACGAAGAACTCTACCAAAAAGTACGCGAACTCTCCGACATCGGAGGCACCCAGATCCTCATGCAAGGAGGCATGAACCCAAACCTCTCCCTCGATTGGTACCTCGAGCTCTTGAACGGCATCCGCGAACGATTCCCGCATGTCAAAATTCACGCGTTCTCCCCGCCCGAACTCATCGAGTTCGTCAACTTCTTCGACCCCCCCGGCGCGACCCTCATCGACAAAGTCCGCTGGGTCCTCATCAAACTCAAAGAAGCAGGCATGAACTCGCTTCCAGGTGGCGGAGGTGAAATCTTCGCACCCGCCGTCCGCACCAAAATCGGGATGGGCAAGTGCGACATGGAAGCTTGGCTGAGCGTGATGTACGCCGCGCATTCGCTGGGAATGTTCACCTCCGCGTCGATGATGTACGGCCACATCGAGGGATACGCCGACCGCATCCACCACATGCGCCTCGTCCGCGAATGGCAAGACAAAGCGATCCGCGATTTCGGGAACGGCAACCTCCCCGACGCCCTCGCCTACGACCCAACAGTCAAAAACCCAGAGACCGGCGGACACTACCTCGGTTTCCACGCATGGCCCTTCCAACCAGACCACACCGCGCTCGGCCGTCTTCCAACCTGGCCAACCGCTGAAGACAAAGCACAAGGACTCCCATTCCCCGGAGATGTCGTCGCCAAACTCGATGGATCCGGAACCAAAGACGAAGACCCACTCTTCGGTCGCCGACTCCGTTTCGCTGGCGCAACAGAATACCTCCGCACGCAGGCCGTGTCGCGTCTGATGCTCGACAACATCTACACCATCGGCTCAAGCTGGGTCACCATGGGACCACTCGTCGGACAAACCGCCCTCTTCTACGGCGCCAACGACATGGGGTCCGTCATGATGGAAGAGAACGTCGTCTCCTCCGCAGGAACAACCTACTGCCTCGACGAACCGGTCCTCTGCAACCTCATCCGCACCGCAGGGTTCACCCCCGCCCAGCGCGATTCCCACTACGACCTCATCCGCACCCACTCAGGACCCAACTCCCCAGACCTGCTCG
>JARGNC010000238.1 GCA_029212425.1 Phycisphaerales bacterium
CCAGCCGATACTGGCCGGAGCGGTTTTGTCATTGATTTCACCAAGCGTACTGGGCATGCAGCAGAAGGACACTCGTGATGGGGGGGCGATCACGCGTCCTGCGTTTTCGGGTCGGATCACGCGCGCGTTTGATTTTGAGGAGATGTATTCGAACCCGCTCCCGGTGCCGAGGGGATGGATCCGAGCGCAGCATGAGCCGGATGTGCCTCGGGATCGTCCGGGGTTTCCGATCTGGAATGGCGCGGTGCTGGATTATGAGAGTCCGGCGTATTCTGGGCAGGGTTCGGTGTTCCTCCCAACCAAGGGTGGTTCGACGAGTCTGATTCTTCGACATGGAGAGCTGACGGTCTTTCCCAATGCGGATTACATGATCAGCGCTCGCGTGCGGACACAGGGGCTGTTGCATGCTCGCGCTCGGATGGTCGCGACGCTGATTGATCGTGCGGGTAATGACATTGTTGGATCGCAGGTTTCGACGAAGTTGGTGCGGACGCGTGGGGAGTGGGACCTGATCAATGTGTTTGTTGAGGGGACGGAGCCGAGCGCGGCGTTTGTGCGTGTGGAGCTTGAGTTGCTGCAACCTGAGCAGCAACCGAGGTTGCGGAAACCGAAGCCGTTCACTGTGTGGGAGCAGGACTTTGAGGGTGGGGTGTGGTTTGATGATGTGGTGGTCGCGCAGGTTCCGATGATTGGTTTGGATACTGGGGCTGCGGGGAATGTTGTTTCTGGTGATGTTCCTCCGGTGTTAAACATGTCGGTGCGTGATCTGACTGGGGATGATCTGCGTTCGTACATTCGTGTGTTTGATTCGTCAGGTGCATTGGTGGATCAGCGGGGCGCGTCGGGAGGTGCGGAGAAACTTGGAGAATCGTGGACTCCGAAACTCAACGGCTACGGCTGGTACCACGCGGTGTTCGATGTGATTTCGGGTGAGGGTGAATCGTCGGCGTTGGTGGGTCGAGGCGAGCTTGCGTTTGTTTGGCAGTCTGAGAAAACGCGCGGCGAGTTGGTGGGTGGGTTTGGTGCGAAGCGGATGGTTCCTGAGGATTCGTTGTTTGTGCTCCGGACGACGAGCATGGAACCGAACCTGCTTCGGTGTCTGCCTGATCTCGCGGATTCGATTGGGGTGAAGCGTGTGGAGATGCGTGTGTGGGATGGGGACACGGTTGTTGAGGATCTGCGGAAGGGTTCGGTGTTGCTGAGCTCGATTGATCGCGCGATTGGGATGGGGATGGAGCTGAGTTTGTCGCTCAGTGAGGTCCCTTGGGAACTCGCGGATCAGGCGGCGATCGATCAGGACGCGATTTTCAAACTCTTGCTCGAGCATGAACCGATCGCGATGCCTTTGCTTGGACCTTTGATGGATCGGTACGGTCAGCAGGTGTCGGACTGGCGATTGGGTAATGGTGTCAATGAAAACGACGGGGAACGCTTGGTCGGAGAGATTGATCAGATCGCAACGCTTGTGGATCCGTATATTCCAGGAGCGGTGCTTGGGGTTGGTTGGGCGATGGATCGTCCGTTTGAACCTGGCGTGCTTGGGAGTTCGATGCGGTTGATGGTGGAGGATGATCCGAGCTTCCCGGATGATGCGATCCCGGACATGATTGAGCAGTGGTCGCAGGCGCGTGGGAGCGATGGGGGGGCTGGGTCGAGTCGATTGAGTGTGGTGCATCGCGGATACGAGATTGAAGAAGGACGGACGGGAAACGAGTCTGTCTGGTCGCGCGTCGGGTGGTTGGGTCGAAGAGCGATCAACTCGTGGTGGGCGAGCAAACTGATGAGTCCCGGAAATGACGAGATGGAGATCGTGCTCAGCGACCCTTGGGTTGTTGAGAAGGGGCAGCGTGGAAGGGTGATGCCTGGTCCTGAGCTGTTGGTTTGGCGGACGCTTGTTGACTATTTGGGTGGACGATCGGCACTTGAGGAGCTCAGCTTTGAGCCTGGGGTTCGGATGCTGCTGTGTTCCGGGATTGGTGATGACACCGGTGTTTCGGATGGGGCGTTGGTGGTCTGGCTTGATGAACCGATGCTTGAGGAGACGGTTGTGAAGCTGCCGATGAGCCGGGGGGCGATAGATGTGGTTGATCTGTTTGGGAATGTGTCGACGGTTGGTCTTGAATACGAGACAGAGCTGAATCTACCGGTGCATCGTGTGAAGGTGACGCGGACGCCTCAGATTATCACAGGCGTGAATACGAAGATGGTCCAGTTCCTTTCGAGTATTCGGCTGAGTCCAGGTCGGTTTGAAGCGACGACTGGAGTGCATCTGCATGAGCTTGTGATGAAGAACCCTTGGCCTTTCTCGATCCGGGGGCGTGTGTACATTGTTGAGCCGGGAGGGTATTCGGTGCCTGGTTCGGCAAATGTGGATCGGTCTTGGGAGATCAAGCCGAGGGTGGTGAACTTCACGATTACTGGGGGCTTGGAGGAGCGGGTGCCTTTGGATGTGTCGTATTCGTCAGCGAATCTTTCTGGGATGAAGGATTTGGTGTTTGATGTGGAACTCGCGGCGGACGAGGATTATGGGTTGATGCGGGTGGAGCGAGAGATCGAGCTTGGGACGGATGTGATCGAGCTGGATCTTCGGTTCCAGCATGTGGAAGGCGAGTCGGGTTCTG
>JARGNC010000239.1 GCA_029212425.1 Phycisphaerales bacterium
CCTCAATCGCAAAGCAACACGCATAGCAAACTCCAATAACGACAGGAGTCCACAATACCCGATCTCTCGCCCGCTCACCGAATCACTGCGGGCGATCTTTCAACTGATACCGCTTATCAATCTTCACCTTGCCCCAGTCAAACACCCCATCAACCGTCCGAGGCGGATCATCATCAAGCCGAAGATATTCAATCTTCCCAGACTCATACACCCTGTACATTGTCTCATCCGTCGCCGTGTACGCGATGACATCATCCTTGAGCATCTCGCCCATCCCACCCATCACCGCACCGATCGCAAGCATCCCCATCCCCACAACCCCGATCACGAGCCGAGTGTTCCGTTTCTCCAACCGCTCAATCCGTGCGCACAAATCAGTGTCATGCTCCCGCCGTACAGTATCCATTCCCGCCGTATCTGAATCGTTCATCGCAATCTCCTATTCGGATCAGCAATTGTTCCCCGTAGAACAATTGCATCCCATCTACACCATAACCGATCCCCGATACGCTCCGCTGACACAATCGGATACCATCACCACATGAAAACCGCATCCACGCTCCTGATCGCCGCAATTTTTCTATTCCTCCCCGCCTGCTCCAGCGGCGGACAGCGCACCGCGCGTCCCCCAGTCCCGCCACCAGCCGGACCGCCGGCGATGATCGGACACATCGTGTTTTTCCAACTCCAAAACCCGAGCGATTTCCACGCCCTGCTCCACGATGCGGATTGGATGCTGGGGACAATTCCCAGCGTCGAGTCGTACGCCGCTGGGAAACATCTGGATACCGGTCGATCGACGGTGTCGTCGGACTATGACCTTGCGGTGTATCTGGGATTCAAATCCGAAGCGGACCTCCGCGCGTATGTGATCGACGATCAGCATGTTGACTTTGTCAACAAGTGGAAGCCTCGGCTGAAATCACTCACGGTCTACGACATGCTCGATTGGCCCACCACGCGATACGGCGTGCGCTGATCCAAATAATGCTCAGCTCAATTACTCGATCACTTCCAGATCGAGGCACGCTTGTCTTTCTTTGTGCGTCACGACGAGGTCGCGGATGAAGACCGCGATCGCGGTCCAGATCAGCACGAACGCGGCGAACTTGAGGGGGGTGAACTGTTCGCCGAAGAACAGGACCGAGAGCAGGAGCTGTCCGGTCGGCGCGGTGAACTGGAGCAATCCGATGGTGCTCAGCGGGAGCAGGCGCACGGCGTTGGTAAAGCAGACGAGCGGGATGATGGTGAAGACTCCACCCAGCAGCATGAGCAGGGTGATGGGGAGGGGGGTGGATTCTGCCATGAAGATTCCGGTGTTGGACTGCGCGAGGTAGATCATGAGTCCGATGCAGATGGGGAAGAGCATGGCCATCTCGAAGGTGAGTCCGATGGTGCCGGTGACATCGACTTGTTTGCGGAGCAAGCCGTAGATCCCGAAGCTGGTGGGGAGGAGGAGCGAGATCCAGGGGAATCCGCTCCCGGCGTCGAGTTCGGCGATGGTCATCATGACGACGGCGGAGGCGGCGATCGCGATGGCGAGTTTTTGGAGGCGGGAAAGATTCTCGCCTAGGAAGACAAATCCGAGGAGGATCGAGAAGAGGGGGTTGATGTAGTATCCGAGCGATGCGTGGTTGAGTCGGTCGGTGCTCACGGCGTAGATGAAGAAGAACCAGTTGATGGAGATGAGTCCGGTGGTGGGGATGAGGACTTTGAGCGAAGACCAGGTGGTGAACGCTTTGATGAGTTCAGGGAGTCGTTTGGTGAGCGCGAGGATGAGGAGGAGGATGGGGAGTCCGAAGACGACGCGCTGCGCGAGGACCTCGATGGGGGCGGCGCCGTTCTGGGAGAGGGTGCGGAAGAAGAGGGGGACCATGACGGCCCACCAGCCGAAGGCGCCGGAGGCGAAGAGGAACCCTTTGCGTTTGTCGAGTTGGTCTTGGGTTTTGCCCGTGGTGGTTGTCATGCGAGCGATGCTAGGTGGTGCTTTGAAGAAGGTTCTGCGAGGTTCGGGGATTCGTGTCATACTGTTCGAGAACTTGATTGCGGAAGGGAATATTCATGATTGCTCGGCTCGGTAGCGGATTGTCCAAAGTGTTTTCCAAGACGGCTCCGGACCCGTTTGTGATCGCGGTTGGACTGACGGTCTTGACGGCGATCCTCGCGGTGACGCTCGGGTATCAGGATCAGGGTTTGTCGGGTCAGGGTGTTGGTTCTGAGTTGTCAATCGCGGATAAGTCCAAGCTGCTGATCGATTCGTGGAGGGGCTCGGATGGATTGTGGAAGTTCCTCGCGTTTGGGATGCAGATGTGTCTGATTCTGGTGACGGGTCACGCGCTTGCAGCGAGCAGACCAGTGCGAAGAGTGATCGATTCGCTCGCGGGGCTTCCCAAGAGCGCTGGGAGCGCGGCGGCGATGGTGGGGTTCCTCACGATCGTGCTGGGGCTCATCAGCTGGGGGCTCGGATTGATTGTCGGGGCGCTCTTGGCGCGGGAGGTGGCGCGGTCATTGCGGCATCGTGGGATCAAGGCGCACGGCGCGCTGCTCGCGGCGGCGGGGTACATGGCGCTCTTGGTGTTTCATGGCGGGTTGTCGGGGAG
>JARGNC010000030.1:0-14773 GCA_029212425.1 Phycisphaerales bacterium
ACGGAGTCCCCTTCCTCATCATGTGTAACTTCGGAATGGATGCAGGCGTCATCCATCGATTCGAACAATCCAGAACCAAATCCGGTGGCTTCAGAAACTACATCATCCCTGTCACGAAAGAGTTCTTCAACCCCAGACCTGCGAGCATTCGAGTACAGCTCTATGACAATTCCCAAGAGTTCAGTTCGTCAGCAGCAAACATAACCATCGCGAATATGCGTTCATACGCGCTTTCAATCAATCCTTGCCCCAACGCGGATCCAACCGATGGCAAGCTCGACATCCTCAGTGTCCCATGCTCTTCAACACTCAACTGGTCATTTCAAACAAATCTCTCTCGGCTCAGACTCCCAATCCCACATTCACAAAGGTATCTATCCCAGGGATTGGAGATCCATGCCAACAAACCAACCGTCGTCCAGTTTGATGGTGAGATCGCAATCACTCCGGGGATGCCGAATGGAATACTCCAAGAAGGGAAGTCGATTACAGTCAAGGCAGGTGAGCTCCAAGTCCAAGCTCTTACCCCAAACTGCAAGCCATAAATCCAGGAGCCCAGAATCTCCGTAAGGCCCGATAATATATGTTCTGTTAAATTGGATCAGAGAATATGGCTCGCCGGGGCGTGTGCTCGCTACTCTAGAATGACTACAGTGTAGATCCTCGCTATTCGTTGGCGTTGAGAGAATCCGCCACATGACCAGCAACCAACAACACGAAGACGCGAATGACCGTAATCCTTGCATCGATCCAGATCAGGAGGAAATGGTTGTCATTCCGACAGTGAATGTCGGCGTTGTGTCACAGCCCGCAATCTCGGATGACGGCCGATTCAGAAAGGGTCGACTTGCTGGACTCAACATGAACCAAGCGATCTGGATCCTCGCTTGGCCGGTCGTTACTGAGAGTTTCTTGAACTCCTTTGTGGGACTCGTCGACACCAAACTTTCCGCCAGTTTGTCCGAAGGCGAAGCCGCAACGGACGCGATCGGCGGCGCCAGCTACATCATGTGGTTCATCGGCCTCATCATCATGGCACTCGGAGTTGGCGCAACCGCACTCATCAGCAGATCTATCGGGAAAGGGCGAATGGGCGTCGCCAACACCGTGTTGGGCCAAACAATGACCCTCGCCGCAATCCTGGGCGTATTCGTTGGAGTTGGCATTTGGCTGATTGTCCCAGCAGTCGCCAACTTGCTGAACATGTCAGAACAAGCGTCCGACTTCTTTATCTCGTACATGACAATCATCGCCCTCGGCGTTCCGATGGCATCAGTTCTGTTCGGGATGATCGCATGCTCAAGAGGTGCAGGAGACTCGATTTCTCCTCTCAAAGCGATGATCGCACGAAACATCGTCAACATCATCGCAAGCTGGGGACTCTCAGGTATCACGATCTACGGCTTAACTTCCCCGCTCCAACTCAATCTCGGAATCACCGGCATCGCAATCGGTACTGTAGCAGGAGACATCGTTGGTGCCGCATACATCGTCCACATGGCACGCTCAGGAAAGTGGTCAATCAAGCTCAAACCGTCACGGATGAGACTTCATAGGATCACAATCTGGAGACTCGTCCGCCTGGGAATCCCGAACTTCCTCGAAACTTTCGGCCTCTGGATCGGCAACTTCTTCATCATCCTCTTTGTTGGTTTCTTGACCGTACAGCTCAATACTGACGGATTACTCGGCGCGCACATCATCGGGATCCGCATCGAAGCGTTTAGTTTCATGCCAGGTTTCGGAATGGGAATTGCAGCCGCCACGCTCGCTGGTCAGTATCTTGGCATGAAACGCCCCGATCTCGCAAAGCAGGCGGTTTTCCGCTGCACAATGATCGCGACATCGATCATGGGACTCATCGGCGCAGCGTTTATCCTGATCCCGCACCAGATCACCGCCCTACTCTCTGACCAACCGATTCATCAAGAGCTCGTGCCACAACTCCTCATCATCTGCGGCATCGTGCAGATTCCCTTTGCCATCTCAATCGTTTTCCGATCCGCAATGCGTGGAGCTGGAGATGTCAAGGTCGTCATGGCGCTCACTTGGACGGCAACCTACGCACTCCGCCTACCAATCGCATACATCCTCTCAGGCGTGGACATCCCGATCCCAGAGTTCCTCGGCGGAGGGATCCTCAAGAATCCTGACCTTCTCCACACCACATTTGGTATCGAGTCGGGGCTGGTCGCTCTATGGATCGGTTTGTGCAGCGAGATGGTCCTCAGAGGCATCATCTTTGCACTCCGCTTCTTCCAAGGCGGATGGCTCAAAGCCAAGGTTTAAAGACCAATCTCAGATCCCCCCCACTACCTGCTAGTCGGTTCAAGCTGCCCCTATCTCAGGAAGTCGAGCGTTATCTCGGCAGTGTCTGAATGTCAGTTTGAACAAGTTCAATCCAAAAAAAGAAGCCCCCGACACCGAAGTGCCGGGGGCTCTGATTTGTAGAAGAGTAACTCTTCAGATCACCCGATTATGGGCAGCCCATACCGAAGATGGTAAGGAATGCGGACACATCGAGGAAGTTGAGTGCGCCGTCTGGTGAACCGTCTGGGTTACCAGCGAAGTCAACTGCGAGGTCGCCTGCACCGAAGAGGGTGAGGAACGCCGACACGTCAAGGAAGTTGTATGAACCGTCTGGTGAGCCGTCTGGGTTACCAGCGAGGTCAGCAGGACATGGGTTCACAGTTGCTGGACCGTAAAGAACAGTCTGGAAGTGCGACGCTGGGTTGTAACCAGTGGTCGAACCTGCAGTACAGTCAAGGCCACCGAACCAGAAGGTACCAGCGATGGTGATGTCGCCGCCAGCTGGGAGCGATGAAGTACCGAGAGCGAATGCGTCCTCAGTTGCACCAGCGGTAGGACCGTCGGAGACCCAGCTCCATGACGCAGCGATCGAGTCGAACTCTGCGTGACCTGGAGTTGGTGAACCGAAGACGATACCAGCAGTGTTCACTGCACCGATGTCACCATCGATACCAGTTTGGCTGTCTGAGTCGCTGTCAGCGTTATCAACGTCAACAGTACCTGGCTGGTTGAACTGGATTGACCAGCCCCAGTCAGCAAGACCGTCGCCGTCTGGATCGATATCGGGGACCGAGTCAGAGTCAAGGTCGTTCAAGTCCATACGAGCGTTGTGGACTGCAGCACCTTGGAGGTCTGAGTCGTTGTCACCGAGCTCGAAGGTCAGCGAAGTGCCGAACGAGCCACCGAGGTCGACGTCAGCAGTCCACAGTGGAACTGTTGCGGTGTCAACTGGGAACTCGCCTGGAAGGCTGAAGAATCCGAAAGCGATGACTGGCATAGCGATCGAATCGAGCTGTGGTGAGCGGCCGTTCATGCCGTCCCAGTAAGTCCAGGTCGCCGCGAGACCATCAACACCGTCAGCAACGCTGTCGCCGTCGGTGTCAGTGTCTTCGTGGTTTGCGAGCCAGTGAACCTGTACACAGTCAACAACTGAGTTGAATGCGATATCGCCCCAGTCAAAGCTGACTGCGTTGAGTGCCAGCGAAGTGGTACCGGTTGGGTCGTCAAGACCGAAGAAGTAGCTGGTTGAGTAACCGGTGTCTGCACACTGGTTGCCGGTGTCTGCGATCCAGATTTCGGAACCAGGATCGCCAACGACTGGTGATTGGGTATCGCCGACGTTGATCAGGGTGGTGATCTTTTCGCCGGTTGCGATGTTGAAGTAGATGTGACCAGCGTGGCGGATGTTGCCAGCGGTTGGATCAAGCTTCGTTGGTGTGTTGTTAGCAACTGCGGTGCTGGCAATACCAGCAGCGAGAGCCAAGCTAAGTGCATTTTTCGCCTTCATGGAAAGCTCCTCTATCAAGTTAAATGTGGACCACAACTCGTAACCATGTACCAGAACGGGTACATAGAGTCGAACAAATTCGTGCAGAATGACGCAAGTCATACTGCAGGCCGAACACATCGTGACCGCAATCGGGTTCTCTCTCTACCCAGGCTCTAGACAGACCCCACGACGGTGCCTGACAGATTGACCTTATGCGCGGTACCTCCGCATACAACGGAGATCGTACGGCTAATACATACATGTACCCCAAACAGAGTGGTACATATCCGAATATACAGGGTCTAGCGCAGAATGCAAGAGGTCAAGACCTGAATTTCATCAGAATTGTGCGAAATAGCCCCGATATCCACACGCCATTTCCCGCCTAGAAAGCCCGTTTTCTCGTTTCGTTATCACGAAACCGACGCTTCCAGCCCACGGACCGCCTCAGCAAACCGATTGAAGAAATCACTCGCATCGTGAGGGCCGGGAGACGCCTCAGGATGGTACTGCATTCCTGCAATCGGACGATCATCACGCGATAGCCCCGCAACCGTGTCGTCGTTCAAGTGCTGGTGAGTCACTCTCAACCCAACATTCACACATGAATCGGGATCGACAGCGAATCCATGGTTTTGGCTCGTGATCCCCACTCGACCAGTTGAAAGCTCCACGATCGGATGATTGACGCCGCGATGCCCGAACTTCAGCTTATAAGTAGATGCCCCATGCGCTAGAGCAAGAATCTGGTGTCCGAGACAGATCCCAAAGATCGGGAAGCGAGCCAAACGATCATCTGTTACCAGTTCTCGGACGCATGAGATGAGATCCGTGAGTGCAGCAGGATCACCAGGCCCGTTGGACAAGAACACGCCATTGATCTTGCCCTCCATCAGCAATGTTCGAATCTCATCTGCTGTCGTGGTTATCGGTAGAACAATCGGTTTACAACCGACATCTACAAGGCATCGAAGAATATTGTCCTTGGTGCCACAATCGATGAGTCCTATTGAGATCGCTTGATTGCCGTTAGAATCTGTGTCTAAATGACCCCACGATCCACTGGACGCATCCCAATCACGAACCTCGCTCGAACCTGCACCAGACGCATAATCGGTCCCCGACATTGATTTGGCTGATCTTGCTTGTTGCACCAGTTCATTGTCAGATAGCGAGTCATCACACGAGATTACCCCTTGGACGGCCCCTTCGGATCTCAGAATCGTCGCGATGGCTCGAGTATCAACGCCGTAGATACCTGGGATTCCTGATTCATTGAGTCGCGATCCGAGTGTGTCAGCGCTGCGATAGTTCGAGTATTCATCGACATACTCATGGACGACCATGCCAGCGACCTGGATTTTGCCAGATTCCATGTCCCGAGCATTCATTCCTGTATTGCCGATCATCGGAGCTGTTTGAACCAGAATCTGCCCTGTATAGGAAGGGTCGCTGAGCGACTCTTGATATCCGCTCATCGCAGTATTAAAAACGACTTCCCCCTCGCCCCCATTTGGAGCCCCGAAACTGTACCCCTCGAAAATTTCACCAGTAGACAACGCCAGTCGGACTCTTTTGGGTTCTGTGGAGTGGGTCATGGTGAATACAGTGTAGGAATCGAATGTCCATGTTGCCCTTCCATCCAGATATCAACGACGAACATTCTTCGTCGCTCCAAGCTCAAACCTACACCGGAAAGACCTTTGTCCGCGTGGTCATCGAGCGTGGACTCGATCGAAGCGAGGGGCTGACCTACCGAACCGATGAAGATGTCAATCTCGGCCAAAGGGTCATCGTCCCAGTCGGGCGCACAAACACCCCAACCGATGGATTCGTCGTAGAAATAGGCAATGAAGACCTCGCGGCTGATTTCCAAGTCTCCAAAGTCAAAGCCGTGCTCTCCACCACCCCCGTCTCGATCGCCCCCCTCCAACTCAAGCTCTGCAAATGGATCGCAAAGTACTACGCATGTCCTTTGGGCGTGGTCCTCGTCGCCGCGATCCCGAAAGCGGTGAAACAACAGACCGGCAAGCGGACAATACAAACTCTCAACCTCGTAGACCCTCTCCCGGATCCGATCCCCAAACTCCCCCCCACCGCTCGCGAAGCACTAGAGGCGATCAGGAAGCTTGATGCTGCATGCTTTCCAATGGAGAAAGGCAAGCTGAAGGAGTCGATCCACGCCCGATCCATTGCGCCAATTCACAAACTCAGAGATGCCGGGATACTGGTCGAATCATCACAGGAAGTCATCCGCACACCATCGGTCTTCAATCTTCTCGAGAATCCAAGCGATCACCACGCCCCCAGCTTAAACCCACAACAACAACTCGTTGTCGACGGAATCTCCAACACGCTCAACCAATCCGGCACCCATCTCATCCATGGCATTACTGGGTCCGGAAAGACAGAAGTCTACATGCGGATCATCGAGCAAGTCATCGCATCTGGAAAGACCGCGTTGGTGCTGGTCCCTGAAATTGCACTCACACCTCAAACCGCGGGACGCTTTGTCGCAAGATTCAAAGATGCCGGGGTTGCCCTGCTTCACTCAGGTCTCAGCGCTGGTGCACGCAATGCGCAATGGTCACTCGTCGAACACAATGAAGCCAGGGTTGTCATCGGCCCTCGCTCAGCTATTTTCGCACCAATCAAAGACCTCGGAGTCGTGATCGTCGACGAAGAACACGACAGTTCCTACAAACAAGATCGCGCCCCACGCTACCACGCACGCGACAGCGCAATCGTGCTGGGTGCTTACGCCAAATGCCCCGTCATCCTCGGCTCAGCAACCCCATCACTCGAAAGCTGGTCCAACGCACGCAACGGTCGCTATACACTCTGGTCGATCACCCACAGAGCAGGAGTAGGATCGCTTCCAAAGGTTCAGATCGTTGATCTTGCGAAGGATCAATCCAACACCATCCGTTCACAATCTGGAAAGTCCCTTGCATTCCCGATCATCGGATCGACTCTTGAACGCTGCATCAACGAAACGCTTGATCGAGGCGAACAAGCAATCCTCCTACTCAACCGCCGCGGGTACGCTTCGGTAGTCGCAAGTGCGGACCCGACCTGTGACTGGAAGCTTGAATGCGACCAGTGCGACGCGACCATGGTTGTCCATAAATCCAGAGTCCGCACCAGTGGAGGCAAACGCTTTGTCCGCTGCCACCACTGTTTGAGTGAGCAACTCATCCCGACCGTGTGCCCGATGACCGGCAAAGGCATCGTTCAGATCGGCGTTGGCACCCAGCGTGCCGAGGATGAGATCATCATGCGTCTGGGCGATCAACAAAATCTCACGCTCGGAGAGAACTTCGTTCGTGTTGATTCTGACACCATGACCAGACCATCTGACTACTTTGAGATCCTCGACCGATTCTCACGAGGTGATATCAAACTCATGCTCGGCACGCAGATGATTGCCAAAGGGCTCGACTTCCCGAATGTCACGCTCGTTGGCATTCTCAACGCGGACACCTCGCTCTCGATTCCAGACTTCCGTGCAGAAGAACGAACATTTCAACTCATCGCTCAGGTCGCTGGTCGTGCAGGCCGTTCTCACACCCCAGGCCGGGTTGTGGTCCAAACAATGAACCCTCGCAACGCCGCGATCATCCTCGCATCGGAACACAACTACCCGAAGTTTGCAGACCTTGAACTCCAAACAAGAAAGTCTTGCGATCTCCCTCCCGCTACGCGTATGGCAAGAATCATCTGCCGCGCCCCAGAACAATCGAAAGCAAAGGAAAGAGCTACTCAAATAGCGGATTCACTTGTTGAGCTCGCAGACCCTAGCGTCACCATTGAAGGCCCGATGGAATGCACCATCGCTCGGATCTCGAATCAATGCCGTTGGGGAATAGAGATTGTCGCGCCAAACTCAATGTTCATTCAAAAGCCAATCGCCGCGTTACGAGAACAAGGCTTGCTCAAATCCGATGCATCCACCATCATCGATATGGATCCGATCTGGTTGATGTAATCACTCCACTAGAGTTGCTGGATTGGCGAGCTCCTGATCGTCTTCCGCTTCAACTCTCCGAAAGCGAACCCGAACCTCTTGACCTTTTTCTGGGACCAGTTCTCGGTTCGCAATCCAAACCGGTTCGTCAATCGAAGCGTCTGGAGAAACCACCCAAACAGGCGAAACGGTTTCAAACCCCCAAGGCGTCAACGAAACCAATGCTCCTTCGCGATCTGCTGCATACACACCTGCCTCATTCACCGATGAACCCGCAAAGACAAGACCGCCCCATCCAGTATCAAGCGTGACGGATGATCCGTTCTCAACATGAACGACCCACAACGCAAGCTCAACCCATTCATCAGTATCGCTCAATCTCGTTTCAACAAGAACCCCATCTCCAGTAGCCGGGACCCGATGCTGGTCTTCAAAGCGGATTGGCGAACCAGGCACAAAGCCCGCCGCGAGCAATCCTGCATGCAAGTTTGCAGGAGTTACATCACTGACCAAAAGTGATTCATGCTCGCGTGTATCTGGTCCAGTAACCATCATTTCAAGATACACATCAGGCGTTTCAGGGTGATGACAATCCATCGCGATAGAAGCATCAATTTCTACAACTGACTCGCTCACCCAAACACCAGGAAGCATCTCAACCGGATCTCCAACACGAAATGCGAGCATCATGATCAACAACACGCTCATACTTTTTGACTCCGGATGATTCGCGCAAGCTCCGCAAACCGATTGCCTCGCTCCTCATAGTTCGCGAACTGATCCCATGACGCACACCCCGGCGAAAGCAGGACAACCTCCCCCTGTTGCACCCGTTCACTGATCGCTTTCATTGCTACATCAAGACTCCCACAGTTCATTGCAAAACCCGTTGATGCAGAAACAACGCCTTCGCCCGTGTCACCGATGCCATACAGCCCCGCGATGTGCTCGCTGAGCATCGAAATAGGCGACAAATCACTCCCCTTGTCGTACCCACCAACGATGAGATGAATCCTGGATCGGTCAACCAGCTTCTCAATCGCCTCAACAGCAAGAATCGTCGCACCTGGCACAGTACATTTCGAGTCATTGAAAAACCGTACGCCGTCCGCTTCATGTACAAGCTCCAAACGATGAGGCAAACCCTTGTACCCACGAACAGCATCGGTCACGCGGGATTCATCAACTTCTTGATGAACACAAACTGCACGAACAGCCATCGCAGCATTCAAACCATTGTGCTGACCAGGAACGAAACATCCATGTACTGCATCTTCAGAGCGTACAGCACATGCATCAAGTCTCCAATCAACAAGCTCAGGTCCAACAATCAGATGCTGCGCATGCTTCGCAAGCACTCGCTTAGACTGCTCATAATGCTCCGAAGTACCATGCCAATCGAGATGATTGGGATTGCAGTTGGTCACACAACCAACACGCGGCGGAGCATTCTCAAACGCACCAGAATCTCCAAGCCAATACAACATCGCGCTCGATAGCTCAATTACGACGATGGAATCATCTGAAATTCGATCGATAACTGTCAGCAACGACCCGCCGATATTCCCACCAAGCACCGTCTCAAATTCGAGCTCGCGCAACGCATGATGAATCATTCCACTGGTCGTGCTCTTCCCTGCAGAACCGGTGACTGCAATCACATTCGAAGAATCGATTTGTTTCCAAGCAATCTCAATTTCGGTCGTTATCGAAATACCACGCGAGCGGGCCTCGCAGATGAAGCTGTTCTCCCAAGGCTTGGAAACAGCAGGATTGACCACCAGCGTGTCAATCCCATTCAGATCGTCAAGCGTGTGCTCTCGCAGAGCAAGCCGAACATCGCCTGCATCAATCAGGTCTTGCATCTGCCCGATCGCGTCCGTCAACCCATCAGGATCTCCACGATCACCGATGAGCACACTTGCCCCCTGTGATGCAAGGTATCGGCTCACACCAACTCCCCCACCGAATCGGCCGAGCCCCATGACATACACAGACTGACCAGCCCATTCACTCATAAGTACACACTACCAGCAATCATCGATTACCGAACCTGGATCTCCAAATCGACCACTGAACCGTCAGCCCGACGCACGGTAACTGGGACAGCGTCACCTGCCAAGAATCCTGAATCCGCGAGAAGTACAAAGAACTGGCTGATCTCAGAAAACCGTTGCCCTTTGACCAAAGTAATCACATCGCCCTCGACAAGCCCCGACATCGACGCAGGAAATCCGCGCCAAATTCGGAACACAAGTACTCCGTTTTGCGATTCACTGAACAACGCACCCATCTGCAACTGGATTGGCTCTGCAAGCCTGCGTGCGAGCACCTCTGGGCGCATTTTGTCTAATGTCACCTCCAGTTCAATGACATCCCCATCACGAAACAACTCCAAAGTAATCGGTTCACCAGCACGCTGGGAACTGATCAAAGACGACAAGGCCTCCGCATTGGTCACCGGAGAACCCTGAACCTTGAGAATGACATCTGATGCAACGACTCCCGCTCGATCTGATGGACCACCCTCTTCAACACCATTGATCAAAATCCCATAAACGGTTTCCCCTGATGATGTCTCGACACCGATTCGACCTTGTGCAGATCCATCGTAGCTGATCCCCATATAGCCACGAGAAACAGATCCATGCTCGATGATTTGTGAAACAATCGGTTCGATCGTACCAAGCGGAATCGCAAACGAGATACCTGCAGAATCTCCACCCGAATCTTCGGGGTTAGATCCAACAGTACTCGCGGCTGTCGCAATCGCAACATTCATACCGATCACATGACCATCGGTGTTCACCAACGGCCCCCCGGAGTTTCCGGGATTGACCGCCGCATCGGTCTGGATGTAGTTTGTATACCCACCAACCAGTCGTCCCCCTTGCGCTTGACGCCCCAGACCTGAAACAATCCCCTCAGACATCGAAAACTTGAAGCCGAACGGTGAGCCAAACGCATAGACACGCTCACCAACTCGAGGTAGACGCTCTGCTGCACGCATAGCAGGAAAATTCGTGTGCGATGCGTCTACAGCAATCACAGCAATATCGGTATAAATATCCGAACCGATCACTCTTCCACGCGCAATCCCGCCGTTGTAAAACTCAACTGACACCTCCGAAGCGGATTTGACCACATGCGCATTGGTAATGAGGTGTCCCTTGTTGTCATAAATCCACCCTGCCCCACTCGAATACAACCCGCTGGAACCATTGACCGGTTGCGTTTCAATATGAACCACAGTCGGTTCGATCGCGTCACCAATCGCGGAAATCGCGCGATCCATCCGGCGCAGGATGTCATCCTCTGCAAGCACATTGCGAGCAACAGATATTCGAGCCCCTTGCTGAGCGACAGCATAACGATCCATCAACTGCGGAACGACAAAGAGCATCACCGCTACAACCATGAGAACGATCAATGCTGGCGCAATAGTCACAAACTTTCGCATAGCTCAGTACTCCAAGACCCAGGTAGAAACAACTTTCAAGATTGATTTGATACGCGCCCAGAATCGTTCTCGGCATTTCTCCCGACCTTCTCTGATTCGCCCATCCGCATCGAATACCGCTTTCCGCCGATCGAGCCGTCTCTGACATTCTGAACCCATTGCTTACCAGCGCGAAGGAGCTCATCTCCGACCGCCGCAACGGGCTCAGCAAAGCGAGGTGGGAAGTCAGTCAATCCAATGAGATCATTCACCACAAGTATCTGACCGTCACACGCTGTGCCCGCTCCGATTCCAATGACCGGGACTTGTGCAACTTCCATGACTTGTTTCGTCACTTCGTCCGGCACCGCTTCAATCAGCAAAAGTACCGCTCCAGCATCCTGAAGCGCAATCGCATCCCGCACGACTTGATCGAGTTCATTCGCTGTCCGACCAGCAGCGACAGGTCCCCCAGTCACAGAACTTGTCTGCGGCTTGCACCCCACATGCGCACATACTGGCACTCCAGCACGAGTAAGCCGATCAACAATCCCAGCTTGCGTTTCGTCCGCTTCCAGCTTCACCACATCCGCCATGCCCTCGGTCATAAACCGCCCGGCGTTCCCCATCGCTTCATCGATGGATCGGTGATAACTCATGAACGGCATGTCAGCCATCACAAGTGATCTTGGGGCGCCGCGCTTCACCGCAGCGGTAATCTGAATCGCAAAGTCCAGCGGCATATCAATCGTCCGCTCGAATCCCAACATCACCTGAGCCGCAGAATCTCCAGCAAGCAACACCGGCACCCCTGCTCTTGAAAGCCATCGAGCGGTGGTCGCGTCGTAACACGCGAGACACGCGAACGCCTCGTTCCGATGCGTCATCGCTTTGAGGGTCTTGAGCGTGACCGGCTCAGTCAAGGTCGGTTCGGGGGTATTCGCTGCATTCTGTGGTGAGAGACTCATGCAGGATTCTATGGCCAAACAACTCCAAAGCGCTAAACTACACAACGAGGTACGCAATGGCCCAGTCAACGCAGTTTCAAGCCCCCGATCTCAGCGATGAACGCATCCTCAGGATCGTCGCAGGCATCCGCCCGTGCAGACACGGTGGACTCCGCCTCGAAGCCCAACAACTCGGCTCCAAAACCCTCATCCACAACTACGGCCACGGTGGCTGTGGCATCACCCTCTCTATGGGAACAGCGATCGCTGCAGCAGACCTCCTCGAACAATGCAGCGAAGCAGATGCACAGATCGCGATTCTGGGAGCAGGCGTGGTCGGACTCACGACCGCTCGCGAGCTCTCGCTCAGAGGACGCAAGGTCACCATATACGCCGAAAAATCGGGCACAGAGACCCTCAGCGCCCTCGCTGGCGCACTCTTTCTTCCTGTAGGAATCGAAACCGAGCATCCCGATATTGGACATGAACGATTCCTCAATATCCTCACCGACTCCAAGCACGCACTGGATCAGCTCGATCAAGCACGCTATGGAATTCAAGACTTACCGGTTTACGAACCCGCATTCGCAGCTGATTCTGAGTTCCTCTTTACCAACGGCACCATCGCCCCGCCCACCGATCTCGATCTGCTCCCAATCCCAGGACCACCAAGATCTGGCCGGACCTTCAACGCAACCTTCATCCATACCCACAGGTTCCTCAACACACTCATCGAAGATCTTGCAAACGCGGGAGTCGAAATCCAGTCCAGATCATTTACAGACCGACAAGAACTTGAGCATCTCCAAGAACCAACGATCGTCAACTGTCTAGCGCTCGGATCAAGATCGCTCTTTGACGATCAATCGCTGTATCCCGCGAGGGGTATTCTCGTTCATATGGAGCCGCAGGACTTGGGATACATCATCCATGATGGATACAAGTACATGTTCCCTCGCGAAGACGCACTGGTGCTGGGTGGGTGCTTCGACGAAGGTGTCTGGGAAGACACGCCGGATGAACTCATCGCAGACGAAATTCTCGCCCATCATCGTCGTTTTTTCGGTCTGAGCTAGTACACTCCCAGTCCATGCCCATCCTGAGTGCCACCAACATATCCCTCCAGTTCGGCGATGACATCATCCTCGACAGCGTCTCGCTCACCGTAGAGCCGGGTGAACGCGTTGGAATTGTCGGTCGAAATGGTTGCGGCAAGTCCACACTGATCAAAATTCTTGCAGGTGTGCTCAATCCAACCGACGGCTCAATCTCCGCAAACAAAGCCACGATCGGGTACCTCCACCAAAACCCAGAACTCAATCCCAACCACACACTACGACAAGCGGTCGCGAGCGCCTTTGATCACATCAAAGAACTGGATGCAAAGCTCCACGAAATATTCGACAAAATGGCGAACGCAGATCAAGACGAACTCGATCGGCTGCTCAGAGAACAAACCCGAATCGAGCACGAAATCGAAGCGAGTGGAGGACTCGTCAACGATCACAAAGTCGATCAAATCCTCCACGGCTTAGGATTCACAGACGCACAGTTCGAAATCAAAGTTCCCAACCTGTCAGGCGGTCAAAAAGCACGCGTCGCACTGGGCAAACTCTTGCTCCAGAACCCATCAGTGCTGCTCCTCGACGAACCAACCAACCACCTCGACATCCAAGGCAGAGAATGGCTCGAAGTGTTTCTTCGCGATGAGTTTAACGGTGCTGTCGTACTCATCAGTCACGATCGCTACATGCTCGATCGTGTGGTCCATCGCATCATCGAAGTCGAACAGGCAAGATTGATCGAGTACCCCGGAAACTACGCCGCGTTCCGCAAGCAACGAACCGAGCGACGCATGGTCCAAATGCGTGCATACGAAAAACAGAAGGCCGAGTTCAAACGCGAAGAAGCGTTCATCGCCCACTTCAAAGCCGGACAGCGTGCAAAGCAAGCGAAGGGGCGTGAGTCGCGCTTGAACCGCGCCAAAACGCAAACAATCGAACGACCACTCGAACTCGATTCGCTCCGACTATCACTACCAAAATCTAGAAGAGCAGGCGACATCATCATTGCCGCACGATCGCTCTCCAAGAAGTACAAGAACGACGACGGCACAGACAAAAAGCTCTTCCATGATCTCAATATCCGCGTTGAGCGCGGACAACGCTGGGGAATCATCGGACCAAACGGCGCCGGAAAATCCACACTCATCCGATGCCTGCTCAGCGAACAAGATGTAGATTCCGGCACAATCAAACTCGGCACCAACCTCGACATAGGCCACTTCACCCAAACACACGACAATGTGGATATGTCCAAAACCGTTTTCAGACACATCCAAGACACTGTCAAGAAGAATACCGAAGAAGCCGTGACACTGACGGAACTCGAAGCTCGCACGATTGCCGGCGCGTTCTTATTTTCTGGAGAGGACCAACAACGCGAACTCCAGTCCATGTCTGGAGGCGAGAAAGCTCGAGCAGTCCTCGCTGGACTCCTAGCAAGCGCAAAGAACCTGCTCGTCCTCGACGAACCTACAAACCACCTCGATATCCCTTCCGCCGAACGCCTCGAAGCTACCTTCGCACGCACATCTCACGATCCAAAGACCGGCAAAACAA
>JARGNC010000030.1:14798-18853 GCA_029212425.1 Phycisphaerales bacterium
CCGCCATCCTCATTTCTCACGACCGAGCACTCATCGACGCCGTCTGCGATCACCTCATCATCCTCGATGGGAAGGGCAACACAGAAGTCTTCGCGGGAACCTACTCCGAATGGCAAATCCTGATTCAAGCTCAGACCAAACCACAACAAACAACTCAAAAACAACCGAAGCCTTCCCCGACGAAAGAGCCGACGATTGAAACACGAATCGAAAGCCCAAAGCAACAGCCAACAATCAAAAAATCTAAGTTCTCATGGATGCCGATCAATCAAATTGAAGAACGCATGACCGATCTAGAAATCAAACTCAAAAATCTAGACGCTCAACTCAACGACGCGGACATCTGGAAAGACATCGAACACGCCAACAAGGTCACAACCGATCGAGATGAATGCAGAGCCGAGCTTGACGAGCTTGAAGAAGAATGGATACGAAAGTCTTAAGTCGTCACGGCTTTGATTTTCTCAACTGTTTCCATCGCATGTTCACGCGCTGAAACACGCGACTTCTTGATCGAAGATTTCCACACAAACGGAATCGGTAAAATCGTCAAAGGCAGATACCACATCCAAGTCTGAATCGATTCACCCATCAACCGTTCGTACCATCCAAAGCTGTACAGAAACGAATCCGTTAACGGCAAACCCGGCCAAACGGTAATCAACAGTAATGCCATAAAGATTGCAGGCATCTTCTTCCGCACCATCAGATTCAACCGGATTTCACCGTCCGCGTACTCAATCACCAAATCCGAATCAAATGGGTTCCCGTGCGCATCAACGACGGCATGTTTCGCACCGCTCTCGTGCGCATACCCAGCCAGTTTCCCCTGCTTCGAGAGTTTCAGCAAAGACTCAAAGACCGCATCAGCCTCTTTGCCGGTTTGAATACTGGGCAATGACATCCGTTGTTCTTCAGCACTCAAATCGATCTCCAAAGCTTCTATACCAAAAATCGTATGACAATCAATACACCCAGTATCGGAGTATCACGACCAAAGAATCAACAATACGCACTCCGTTGGCACCCAATATGCACCTGTCTCCATATGCGAAGATCTGATGACCAATCCACCTTCAGCGTGCCTGATGTGATGTCTCAAATCGACGAATCATCGACGATGTTGTCCGCATTCAACAACCCGAAACAATTCTCGGACGCTGGCAGCGCTACAAACACCCACGCCGCTGAACCCAGCAACCCAGCACACATCATTGCGGTCATGGTCCAAACTCGGCGACAATGCCGACCTTGTGGCTTGATCAAGCGAGATCACAAAGAGCTGATCCAAATAGGACAACAGCTCGGACTCTCAGAATCAATGATCGAACAGATCATCGAAATCATGCACGAATCGGATTTGGATTCTCCATTCACTTCAGCACATGCCAAAATGCTTTCCAGAATGAAATCAGATTTCAACCATAAAAAGACCCGGGTGCAACCCCGGGTCCTAGTCGGTCTTTCAATTTGGGCACTCACCATCGCAATCGCGATGCAGATGTCGCACTAATTCCAAGCTTACTCGACATCCTTGCCTTCAACCACATCAACAATCGGAGGCGCACTGTGTGAATCCAACTCGCCGTTCTTGAGGCGTTTGTTGTACTCGTGATACGCCTTCATCGCCTTGGCGCCAAAGAGCCACATGATGGGGATATTCGCAACAAGCATCACACCCAGCCCGAGCGTCGTCCACATGTCGAGCTCGTGGTCAGTTGCAATAAATGCTTTCTTGTCGGGGCCGAACAACGGCATCGCAAGAATGGTCGTGATCAGAATCAACAATGAGTAAATAATCTTGTAGATAAACACGGCAGACTTCGTCTTCGGTCCGTTCCCGCCGCCAAACATGGTCCCGAAGTAGTAGATCCCTTGCTCACCGTAGTATGACCATGAGATCATGGTCGAAATCGCAAACAACCACGCAGCGATCGAAACGAGCCACTTACCAAGCCCTGGGAACTGTCGATCAAACGCGTACGCCGTCATCGACGCACCCGAATAATCACCATAGACGCCGAGATCCACAGATCCGTCCTCTGCATGCACCCTGAAATGGGGTTTCATCACCGATTCAAGCGAGTTCCATGACACGACCCATTCGTCGTTCTCATTGACATTCACCGTACCGCTAATTTTTCGAAGATCGCGCCCAGTATTCGGATCAACATCCGCCGCGACGACGAAGAACACAGTCTCGCCTGCACGCCAACCTGAACCGTGCTCAGGAGTCTGGCGGATCACACGCGATTCTGCACTCATCCGAGGCAGCGGCTGCGTCTCAAGAGTCCAAGTGTCGGCAATCGGAGCACCAGTATCGGAATCAACCGCTTGCACAATCTGGACACTCTCGATTCCAGCAAAGTCCGACTCTGCACTGCGGTTATAAGCGCCAGTTGAAAGGATCACAAGAGCGGTCAGCGTACAGACCACGATCGTGTCAATAAACGGTTCAAGCCCCGCAACGATGCCTTCTCGTACCGGCTCATCAGTCTTCGCCGCGGAGTGAGCAATTGGTGAGGAACCCTGGCCAGCTTCCGATGAGAACAACGCCCGCTTCACGCCCCACATTGCTGCATAGATAAAAGTTCCACCAAGGAACGCGCCGTATGGATCAGGGGAATCAATCCCAAGCCCAGATTTGACAATGAGCATGAACATCGCAGGGATGTCGCTGAAGTTCGCGAACAAGACCACCAACGCTGCGATGACATACATCGCGCACATGAACGGCACAATCTTCCCTGCAACCGCACCAATGCGCTTGATACCACCGATGATCACCATGCCCACAATCAGCGTGAGCACAATACCAGTCACCACCTGTGGAATGCCAAAGTATGTAAATGTGATATCAGCGACATTCCATGCTTGGAACATGTTCCCGCCTGTGATCGCTGAGATAATCAGCGTAACCACGAAGATCGCACCAATGATCGCACCAATGGGAGCCATCCCCCACTGCTTGAACCCCTCTTTCACAACAAACATCGGACCACCGTGCGGGTTCTCCGGATCATCCGTATTTCTGAACAGCATCGACTGAGTCACCTCGGTCATCTTGATTGCCATCCCAAGAATACCGATCACCCACATCCAGAAAATCGCTCCTGGACCACCAAGCGCTACTGCGATCGCAACACCCGCGATGTTCCCAAGTCCGACTGTTGCGGACAACGCCGCGGACAATGCTTGGAAGTGGTTGATCGCCCCTGGATCATCATGATCGTCGTATTTGCCGCGGACAATCGCCACGCCATGCGTCAGAGCCCTGTATTGTCCGAAGATTGACCATGCGGTGAATACAAGCCCGGTCAAGAGCAATGCGTACACAGTCAAAGGTGAAAACAGGATCCCATTGATCGAGTTGATAATGTCGTTGAGTGCCATGCGGTCCCCGAAATTGGTGGAGTTGAGGGTCGAAGCTGGTACAAATGTGCCCCGAGCAGTGATTGAAGTCCCATACTCGCATATTGGAGGCAGAATTGCAAGCAACCCCGCCTCGGTGTACGCTTCTGTATGCCACCGAGTTACGACGACATTCTTTGTGCCGCGATCACTTCGCTTGCCAAGCGTGCCAAAGAGCTCGACCAAGAGCAAGCCGTCCGAGGGATCGACTCGCTCACCGAACTGCAACTCCATGCCCTGATTGATGATGCGTTCACTGAGTCGAGCTTTGGCGTCCATCGTGAAGCACATTATCCATCCGATGGAGATGCCTACACCAAACCCACACATCGTCAGCGTTGCGATTTCGTATTAACACCAAACCCCACAATGAAGCTGATCGATCCAGCCCTCGAACTCAAAGAACTTGCACTCGCTCAGGACACCTTGTTTGCTGGAGTCACTATTCCAGAGCGGGACCCTTCCTCAACCTGCCCCCCCTCGGATGCGTGTTGGGTTGAAGTCAAAGCAGCCGCCCAGCATGCGTATCGCGACGGGATCCCATCACCCAACCAACGCTATGGATTAGAACTCGTCAACGGCCTCCAAACCGACCTCTGTAAACTCGCCGCCGATCCACAGATATGGCACGGCTGCGTCCTTGC
>JARGNC010000240.1 GCA_029212425.1 Phycisphaerales bacterium
AGGCGGGTGTCCAGACTGCTGTGGATCGCGGGATGATGGTTGAGGCGTCGGCGTTTGCTTCGGGGTTGATCAAATGATCCGCGTGACGACGGAGAAATCGGTGACGACGATTGTGCTGGATCGGGGAGAGAAACGCAACGCGATGCTCCCTGAAATGTTGACGACGTTTGAGTCGGCGGTTCGGGGTGTTGGTGATGACACGAGGTCGATCGCGGTGCTTGGTGATGGGAAGGTGTTCTGCGCGGGGTTTGATCTCAAGGCGTGCGCAGCGGATGAATCGGGGGAGACGATGCGGGCGCTGTTGACTGGGTTGTCGAAGTGTGTCGTTGCGATGCGCGAAGCGGCGGTGCCGATCGTGATGGGTGTGCATGGGTGCGCGATCGCGGGTGGGTGTGCGATGCTTGGGGGCGCGGATGTGGTCGTTGCGGACGAGGGGGCGCTGCTTGGGTATCCGGTGGTGAAGATCGGGGTATCCCCTGCGGTATCGGCGGCGTTTCTGATGTCTTCGATCCCGGCTGGGCCGGCGCGGGCGCTGATGCTGGATCCGGGGTTGATCGACGCTCAGCGGGCGTTTGAGATTGGGTTGGTGCATGAGGTTGTCGCGGATGCGAATGGCGTTCGCGAGCGGACGATGGAACTGGCGCGGTCGCTTGCGGCGAAGCCTGGCGCTGGGGTGCGGGAGACGAAGCGTTTGGTGAACTTGATTACGAGGGGGACGAGTGATCTTGGTGGGGATGGATTGCAGGCGTCGCTCTCGCGGGTGGGGAGTGATGAGGAGCGGCGGATGCTAGGAGCGTTGTGGGGATCGAAGGAATGAGGTATTGCGATGAGTGAACTGGCGACATTGACGATTGATGGACGGGTTGCGACTTTGGTAATGAATCGCGGCGAAGCGCGGAACTCGATGTCCCTGGACATGCTCGAGGCGATGCATGCGCATGTGGATGCGCTCAGGGGCTCGGAGTGTTCGGTGCTGGTGATTACGGGGGCGGGCAAGGCGTTTTGTGCGGGGATGGATTTGAAGGCCGTGCTGGTTGAGTTGTCGGGGGAGGAGACGCTTGGGGGGCGTTTGCTGCGGAATCTGGCGGAGCTGACGATCAAGATTCGGGAGCTGCCGTTGGTGACGGTGGCGAAGGTGAATGGGGCTGCGGTTGGGGGTGGGTGTGGGCTCAGTTGTGTGTGTGATGTGAGTGTTTCGCATGCGGATGCGAAGCTGGGGTTCCCTGAGGTGGATCTTGGGTTGTGTCCGGCGGTGATCGCGCCTTGGGTGGTCGCGAAGATGGGCGCGGGACGCGCTCGCGCGGCGATGCTCAAGGGGGGGATCATGTCGGGCGCTGAGGCGGCGGCGATCGGGTTGGTGGATCATCTCGCGGAGGATCGCGATGGGCTCGATGCGCTGACGGATGAGATTGTTGAGCGGCTGGTGAGCGGCGGTGCTCATGCACTGGCGACCACCAAGGGGCTGCTCAACAAGATTGATGGTGTGGTCGAGGCGGGGATGGTGCTTGAGGGGGCGAAGCTGAGCGCGCAAGTGCTTGGGACTGCTGAGGCGCAGGCGTCGTTATCGGCCCGGATGAAGCGTGCAAAATGATGATTGAAACAGTTTCGCAAGGCGTGGAATCGGCTCTGTAGGCGGGGTGTTTTGCTGTTTATTTGGGGTTGTGCTGCATAGGATGTCTGACCGCTGGAGCTGCGGATCCGTGCGGTGGTGGACTGATAGGTCTGCCTACTCCTCCGCAAGAGCGAGACATTCCTGTGGTTCAAGATTTACTGCCGGTGGAGCTGAGCACGAATGCTGATGGTGCCGAGATTGCGGTGTTGACATTGGATCAACCGGGCCGTCCTGTGGTGGTGATTGATGAATCGTTGTTGGCTCGTTTGGATGCGACGCTTGATACGCTGCCGAGGGATCTTGGTGGGTTTGTGCTTGCATCGTCTGCCCCTCGCGCGTTTGTTGCTGGAGCGGATCTGAAGGCGATTATGGCGATGGATGACGCTGAGCTTCATGCGTACCTTGAGTATGGTGCTCGCGTATTTCAGCGGATTGCGGATCTGCCTTGCCCCACTGCTGCGGCGATTCATTCGGTGGCGCTTGGGGGTGGGCTTGAACTCGCGATGCACTGCGATGGGTTGGTGGGGTTGATTGATCCGGAGGCGAAGCCTTTCTTGATCGGGCTTCCTGAAGCGGGGCTTAAAATCTGTCCTGGGTGGGGTGGGACGAACTTGCTGCCTGCTCGGATTGACGCGACGGATGCAATTGTCGCGACAGCGAATGGTCGGGCGATGAAGTCTGACCTGGCGGATGAGATGGGGTTGTTTGATGTGACGGTTTCTGCTGCGGATGAGCTTATTCCCGCGGCTCGCGCTTGGGTTGGGGCGCAGGAAACACCTGCTCGCAGCGGGCGACCATCGCGCTGTATTGATGAAACGAATGTAGATGAGATGAAAGACGCGCTGGGCGATGCTCGCGAGGCGCTTGAGTCTGCGGAGCATACCGAGGCGGTGTGCGATGCGATTCGTGTCGGTATCGAATCGGGTTGGTCGGCGGCGGTGAA
>JARGNC010000031.1 GCA_029212425.1 Phycisphaerales bacterium
GTCAGTGGTCCCTCTGCGATTACGATGTCGCCGACATCAAGCTTCTTCGCGAGCGCGAATCCTTGTTCGTCACAATCGCGCTTGGACACAGCGACCTGGAAGGTGTCGCTTGTGTAGTCGCGGAGGTTGAGCCAGATGAGTTTGCCGTTGTCGCGTGCGAGCACGACTCGTCCCGCGACCTTGACGCGTGGGCGATCGTCAACGATCTCTGGGAGATCAGTCGCGTCTGGATTTTCGCGTTTCGCGGCTTTGTGCGCTTGGTTGGATTCTTTGTTCGCAGTATCCGCGGCTTCGTCGTACGTATCGTGCGCTGCTTTGAGCGCGATGAGTCCGTCGGTGCGATGGCCGTAGGGAGATAGTCCAAGCTCCGCGACTTCATCGCGGTTGGCGCGTCGTTGGAGTTCGAGTCGGTGCAGGTCTTGGGGTTCGACTTGCTCAGGTGCTGCGGTTTCTGTGTGTTGATCGCTCATTGCTGCGATGGTATTCATGTAGGGATCAATGGTCTTGAAAATTGACCCGATCTGCGATGCTCGATGGGAAATGCATGTTAATTTGAGCCGCCGAGGGTGAGCTCGACGCGTGCGGTCATTGCTTCGTCGCAGAGTGGTCTGCTGTCTCCGCGTTGTCCGAGCAGGTCCGCCATGCTGACGCCGGTGAAGTGTTTGATGAGGATGTCGATCGACTCATCAAGTTTGTGGTGGAGCGGGCACAGCGCTCCGGAGTGGTTTTTGAGTTCGAGTGGGCACGAGGTGATCCGCTGGATCGGGCTGATCGCGTTGATCACATCGAGCATCGAGATCTGCTCAGGTGGTCTGGTGAGCTTGTATCCACCCCCCACACCTCGTCGTCCTGTGACGATCCCCGATCGCGCGAGGAGTTGGAGCACCTTCGCGAGGTAGTTCATCGGGACCTTTGTCTGCTCAGCAAGATCAGAGGTCGAAACCAATCCCTCGCGTGAATACGCAAGACAGATCGTTGCACGCAGTGCGTATTCAGTGGTTTGAGAAAGCAAGGATGATCCTCCGCGAGTGAACGGACAATACTGGATTTATACCGTTTGTACAAGTAAGGATATGTTTGAAACTGGAATGATTCCGAGTTGCAGCAACAAAAACCTACGGATGTACACCAATTTGCATCTGCGATGTATTCAGATGCATCAGTTGGTCTCGATGACACTCCGGAGTGCATTTCGGGATTTGTCGTCGAGTTCATCCGTCGGGACCGTTTCGAGCAGGTTGTTGATCACCGCTTCAGGTGTAACCTGATCCGCTTGTGCGTTGAAGTTGAGCACAACGCGGTGTCTGAGCACAGGATGAGCAACCGCGCGGATCGTGTCCACAGTGACCAGTCCATCGCCGACGAGCATCGCGTGCGCTTTGGCGGCATGCACCAGCGCCTCGCTGGCGCGGGGTCCCGCTCCCCACGAGACATAATCGCGGACCATGTCTGGAACGCGAACGCCGCCAGGGGTTCCCGCTTCGTTGGCGCGCGTCGCGCGGACCAAGCGGAGCGCGTACTTGCACACATGCTCGGAAACAGGTGTGTGCTTGATGATCTTCTGAACCTCACGGATGCGATCGGAGTTGATGACGGGATTGACGCTGCTCTCGCCTTTGGTCGCGCTGCGTTTGATCACTTCGAGTTCCTCGGCTTCAGACGGGTATCGCACAAGGATCTGGAACATGAACCGGTCGAGCTGCGCTTCGGGGAGCGGGTAGGTGCCTTCTTGCTCAAGCGGGTTCTGGGTCGCGAGAACAAAGAACGGGTCGGGGAGTTGATGGCGGACACCACCCGCGGTGACCTGTCGTTCCTGCATCGCTTCGAGGAGCGCTGCCTGCGTCTTGGGCGGCGTGCGGTTGATTTCGTCGGCGAGGATCACGCGTGAGAAGATCGGTCCTGGGACGAAGCGGAGCGCTCGCTTGCCGGTGGTTTTGTCTTCTTCGATGACTTCGGTGCCGGTGATGTCGCTGGGCATGAGGTCGGGGGTGAACTGGATGCGGGAGAATTCGAGTTCCATGGTTTGCGCGATTGTGGAGATGACGAGTGTCTTTGCAAGTCCCGGCACTCCGACAAGCATCGCGTGTCCTCTGGAGAAGACCGCCATGAGGATCTGATCGATGACCTCATCCTGTCCGACGATGACTTTGCCGATCTCAGCGCGGAGCAGGTCGTAGCTCTCGCGAACGAGCGCGATCATTTCTTCTCCGCTTTGGTTTCCGCCAGTTTGGTTCTGGGAATCAGAATCGGTCATCTCGTAGCACTCCTTCAGGATCAGACGCATGCTCAACGCACACGCGTCCATCATCATACCGGCTCGCAGGAACTTGGTTCAAAAAAAAGGGCAGCTGCACGGGGTCTCATCGCGCAGCTGCCAGGGGACGATCCTGTGTAGAAACAGGACCGGCGTCGTGGTTGGTTGTCGTGCCGATCGGTTTGGGCACTTGCCTCGTTCAAGGCATGGAGGGTGATTGGGATTGTCCCTGCCTCTGTTTCAACCGATCAGCGGAATCGAAGTTGCTTTTGAAGAACTCTTTTTCGAGTGTGTTCAATCTTCTTCATCAAGACGGTCGATCAAGCGTTCAATCAAGCCGCTGAGACTATCCATCTGGGAGTCGAGCGCTTCTTCAAGTGTGTCCAAACGGGCCTCAAGCTCTCCTAATCGGCCTTGAAGCTCGGATTCAATGACCGGCAGCGACTCGTGGACCTGCTCGTTGAGTGCCTGGAGTTTTTGTTCCAGTCCCTCGGCGTGTCGTTTGAGCAGCAGTTGTCCATCTTTGTACTCGAGTGTCAAACGCTCCGCGTCCCGCATCGCTTGCTCAGCTTTGCGTTGCATGCTCTCGACCAAGAACCGTTGGTCTTGGTTGTTTGTGTCATCAGTGCGGAAACGGAAGACGTTGTCTTGCCCGCTTTGTCCGAACGATGACCAAAGGTCGCGGTCGAGCGCTTCGATGATTTCGTTCTCGATCTGTTCGAGTTTCTCGTTGCTGATCCCCTGGCTGCGAAGCGCTTCGATGATTTTCGCGTGTGTCTTTTCGCGTGTCTCGGGGCTAAAGAAGCGTTCGAAGCTTGGAGCCGCGCTTCCATCGTTGTGCAAGAGCGCTGGGAATCTGCTGTCGTCTTCGGTCACCCATACTTGCGGACCACCCGGCTTGGAATGACCGAGCGCTTCCGCGTTGTATTCGAGGAGTTTGGTGTTGAGACTCATTTTTTGTCCTTTGCGGAGGACAACAATTTTGATCTCGTCACCAGGGTTGTGCTTGCCGAGGATTTTGGTGAGCCCGTTTTGTGAGACACCATCGGAGCCGTCGATGGAGATGATGATGTCGTTGTCTTTAATACCCGCTTTGTCCGCGGAGAGTCCTTTGATGACCGACTGGACGATGATTGCTTCACCCTCGATTCCTAGGTGTTCGCGGAGTGATTCAGCAGGTTCATCGGAATAGATTCCCAGCATCACCTTCGGAGTCGCTCTTGCGAGTTGGTCATATGCAACTGTGATCTCGTGATCGACAGGATGGACTTTCCCGTCAGAACTGACGAATATGTTTCGGTTTCCGATACCGGTTGCGCGAGGCGGATGCGGTGCGTGTGGTGGCGCGTCAACCGACCATGCGATGTCAAACTCGTAGAGTTTCCCGCCGTCGTCTTTGAAGACGATCACGGATTTGTCATCCTTCTTGATGCGTGATTCTGGGATGGATTTCCCATCAACCTTGACGAAGATGATGTCGTCTTCCATGCGAAGCTCGTAGACATGTTTGCCGTCGTTGACCTTCTGGATCCAGCTGTTTTTGGATGTGGTCTTTGAAGATGACTTGGAATCTTCGTGCGGATGTGCGGTGGTGTCAACGACGAATCCATCGTTGATGATTGCTTCTATCGCGGACGCTGTGCCGGTGGCTGCGAACAGGAGCGAGGTGGTCAAAAGTGTGTATGCGGTGCGTTTCATGCTGGTTGCCTCCGTGAGTGCGAATGACTTTCGCGTGTGTGGTCGTGGATTTGAGTCTTTGTATCTATCCAGATGCGCGGCGTTCAAACTCCTGTCGTGCTGTGCGCAAAATCATTCGAATTCCTTACTTTACTGGGTAAGAACTGGTTATGGACGCAGACTGGTTATTGGGGAAGACGCTTCCTGAGCGAATCCAGATTCACCGGCACCGCGATCGGATTTCCGAACTCATCGACCGTTTCTCGGTACGCTTGATCAAGCACTCGTCGTTCGATGATCTGACGGATGAAGGTCACTTCGATGGTGCCGTCGATCATTGGTCGTGTTTCAACGACGATCTGGTTTGGCATCTCGCCAATCACTTGCCCGCTCTGTTGACCGGCATGCAGGTACTGATCCATCGCTTGCTGAGGGCTTGCTTTGTTGATCGGGATCAAGCTCGCGGTGTTGCCGGAACTTGGTTCGCTTGTACTCATCGAGATCGAACCGGTGTACCAGCCGAGCATCAAGACTGCGGCGATCGCCCACCCCCCCCACCGTGTTGCGGTTGATACCCTGCTCTCAAACACAACTGGTGATCCTGAACCACCTGGCAAATCGATGCCATCAGCGATGGATGACGCAGCGTTCATCACTTCGCAGAGCGCTTCGTGCTCGCGCTGCGCGTCGCTCAGGTCTGTCCAAACCTCTGCATCGTTCGCAGCAAGGATCCGGAACGAGGACCAGTCTTCTGGAGATGCAGAACCATCGATCACACGCGAGATCAGCAGATCACGCAGGTGCGCTGAGTTCTCTGCACTCAACCCAGACTGATCCGCAGCATGGGTCGGATTCATGCTTGCTTGTTTGCTTGATTGCTTGTTTGATTGATCGTTCGGTTGGTCATTCATCCGGCACCTCCGACGCTGATTGTCCGCGCCTGGTTGTTCCTTTGTTTCGCTTCGAGCTCCTGCTTGGTTTGTATGTCCAGCGTTTCTCGGAGCATCCTTCTCCCGCGTGCGATGCGTGTCTCGACGGTGGTCTCTGGGAGCGAGAGCACCTCAGCGATTTGTTTGTAGCTCATCGACTGCTGGCATCGCATCAGCACCGGCTCTCGGTATTTTTCTGGAAGACTCAACGCCGCGTCGAGCACACGCTTCGCGTCTTCTGAGAGTTGCATGTTCCCCATCTGATTCGCTTCGTGCCGAGTCCTTCCGACGAGTCTGAGCATCCCGACGCGTTTGCGTGACGCTTTGCGTCCCTGCTCTCGCGCGATGTTGATCGTCACGGTTCGGAGCCAAGGCTTGAACAGTGAAGGGTCGCGCACCTCGTGCACTTTCCGGCAGACCTGGAGCGCGACGAGCTGCATCAGGTCTTCAAGATCCGCTTCGCGGGGTTTGTGCGCCATCAGGATCACCGCGACCCATCGGCGTACGCCGACCCAGACCTGGGACAACGCATCGGCGTGTCCCTCGATTGCCGCTTCGATCGGCAGTGTTTGATCCCATCGTTCGCTCACGACCCGCGTTCCCCTGCTTTCTGCCGGCACATCCGAGTGTCCGACCCAACGATCTCTCTCCTCAACCAATCCAGATGCGCCAGCGGTGTCGATCCGTCATGAAATGACCGATTTCTTTCCCAGAGCTATCGGACCATCCCGATACGCATGTGACCTGTACTCCAAACGCTGTAAATCGGTTCTCCAAAGGTATTACTGGTTGAATGCCCCCTAGAGTTGCACCCAGATGACTGAACCGACCTCCACATCCCGATTCTCATCGAATCCATCCTCAGAATCTGGCTCATCCTCGCAGATCCCAGGTCGGATCGATGACTCGCACCTCACCATGTCGCTCGGCGATCACCTCGAAGACCTCCGCAAGCGGGTGTTCCTCGCGGTCGTTGGGATTATCCCAATTTTTGTCATAGCATTCGGTTGTGGTAGATACCTACTCAACCTGCTCATCACCCCTGCTCGCAAGAAGCTGCTCGATGGAGGTCAGGGATCATCCCTGCTCGCGACCGGTCCCTTTGAAACCTTTGGGACTGTTGTCCACCTCGCGGTGGTCGTGACGCTGCTGCTGGGATCGCCTTGGATTCTGTACCACTTGTGGAGATTCATCTCTCCCGGCTTGTACAAGCATGAACGACGCGTTGTGTACCTGCTGATCCCGTTCTCCGGATTGTTGACGATCCTGAGCATGTTGTTTTTGTACTATGTGATCCTGCCTGTGATCCTCTCGTTCTTCATCACCTACGGCTCCAATGTGTCTGGAACCCCTCATATCCCGACGGCACCAATCGCTGAAGGAATCGTGATCCCCACCATCCCTGTCCTCCAAGCGGATCCAGAAAACGCGACCTTGGGGATGACCTGGATCAACGAATCCCTCATGCAACAACGCGTGGTGATCGGGATGAATGAAACCAACAACACGCCGATCATCCGCACGATCCCGCTCACAGCGGATATCGGGATTGTCCAGCAGTACCGGATCAGCGAATACATCAAAGCAGTGCTGAATATGGGTCTCGCGTTCGGGATCGCGTTCCAGACGCCTGTGGTTGTGGTGATGCTTGGTTGGGTCGGATTGCTCGATCCAAGAGCGATGGGCAAGTACCGCAAGCACGCGGTCACGATCTGCGCGATCCTTGGAGCATTCTTGACCCCTGCGGATCCGCTCTCGATGGTCCTCCTCGCGGCTCCGCTCTACGCGCTCTATGAGCTTGGGTTGTTCATCCTGCGTGTCTTCCCGATCTCTCGAGTGATCGGAGACATCAAAGAACAGCAAGACCAGGACGCGATCACGCACGAAGACCATTCCCAGTGATCAATGAACAACGATGACCCAGCATCCTGAACAAGCCGAGACTCCAACCCAGCAGGACCTTGCGATGATGTCCCTCGCGCTGGATCTTGCGGCACAAGGTGCTGATCGCGGAGAAGTCCCGGTCGGTGCGGTCGTCTACGAAACCCAGACAGGCAAGATTCTGGGACAAGGCACCAACTCACGCGAAGCTCAGAACGATCCATCGGGACACGCGGAGTTCTCCGCGATCTTGCAAGCATGTAAGTCGATCGAGGACTGGCGCTTGAACCACTGCACGCTTGTGGTGACGCTCGAACCTTGTCCGATGTGTGCCGGGCTGATTGTAAACTCAAGGATCGGTCGTCTGGTCTACGGCGCAGACGATCCCAAAGCAGGCGCCGTCCGCTCGTTGTTCCGATTGTGCGATGACGAGCGTCTGAACCACCGCGCCAGCGTCTTGACCGGCGTGATGGCATCAGAGTCCTCCGAGATGCTCAAAGCGTTCTTCAAGCGTCTGAGAGACACACGCGGATCATGATCCGCTCGATCGCTCTCCAAATCCCTCAGTGCGTTATCCCACACCTGTCCACACAACAATGTGGAAACTGACATCCCAACCCATTCCTCTGATTGGTCTGTCTCTTCTCTTCTATAAAACCAATTGAATTAAACAGATGGTGGTAGTAATTGGTGCGCCCACTTGGTGAATAACCACTTGCAAATACTCATAAATCGAGCTTTTTGAGTGGTTTATAGGGATTCTGAGAACATGAACACCCTGTCGGTTATCTGTTAAGAACGCGCTACTGCGCTCGATGGTGATTGGTCCCAAGATTCGGTCAATGCTCGATGGGTCTCAAACAATTGGCGCGACCGAGCGCAATTCCGCGCTTATCCACCGGTTATTCACAAGGTTTACGACAGGTGAAACAGCGAATTATGCGTAGTTTGACGCTTCGTTGTTGTTCCCGACGCGGAGCCGGGATTCGATCGCGAGGACATCGCTGTGGAGCGATTCGTCTTCTTTGCTCCGCGTCGTGATGGTTTTGACAGCGTGCATGACGGTCGTGTGGTCGCGTCCGCCGAAATGGGCGCCGACTTCTTCGAGGGAGTGTCGAGTGTATTTGCGAGCGAGGTACATCCCAACTTGCCGAGGGAGCGCGATGGACTTGTGCCGACGCTTGCCGAGCAGTTCGGTGCGTTTGACGGAGTAGTACCCCGAGATCTCGGTGATGATCCGTCCGATGGTCGGCCCAGTCCCCTGGGCGCTGACGGCGGCCGCGAACTCTTCTCCAAGCGCATCACGAGCGAGGTCCAGATCGATCGGGCGTTTCTCGACATTCGCGTAGATCTGGAGCTTGGTGATCGCGCCTTCGAGCTCGCGGATGTTGGTGTCGATGTAATGCGCGATCTCGGTAATGACCGGCTCTGGGAGCGTCAACCCTCGAGCTTCCGCTTTGCGTTTGAGAATCTCGATGCGTGTCTCAAATCCGGGACGCTCGACCTTTGCGACCAATCCCCACATGAATCGCGACACAAGGCGTTCTTCGAGGTCTGGGATTTCTTCAGGAGATGCATCGGAAGAAAGGATGATCTGCTTGTTCGCTTGGTAGAGCGCGTTGAAGGTATGGAAGAACTCTTCTTGTGTCCGATCCCGTTTCGCGAGGAAGTGGATGTCGTCGATGACGAGCAGATCCACATCGCGGAAGGTGTGACGGAACTCTGCCATCTGTCCGGACTGGACGGCGCTCATGAACTGGGTCATGAACCCATCGCAGGAGACATAGTGCAGGTTGATGTCCGGGTTTTCTTGCGTGATTTTGAGACAGATCGCTTGGAGGAGGTGGGTCTTTCCGAGTCCGACCCCGCCATGGATAAAGAGGGGGTTGTACGCGTATCCCGGATTTTCAGACACAGCGACGGACGCGGCGTGCGCGAGTCGGTTGTTGGGACCGATCACAAAGTCATCGAACGCGTAATCCGGATTGATCGGGAGCGCGCCGCTGGTGTCGAGCCGAGCTCTCTCGGAGCTTGCGTGGACGATCGGGGTAGAGGATCTGGATTGGAGCTCGTTTGCAGAGATTCCCGCTTCGTCGGCCCAGATATTCGTATCACTCGCTTTGGGAGTTGCTGTCTCAGGTTGCTCTTGTGTGGTCGTCCCATCGACGGAAGGATCCGGCTTCGGCGCGACCGTCGCTGCTTGAGCAGGTGCTTTCGAAGCGATGGAATCCTTCGCGTTCTTCTTTACCGTCGTGACGGGCGAATCCCACGCGTCGTTTGGTCCGAGAAAGCGGACCGCGAGGAGCTGGCCTGTGACATCTCGGAGTGCATCATTGAACGCATCGAGACATGTTCTGCGGAGATAGTCGCGATGCATGTCCGTCTGTGCGCGGATCCCGAATGCGCCCGATGCCATGCCGAGGGGTTCGAGTTCCTCGAACCATTTGCGTGTGTGCTGTGGATGGACATCGCGTGTGATCGCGAGGACATCTTCGAGCACGCCCCGGTCGTGCTCTCTGCTGTTTGTGCGACCCTGGTCGCGGCTGGATTGACGATCTCTGAGCGCCATCTGTGCGTACTGCTTTCTCGAAGTGCTCGCAAGCACCCGCTGCGTCTGTATCAGCAGGATTGAACGAACGGTGTGTCCCACCGGGATCATAGTGGTCAGAAAGGATCCGGGGACTCTCAACAGCACCCAATGAACAACTTTGAAACCCGACGGCATCTACCGTACAAAGGTCAACGGGTACTTGTCAACCATGAACCCTTGTTCGCGTGCGTAGTCGTTCAGAATTCGAACAAATTGTTTTTCGAAGTTTTTTGCACAGACCCCACTCACCGAATGGGAAAGGTTTGATGCGTGTATATACATGCTTTGAATGATTCTTGAATCACAGAAGTTGCTGCCGACAAAGGGTCTGGATGCTATTGTGTACCTATGCCTGATCTTGGTGTTCGATTGTCGAATATGAATCCCGAAGAACGCGCTGCGATCATCGAACGCGCCGGCGCTGCACTGCGCGATGGACAATCAATCGTGCTCCCAACCGACACGCTCTACGGCATTGTGACACGCGCCGATGAAACCGGCGCTGCGTTGCTCAATGAGATCACCGGAACACCAGACATTACAACCGAACCATCGATGACACTGCATCTAGCAGATCTCGATCAAATTTTGGAACATCTTGTGCTTAATGCCGCAACGGTGCGCCGCTTGGTTCACTGCTTGCTCCCTGGTCCATCACGGCTATTGATCGAACAACCTGCGAGTGCGATTCTTGCGGTGTGCACAGCGTTGAAGATTCCGCTTGGGATTATCAACTCGGAAACACACATCGCGGTTCGCGTTCCGGATCATCCGGTGTGCAGACAAGTGCTTCGGAGTTCTGGGGTTGCGTGTGTGGCGCGCCGTCTTGGTGCCGCGATTTGGGCGCAGGGGGAAAATCCTGGTACGGATCTGACTCCGATTCCGGATGGATTGACGGATGATTCTTCTCCAGTTCCGACGCCGGCGCTGATTATTGATGATGGACCGACATTACATCAGCAGGGATCCACGACCGTTCGGCTTTCGGTGAATGGGCGGATCGAAGTCAGCGACGAAGGCGCGATCTCCGAGCGAGAAGTGTTGAAAAATCTAGAACGCACGATCTTGTTTGTGTGCACCGGGAACACCTGCCGGAGCCCGATGGCTGAAGCGATCGCGCGGGATTTGATCCGCAAGGATGAGCTTCAGGGGATGACCACCCATGTCGCAAGCGCAGGGGTCGCGACACACGACGGGATGCCGATCAATCCAGACGCGGCTGGAGCGCTGACTGGGATGGGGCTCGCAGTCCCGGATCATCAATCCAAACAACTGACGCTCGCGATGATCGACCACGCGGAGGTGATCTATACGATGACCCCGACACACGCGCAAGCGATTATGACCATGGCGCCGAACTCGGTGCACAAGGTCTTCGTACTTGATGAACTCGAAGGCGTCCCCGATCCAATCGGGCAGGGCGCCGAGGTATACCAACACACCGCCGAGAAGCTCCGGGAACTGATTACCCGTCGGCTTGAGGAGATCCGCATATGACATCCAACGAATCCGAATCGAACAAGTCATTCACAATCGTGATCGGTTCCGACCATCGCGGGAACACGGCGGCAAAGCAGATCCTCGAAACCATCAAGAACCTTGGTCACGATGGATGGATCGAAGGAAGCTGCGATGACCAGCCTTGCGATTACCCCGAAAAAGCGTGGCAGGTTGGTCAACAGATCACCTCAGGGAAAGCGGATCGCGGCGTGCTGATCTGCGGCACCGGGATCGGGATGTCGATCGCGGCGAACAAGATCGATGGTCTGCGAGCAGCACTCGTCCACGATGAGCTGACCGCTCAGCTCTCGCGTTCACACAACGATGCGAACATCCTTTGCTTGTCCGCGGATCTGCTCGGCGCACGCTTGATGGACAAAATCGTTGAGGTATGGATCGGGACCCCGTTTGAAGGCGGACGACACCAGCGCCGCATCGACAAGATCACCGAGATCGAGCACGGACGCGACCCATCAGTCGCGGCGGTCTGAAAGCCCCATCATCTCACTCATCAGTCTGCAACAGAACACTGACCTCACCAAACCCCACGACAACCACACCGTTGGCGGCTTGCGCTGAGGTTGGTTGACGCTGGATCGCGCTTGGGAGCGTGAGGTCGATCGAATCCGTGAGTTGGGCGCTGTGCTGATCGAAGACTTTGATCGGGATCCGCATGAAGTTCTCATCCGCGTTTGTTGCCCTTCCGACCAGGACCACGCGTTCGCTTCCCCACGCTCGATCGTTGAATGTCCAGGTGAGCTGTTCGGAATCCAAGCCGATGGTTGATCCGTCGTGGTTGAAGATCCCGACGCCTCCCGATGAGGTGACGGCGATGTTCCCGAGGTGAGAGCGGACATCGACCCCGCCGCGTTCCATGATTCGATTGGATGTGTCGAGCGCCGTCATCGGGGTGCGTCCATCCGTCAGACCGATCGGCCAGAGGTTGATGAACTCATCGAGGACGACGAGTGTTCCATCAATAATCCATCCCGCGTTGGTGTTGAACAAGCTCTCGTTACGGATGACCCAATCAAGGGTTCCTGTCCTTGTGGACATCGAGAGCACGCGTTGGCTGGTGCCGACGATCAAGCTTCCTGATGGCGCGACGCGGACCCAGCGCGGTGTTGAAGTTTGCGAATCAAGCAACTGGATGGTCTGACCAGTTCTCGCATCGATCGACGCGATTCTCGGCGACCTCGCCGCGACCTCGCCGTTGGGATCGTTCTGGTTCATCATCCACATCCCCGCGATCCCGAGTACTCCTGACGAGAGATCAAGATCGTGCACGCGATTGATCGGGAGGTCCCCCTTCCACAAGATCTGTCCTGTGAGGATATCAATTCCCATCGCGCGTCCGATGCGATCGACAAGGACCAAGACCGATCCATCGCTGACACTGAGCACCTGATCGGGTTGAACGACGCCTTCTGTAGGGGAGACAAACTGTCCATCAATCTGCGCCAACTCATCGGGTTCACGGATCGAATGGTCGATCAATCTTTTCGAAACCCCCTCGATGCGCCAGAGCGTTTTTCCTGTGGTTGTTCCGATGGATTCGATGCTCCCTGATTCGGGATCCGCGCTCGGCGCGGCCCAGAGCAGCACAGTCTGGAACTCGTTGTGCACGATCGCAAGCGGCGGCTCAACATCAGGACTGCGGCGCGTCCAGATGACTTCAGGTTGTCCGTCGGTGAAGCGGACCATCCGTGCTTGCGCGAGCTGGGGCGCGAAGAAGATCATCGTGTCAAACTCGGTGCGGATCGGTGATTTGATCGGAGATCCCGCGAGCAAGGTCGGCGTGTCGTTCGGGATGATCTTGCTCCCGAACTGAGGAGCGGGTTGTCCGGACGATAAACCAACGGAGAGCATCGCGGCGTCGATGGGTTGGTTGTTGACCAGGATTGTCACTCCTGGATAGTCGCTCATGAGTTTGGTTGCTTGTCTTGACGCTTCGCCTTGGCGCTGGGAGTCGAGCAAGCCGCTGACGAGTGCGGATGCGATCCGATCAATGGTGGGTTGGTCGGTCTGGATGCCGTGGGTTTGGAGTCTTCGGATCGCATCGAGTCCGGACTGCGCAGCGCGGACGGATGCCGGCGCGTTGTCGTTGCCCAACCAACGATCCGCAGCGATCGACCACGCGATCGGGGTCGTGAGCGCCCACGGATACACGCGTGCGAGTTGTTCGAATGTTTCAGCGTCAGCACCAGGACCAAGGGATTCAAGATCCGCCGCGGCGAGTTCATCGAACTGGGCGCAGACGACGCGTCCGTGTGATGCAACGATCTCGTTGATCTGGTGTGTTGCTTCAAGCTCAGCGCGGATCGCGACCCCACTGCCGTGCCACATTTCGGATGCAAGGGCGCGGTCATTGAGCACGCCGTGGTAGATGCGGATCGCTTGCGGGATTTCTCCATTGGCGCGGTGCCACGCGCCGGTGGTCATCTGATGCGCGAGTGATTGTTCGACTGTCCGCGCGATGGTCCCTGTCCGTTTAAGCAGGTCGGTCCTGATCGGAACCTCAAGAGCGTTCATCTGGTTGGATGTGTTTGTGATCGTATCTGGGAGTCCGACCATATCGATGATGACTGAGAAAAGCCGATCGCGTGCTTCAGAGAGTCGTTGTGGATCTGGGAGCGGCTCGCCTGGGACACGCGATGGACGGAGCATCCCAATGGAGCGGTCGATCGCTGGGATGATCTGATCATGGTGATCTGATCGGTACGCGAGATCCGCGAGTGTGATCGCGGCATGGACATCGTTGAACTCTTCGATGCGTTTGTTGAGGATCGCTTGTGCGATGTCCCACGATAAATAACTCGACACTTCATTCTCGTCTGCAATCAAGAACTGACCATCGAGCGCGACGACAATCCCTTTGCTTTCAAGATCGATCGATTCTCGTCCTCCCGTTCGGTTGGTGTCGACCACCGCGAGTCCGGATTCGATCGGGACGATCAGCTTTGAACCACTCGAAACGACGCGTCCATGGATCGCTGCGCGACCATCCCCAGTCGGCGTGATCAAGCGCGGCTTGGTGATCCCGAACTGATCGAAATCATGTACCGCGATCGAGGTCCTGTTGATGCACACCAGACTCTCTAGAGTTTCAACGAGGTACAACCCTTGTCCTGTGTTCATGGATCGGGTCTTGGAGATTGTTTCCCCTGTGTATTGATCAATCTGTTCGATGGATTGGCCGTTGACGCCGAGGATATAGACCGATCCATCACGAACAATCGGGGTCGATGCGGTCCACGCGTCGCGTTCGTATCGAGCGTAGATATCTGATGTTGGGGACGACTTTGCCCAGATGACATCGCCGGTCGCGGATTCGACAGCGCACATCAACCCCATCATGTCTGTCCAGTAGACGATGCCTTGATCCAGCACACCGGAATGCGAGATCTGTCCGATTTGTTGGAACGGGAGTGATCCTGCGCTTCCGATCTCTCTCGTCCAGCGATGCTCGAAGGTGTGCCGATCAATCCCGACGAGCGAGAGCGCGACGATGCGTTGTCTGCGGAGGTTCTTTCTCGCCGCGACGATGAGGGTGTCGCCGTCGATAATGATGGACCCTCTGATGGTTGATTCGCTCAATGATGGGTCGAGTTCTACGAGCCGAGTCTGTTTGAGGATCGCGCCGGTTTCCAGATCCAGCGCGAGCAAACGATCGTCTCCAGTTCTACCACCTGTCCGCGCCAATCCTGCAGCGGCATACACCACATCGTCAACAATTGATGCGCTGGACATGTCCTCAACCGTTCGCGCGATCCGTGAACGGATCCCCTCGCTGGTCCGATCCTGTTCTTGAGTATCGAGCAAAACGGTGGGCAGCCGCCAGTGCGGACGGAGCGTGAAGCGATCAAAGCACGAGATGGTGACCCCATCGTTGGTGATGAGCCAATCCCCACGAACCACAGGCATCGTCCAGGGTTTGGGTTGCGTTACCGCGCCGCCCCTCGCAGCTTGCGGCTGATCATCAATCCCGATGAGCTGCTCGGACGCAGGGGGCGGAGTGAGTTTCGTCGTCGCGATGGGTCTGGGAACAATCCCATCGATGCGGAGTTCATGCGCGTCGAGATCGATCGGTTTCCATCGGAACGATGTGGTCTCTTCTGGTTTGTGTCTTGGTTGGTCGAATGGTTCTGGAATGTTGAATGCGACATTGCTGATTCGCGACCAATGTTCAAGGAGCGAGCGAGCACGATCATTCGGTTGCGCTTGATATGCGAGTGCCGTGAGTACTCGTGCACGCTGAGCGTGGGAGAGTGCATCCGGATGCTCAGTGAGACGATCCAGAATACGGAGCCCACTCCAGAAGTTCGCGGATTCGATCAAGACCTGCGCGGTATTGAGCGATCCGACGAGTCCGGGCTCGGTCAGCCAGTACATTCTCGATGCATCGATATACTGGTCGTTGTCGAGGAGACGCTGTGCTTTGGGTGTGTTGGTGCGTCGGTACGCTTCGAGGAGCTTTGGATCCGCAGCAATGACCGCGCCGATCCGGGTTCGGACAGGGATCCAGATTTCTGAGCCGTATTCGGATGGGGTGAGCCGATCCCCTTGCGAGATGATGAGCTCACTGAGCACGCGGGATGCTTCTGCGTAGCTCCCTTGCGCCGAGAGCGCCATCGCACGCTCGATGGTTTCGATCGCAACCGGCGCATCCGCGAGGTACACCGGGTTTGTTGCTGGAGCGGTTCCCGTCCGCTGCGCGAGCGCGGCTGGTGACAAGATCGCGCTGGAAGATACAGCGAGAATCAATCCGAGTTGAGCAAGCGAAGGGTTCAGCGTCGATCTCCAAAGGTATTGGGCATGAGTCAGTGTTTAATGCACGGAGTTTATCGGAAGTTCTCTCTTGTATTGAACAACCGAGAATCTGCGGTGTTGCAGATTGATACGACCACAACAGTGTAGTGGATCGGGTCAGGTGTGCCCGAGAACCAAGAACTTGATTCCAGAATGGAGTTCTCCAAACCAGAGTCTCCGAATCCGTCCGATCTTGCAACTCATGACCGCTCGCGTCAACATCACCAATCCCGCACTCGCGGCTCCAGCACGAATCTTCATGAACCGCTCATCAAGGGTCATCGTGCTCATCACGATGATCGCTGCGATGTCCATCGTGGATCTGTATCTCACCATCCTTTACATCACCCACACTGGGATGAACGAGGTCAATCCGCTGGCGCGAGCGATGATGGAATACCAGTCCCCCGCGATCCTCGGCGTTTGGAAACTCGCGACGGTCGCTCTTGGGGGCGGGATTCTCGCGTTTATCCGCCATAAACGCAGCGCCGAGCTTGGCGCATGGGCAGGATGCATGATTCTTGTGATGCTGATGGTCCACTGGGTCGCATACATCGAGGAACATGCCAGAATCTCTGACGGGCCGATCCAGGTCAACGCGTTGGGTGATCCCAACTGGGTCTATTTCGAGACGGGACAACTCCGTCCAACCACACGCATCCCCTGAACATCGCGTCTCAGCGTGCATACGCTGGAGCATGCGCAAAACCGTCCAAACTACATTTGCCGGAATCCTTTTCCTGAGCATACTCGCATCGATCGGGTGCTCAAACATCCGAAGCCCACGATTCGAAACGCTCGGCGTGCGCGAGGTTGAACAAACCGATTCACGCACTGTCTACGCGTTCGTCGTCAAAGCGACCAATCCAAACAAAGAACCGATCCCGCTCCGCGAGGTTGCGTACACCGTCACACTCGACGGGAACCACTCATTCTCAGGGGTTCGCAGCCCTGAAACAACGCTCCACACCTACGGCAACCACACCTTCGAACTCCCAGCAGTCTTCGAGTTCGGTCCTGGAGAAGTTTCCGGGATCATCGACTACACGCTCAACGGCACCGCGAAATACCTCAAGCCGGGCAAACTCGCCGAAGTGATGTTTGATTCAAAGGTCAGTGTTCCCAAAGCAGGATTCCACCTGCGTGGACAAGTGGATGTAGACGATCCGAATCGCGATTAACCCACGACGATGTAGTCGCGATCTTTCTCTGAAATCATGATGTCAGTGCCGGAGCACAAGTCTTCCAGTTTCTCTTTGAGTCTTGGGAGATAGCCACGCTCCGTGTTCGTGTGTCCCGCGAGGAGCACGGAAATCCCGGATTGTTTCGCTTCGGTGATCTGATGATGGGTCATCTCACCAGTGATGAAAACTTCGCAGCGCTCGCGTGATGCGAGTTCTACGAGCGATGCGCCCGAACCTGGGACCACGCCAATCGTGCGGAATGGTCGATCATCGCCGGCGAGCGCGTAGCGCATGCGCGATCGTCCGAGATGGAGTTTCAATCGATCGATCAGATCACCCATCGTTGCGGGTTGGTCAAGCGTGAGTCTGCGTCCCGAACCCTCGCGACGGAGTGGTTCCGGAATGAGTTCGACGATGTCGTACGCCGGTTCTTCGTAGGGGTGCAGCTGCTTGAGGGTTTCGATCACCAGCGGGAGCGCGCGTCGTTCGCAGACCATTTCGAGCCGAGCTTCGTCGGCGCGGACAAGCTTGCCGCACTCGCCAACGGTTGGGTTTGCGTCTGGTCCTGGTAGGAATGTCCCTTCGCCTCGTGTAGAGAACGAGCAGAGCTTGTATTTGCCCAGTCCACCCGCTCCCGCTGTCCCCAGCGCGTTGCGGACATGATCGATGTCATCGCGAGGCACAAAGGTGATGACCTTAACCTCGCGGGATTTGTCACCACCCGCGGCGGGTGACAACGCTCGACAGTCTCCCGCGATCACGCCGGGCTTGGACTCTCCTCGTGGTGATCCGATCCCTTCGCACAACCAATCGGTGACGCCGCCGCTTGTCGCATCGAGCGCGGTATGGGGCGAATAAATCGCGATCCCCGCTTCTGCAGCACCACGGATGATCCGCTCGGTGTGTGTCTTGTCGGTGAGTTGGGTGAGCGGCTCCCACAACGGCGGGTGGTACGCGACGATCGCGCCGATTTTCTTCGCGAGTGCTTCAGCGAGTACTTCTTCCGTCAAATCGATCGTCAGCATGATCGGCCCACCGATCGCGCGGTCCGCGACGCCGAGCTGGAGCCCGACCTTGTCCCACGATTCCGCATACTTGAGCGGCGCTATCCGCTCCATCGCATCCATCAGATCCCGCACATTCATGGTGATTCTCCTGTGTGATCGTAGGGTCGCTCGGTGCAATGCAGATCGGGTCTACCCTTGTACCGATGACCACTCCTCTTACGATCCGAACCTACGCAAAGATCAACCTGATCCTGAAAGTCGCGCCCCAATTATCGAGCGGTTCATCGACCAGCTTCCACCCCATCTGCAGCTGGATGCACGCGATCGACCTCCACGATCAGATCGAGCTTTCGATCCTTCCAGAAAGCCCATCGGAGTTCGCGATTTCGTGGAGTTCTGGTGATCCTGTTGAATGGGAAACCGAATCGGATTTGGTTTTCCGCGCCCACGCGCTGCTCGAACGAGAACTCAACCGTTCGCTCCCGATCCGTATTCAGGTCACCAAATCCATCCCGGCAGGTGGTGGTATGGGGGGCGGCTCGTCCAATGCCGCGGGAGTGCTGTTGGGATTGAACAAGATGTATTCGCTTGGTCTGGATCAAGCACTACTCAGAACCATCGCGCATGGACTTGGATCAGATATCCCGTATTTCATCGATACGGATTCGTTCGAATCGGGGATCGCGCAGTCCTCAGCTGTGGTTTCGGGAATCGGGAACCAGATCGAACCAACCCCGCGCGTGTCGTCTGACATCACCCTGCTTGTCCCACGCTTTGGTTGTGCGACCTCCGCGGTGTACAGCGCCTTTGATGAGCGATGTGAGGGTCGCGGGATCGATCACGATGCGGTGATGATCGCCG
>JARGNC010000032.1 GCA_029212425.1 Phycisphaerales bacterium
TGCGTGCCGACTTCTTGGACGGTGCCGTCTTCCAAAACCACACTCCTTGATGCATGGCGGATCGTGCTCAACCGGTGCGCGATCACGAAACTGGTGCGAGATTTCATCAGCGTGTTGAGCGCTTGCTGGATGAGTCGCTCGGACTCTGTGTCGAGCGCGCTGGTCGCTTCATCGAGAATCAGGATGCGTGGATCTGCGAGAATCGCGCGTGCGATCGCGATGCGTTGCTTCTGACCTCCAGAAAGACGGATGCCTCGCTCTCCGATGACGGTGTCGTAGCCGTGTTCGAGCTCTTGTATGAATCCGTGCGCATTTGCTGCTCTCGCTGCGTTCACAATCTCTTCCTCGGTTGCTCGACGCTTTGCGTATCCGATGTTGTCGCGGACGCTCCCATCGAAGAGGAATACATCCTGCTCAACGATCCCAAGCAGCGAGCGGTACTGCTCGATGGGGATGTCCTTGAGGTTGGTGCCGTCGATGGAGATTGATCCTGTGGTTGGATCATCGAATCGTGCGATGAGATTGCAGAAGGTTGTTTTTCCTGCGCCCGACGCGCCGACGAGAGCGATGGTTTCTCCGGGATTGATCGACAAGTTGATGTCGTGAAGGACGGACTCGCCTCGGATGGTTTCTCCGTCTGGGTTGTCTCGCTTTGAGGTGCGGAGTGGGTAGCTGTACGCGACATCTGTGATCTCGAGGTATCCCTCGATCGCTGCGGGATCGATGGACTCGGTGGGTGGTGTGTCCTCGAACTCTCGGTCCTCGTTGAGAAGATCAAGCACGCGATCGAGCGCGGCGAGGTTGTTCTGGACATTGGTCGCGCTCGAAACGAGTGATTCGAGTGGTCCGAGCAGCGCGAGGATGTACGCGGAGAACGCCATGAGATCACCGATGGTGAGCGTGCCGTCGATAACTGCGGTTCCGCCGTAGAGCAACACCGCGATGGACGCGACGGGGATCATGACCTGCCAGACGATTTCGATGGTCCGCGCCCACCACCATGTGTAGAGCTCTTGGCGGACAAGCAGGTGCCCCTCGGTGGTGAAGCGTGCTGCTTCGGCTTGTCGTCTGTTGAACGCGCGGACGACGCGCATACCTGCGAATGACTCGGCGCTCATCGCGTCGATGCCTTGTCTGCGCGATCTGATGTCGCGGTACATCGGTCGGATGCGCTGGATCCATGTGCGATGGCTCACCCAGATCACAGGGAGCATGATGAGCGCGCCGATGACCAATCGCCAATCGATCCAGATCAGCACAACCAGCGTTCCCAAAAACTGGATGACCGCTCTCCAGGGGTTGTAGATCAGCGAGAAGATCAGGTCCCCCACTCCTCCCGCGTCTTCGCGGAGGATGGACGCGACCCCGCCTGATTTGAGATGATGGATGCGATGCAGCGGTAGACGCGATGCGTGGTCGAACACACGCCTGCGGAGAGCGACCTGCACACGCTTGGTGATGCGAGTGCACTGCCAGCGTCCCCACATCCCAAACAAGATCGCGCCGGAAGTGATTACAAGCATCGCGGCTCCAAGCATCCAGATCAGTTGGACACGATCAGCGCGCGTTCCCTCGTAGGTCCCAAGATACTCTGGGAGTGCCGCTGGACCGGGAGTCTCGGAGATGATGTAGTCGATCGCGATCTTCATGCTCATCGGCATCGCAAGTCCCAGCAAGACCGAAATCGAGAGGGTCAGCAGGGACGCGACCACGGTGAACTGGAATCCTGTGAGCAGCTTCCAGAACTGACCCATTAGACCCATCGCCGATCGTTTGATCGGCTTGGTATGCTTGGACTCCGCGGCTTGATCCACATGCTCGTGAACGCTCTGCTGAGCGTTCTTGCGTTTGCGGTCTTGGAGGTAGCGTCTGAAACGAGATTTGCTGGAGGAATTTGAAATATGCACACCGGATGCTATCCGGTGTGCACAGGGAGTACATTGGATTTGAGAGAATCAGCTCAGATTCAGTCGCGACGACGACGGCCCATGAGTGCTCCGCCGAACCCGAGAAGTGCGAGGGATCCGGGAGCAGGGATGGTGCGTGCGAATGAGACTTCGAAGACCGCGTCGTTGTAATCCGCGTCGCCGCGTGGGAGGCGGATGTCCTCGATGTTCACTTGGAATGTTGTTTCGTTGATTTCAGTCACGCGGAACTGGTTCCAGTCGCGTTGTTCTGCTGTGGAGAAGACATCAAGACCACCTGCGACGATTTCGTAGATGAAATCGAATCGGTCACCCTCGTTGAGTGCGACTCCGAGTGATCTGGAATCGTTGACCTCAGCGGTTTTGTTGTTGAAAAGAACCGGCGACACAGTCGCGGTGTCAGCGTTGAGCCATGTAAGATCTCCTGTGTATGACGAGAGCGCTCCGAGCCATGTGACGGAAACCTGAGCGTTGTCGAACGGAGTGATGATGCCTGGGTCTGCGATGTCTGCTTGTGCGAGTGATGAAACGGACATTGCGGTCATTGCGATAAGTGCTGCTTGAGTCTTCATGATGTGTTCTCCCGATTCTTTGTTGTTGATTGTGCGGACCCCCGGAAGATGCAGTACTCCGGCATGAAATGCGATTGAAATACACGCGGATCACCAATATCCGCTCTCTGAGAGGCGTACAACCATCGCCGTCCGCACAGACTGACCCGATTCTGGGAGTGGCACCATCGTTCAGCGTCCGGTAAGGTAGTACTCCCGGCGCATCGAACCGCGCCGACTGAAAGGACACACCTCTATGGGTTCACGCAACGGCATGGCACTGCACTGGAAGATCCTGATCGGGCTGATCCTCGGCGTCGTCGTCGGGCTCGCGATCAACACCGCGTGGGACGCATCCACCTGGAACTCGATGGGGATCGACGATCCCAGCGCGTGGGTGAAGGGTATCGAAAGCGAAGCGGTGAACCAGGACCCCAGCGCGACAGCGCATGTTGCCCGCTTTGTCCGGAATTTCAACGGATTTATTGGCGATCTCTTCTTGCGTGGACTCCGCTTCATCGCAGTACCGATCGTGATCTTCAGCTTGATCGTCGGCGCATCGAGTCTCAATGACCTCTCCAAACTCAGCAGGATCGGAGGCAAAACGATCGGGATCTACCTTGCCACCACCGCTGTCGCGATTTCGGTCGGGTTGCTCTTTGCGAACATCGCGAATCCGGGATCGTTTGTAAGCACCGAAACAAGAGACTCGTTTGCGGCTCAGTTTAAGGATCAAGCGGATGAGAAGATCGCTGCGGCGCAGGCGCCGGATGTCTGGGACACAGTGCTCAATATCGTTCCAAAGAATCCGTTTGAAGCGATTGCTGTAGGGAACATGCTGCAGGTGGTGTTCGCGTCGCTCTTGGTCGGGATCGCGCTGACGCTCATCAAACGAGAGAAGGCGACTGTTGTGATCGCGTTCTTTGATGCGATGACGGATGTCATCATCAAGGTTGTCGAGATTGTGCTCTTGATCGCGCCGTTCGCGGTCTTTGCGTTGATTGTTGAACAGATCGCAGAACTCGGTCTTGAGATCCTCGGATCGCTCGCGGCGTACTCCCTCGTCGTCGTCGCGGGACTCGCGACGATGATGTTCGTCGTCTATCCGCTCGTGCTCAAAGTATTCACAACAGTCTCGTTCGGACGATTCTTCAAAGCGATCAGTCCCGCGCAGCTCTTGGGATTCAGCTCCGCAAGCTCCTCCGCAACGCTCCCGGTCACGATGGAATGCTGCGAGCAGCGCCTCGGGATCAAGGAAGAGGTCAGCTCGTTCGTGCTCCCGATCGGCGCGACCATCAATATGGATGGTACGGCGCTCTATCAAGGTGTCGCGGCGGTATTCATAGCGCAGCTCTATGGACTGGACCTGACCATCGCTCAACAACTCACCATCGTGCTGACCGCGACGCTCGCGTCGATCGGGACTGCTGGGGTGCCTGGGGTTGGGATGATCATGCTGGTGATCGTGCTCCAGAGCGTCAATATCCCGCTCGAAGGGATCGCGGTGATTCTGGGGGTGGATCGGATTCTGGACATGTGTCGAACCAGTTGCAATATCACTGGGGACTGCATGGTGTGTGCCGTGGTCGCATCAAGCGAGGGCGCGATCGAGAGTCCTGAGCAGGTCGAGGCACGATTGAATCTGCCGATGGATGAAGATCCACGCGAGGATGGGCGATTGGATCGCTGATTGAGCAGACAGATCGCTGAGTGATGGAGCGAGTGGGAACCTACACTTTCGTGATGAGTACACACACGAAAGACCAATCGACACTTGATCCGACAGCCGCTCTCAACGACCGTTTTTGTGCGGCGATCCGTGCTGTCGCACCCGATCTTCCAGAGGACCAAGTCCTTGCGCACATCGGGCCTTCTCGCCAACCCAAGCTGGGAGACTTTCAGTCCAACTGCGCGATGCCGATCGCGAAGCGTGTTGGGATGAAGCCTCGTGATTTTGCGTCGAAGATCGTTGAAGCGATTGATGTATCCGGGATTGCGCATCCATTGAGCGAAGAATCGATCGCGGGACCTGGGTTTATCAATGTCTCGCTCCTTCCCGAAGCGCTCAGCACTGCTCTTGACGCGATGGACTCCGATCAACTCGGGATTGCTCCACCGACAGAGCGGAAGACCATCGTTGTCGATGTGTGTGGAGTCAATCTTGCGAAACAGATGCATGTCGGCCACCTCCGCTCCACAGTGATTGGCGACGCGATCGCTCGTGTTCAAGAACGGCTCGGGCATGCGGTCACGCGGCAGAGCCATGTCGGGGACTGGGGACTCCCGATCGCGATGGTCGTCGAGCAACTGAGCGTGATGGAAGACGAGGGGACCGATGTCTCGAAAGTCTCGCTCGCGGAACTCAATGCGATCTATAAGAAGGTTCAAGCGAAGTGCAAAGCGGAGAGCCGAGCATTGGCGCTGATCAAGAAGGTCGGGGGTCATGTCAAAGCGGAGATCGAACTGAACGAACGCATCGCGGACGCGAACGCCGCGATGGAGCGTGCGAAGGCGCGTCTGGTTGCGCTGCAGTCTGGGGACGAACGATCCGTCCGGCTGTGGCAGATTATCTATGACACGACGATGACCGCGTGCTTGCACACCTGTGACCGTCTCCATGCAAACATCACTGATGAACACAGCGCAGGTGAATCGACCTACCGCGACGAACTCGCTCCGTTGGTGCAGGACCTGATCGATCGCGGGATCGCGGTCGAGGACGACGGCGCGTTGGTCGTCCAATGCGAAGGCATCAAGGAACCAACCATCATCCGCAAACGTGACGGCGGGTTCTTGTACGCGACCACAGACCTCGCGGCGATCAAACGCCGTGTCGGCAAGCTCGGCGGTGATGAGATTGTTTACTGCGTCGATTCGCGCCAGGGACTGCACTTCAAACAAGTCTTTGCTGCGGCGCACAAAGCGGGGTACGACAAAACCGCTGATGGGAAGGACGCGGTGCTTGTCCATGCGATGTTCGGGACCATCCTCGGCGAGGACAACAAGCCGCTCAAATCACGATCTGGTGAGAACCTGAACCTCTCGGAACTCCTGGACGAAGCGGTCACGCGAGCGTCCGCGTCCGTCGCGGAGAAGAACCCCGACATGCCTGCGTCCGAGCGCGATCCGATCAGCGAAGCTGTCGCGATGGCGGCTGTGAAGTACGCGGACCTCTCGACAGAGCGGATCAAGGATTATGTGTTCAGCTTCGATCGCATGCTCGCGTTCGAGGGTGATACCGGGCCGTACTTGCTCTACGCGATTGCGCGGATCAAGAACCTGCTCCGCAAAGCTACGGATAAAGGCGTTGATACCGACGCAGCGAAGACCGCCGAGTTCTCGCTCGACGAACCAACGGAACGCGCCATGGCGCTCACGATTCTTCGCTATCCATCAATGCTCAAAGCAACGGGTGAGAATCACGAGCCGCACCGGTTGTGTGGGTATCTCTTTGAGCTCGCGTCGTTGATCGCGAAGTTCTACGAGCAGTGCCCGGTCCTCAAGGACGGCGTCGACGACTCCACTCGTGATGGACGCATGCGTCTGAGCATGATCGCGCTGCGTGTGCTCGAAGACGGCTGCGACACACTGGGAATCCCGACGGTCGACCGGATGTGATCCAACACTTGAACTTGAATATGCAAAAGAAGCCGACCCGCAATCAATCGGGTCGGCTTCTTGATAAATGCATTTCAAACAAGAATCAGAAGAGCAACTGGAACTGCGCGGTGATCGCGAACTGATCGCTCGTTGAATCCGCGAGCAGGTTGCCACGGATGCTCACGATTGATTCGGTGCTTGGATCTGGGTAGTGCTGGAGCTCGAGTGTGAACTTCGCAGCGTGTGATTCCGGGATGAGGTAGTGATTCCATCCCACGGTGAGTGCGTTGAAGTCGTTTGCGCCTGATGTGCCGACAACAGTCGGGTTTGAATCCGACGGGGTGATGAGGTCCCAGCGACCAAAGAACTCGTCCTGGTCAGAGACGAAGAACCCGCCTTGGAGGATGTATCCTGCGTCTGTGAGTGTCATCATCCCGTTGTTCATCGAGCGCCAGAGTGCTGCTGCGTACAGGTTCCAGCCGTCTTGCACGAGCGAAGCGTCGATTGTGCCGGTGGTCATCTCGGTGGTTGGGTTGGTTGAAGGATTTGAGCTGCCCATCCCTTGGTAGTGGATTGCACCGCCGAGCAAGAGGCCTGATGATGCGCCGCGCCATGAAGTGAACTGCTTGTACTGCGACCATGATGCGTCACCAAGACGGAGCTCGCCTCGGATGGTCCCTGCGTAGTCTGCTTCGGTTGCTGAGGTGTAGAAGGTGTTGTCCGCCCCGAATCCATCGTTGAAGGACATCATGACGCGCCAATCGTCTTCAGTGATGATCAGTTCGATGCCTTGGGTGAAGTCCTGGTTGAAGGTTTCGTTGACCGATGAGCGATCGGTCGCGAGTTGTGCGGAAGAGGACATGTTTTCTTCACGCAGAAGTGCTGGCTTGAACTGGCCTGCACGGAAGGTGACTGTGTCGCTGAGCTTCCATTTGAGGACAGCATCTTCGAGAGCTGCTGCGCCTGAGGATTGGCTGAAACCAAACTTGATCTTGCCTGAAATGTCATCGGTGACCTTGCCCTCGATGCCAAGCTTTGTACGGCGTGTGGTGAACCCCACGGTCACATCATCGTCTGGGTTTGCAAGCGTTGTGCTGTTGGACCCACGCAGGTTCACATTGTATCGGAACTGCGTTTGCAGAGACACTTTGAGCGCGTCGGGGAATGGCGCATTGGAGATCATCCCTGCGTAAACCGAATCGGAATACGCATGGGAGAGTCTGAGCAACTCTCCATTCTCTTCAGACGCGTGGGCGGTAGACCCTGCCAGTGAGCCGGCAATGAGGGCAACGATGGTGGTGGCTTTGAGGTTCACTTCTGACTCCAGATTCAGAACTTGAATACTTCCGAAAATCTCAGTAGATCTTCACGACCCTGTTATAGCTCATCGTGTATCTGAATTGACAAAGCGTGCGGTTAATAGGTCTTAACACACTGGTAAGCTGTTCAGTGCGGGCGGTTTAGCAGCGGAGTCAAACTCGAATTATGATTGCTGCAAATCAAAAAGAACGGGAGGGACCCGAAGGTCCCTCCCGTGTTCACATCAGAAGATGTTGATTGTGTTCAGTTTCACAAACTCAGAAGAGGAGTGAGAACTGGCCACGGATCATGAGATCGCTCTCGTAGGTAACGCCGCCAGCGATGGTGCTGCCAACGTAGCCAGTTGTGGCAACGTCAGAGAAACCGCGGGTGGTGAGGCCTGAGGTGTCGTCAAGACCGAATGCAACGTCCATTGAGAAGCGTGCAGCGTATGACTCAGGAACGAGGTAGTAGTTGAAACCAATGGTCAATGTCGAGTACGCATCGTCATCGGTTGCAGCGAGTGGAGTGATCGCAGCTGCGTCATCTTCGAGGATGATCATGTCGTAACGCGCGAACAGTTCGAACTGCTCGGTGAGGAACATGTTACCTTGGATGACGAGACCGTCGTCAGTCTGGTCGACTGAGCCGCCAGCGATGAGGTCGTTGTCAACGTTGGTGCTCTGGTATGAAGCGAACACGCCCCAGCCGTCGCCTTCGTACTGACCGTCAACGGTCCATGAAGTGACGGTTGCGGTGTCAACGGTGGTGCTTGTTGGGTTGGTGTCACCAGCTTGTGACCAGTGGAGACCAGCACCGACGCGGAAGCCGGTGTTGGAGCCTTGCCATGAAGCGAAGTCGTTGAACTGGTCCCAGTTGCCTGAGATCAACCAGTCGAGACGACCGGTGATGGAGATGTCTGACTCAGCACCTGAGTTGTAGAAGGTGTTTGCAGCGTTCGGGCCGTCCGAGAGGACTGCGGTGAACTTCCACTCGTCGTCCGAGTAGTTGAGTGCGATACCTTGGGTGTAACCAACATCGAAGAACGAGTTGGTGAGTGAACGCTCAACGCCTTGTGAGAACTCAGGAGCGACGTTTGATTCGAAGCTCAGTGGGTTCTTCATTTGACCGAAGAGGAATGTCCAGTTGTCATCGATGCCCCATGCTGCGTATGCGTCACGGAGGGTTGCACCACCAGCACCGGTACCACCAGCGTGGTTGAATGCACCACCGAAGTCGAACGAAACGTGACCGGTGATGTCGGTACCTTCAACTGCACCGCTCAAGCGAACTTGAGTACGTGGAGTCGAGAAGCCGACGGTTGTGTCGTTATCACCGAGGGTTGAACCGCCGACTTCGTCGACAGTGTTGTAGGTGTAACGGAACTGGGTGAAGATCTCAGCATCGATTGCTGAACCAGCTGAGCCGAGGAGGCTTGAGCGGGTGTTCGCGTCTGCACGCAGCTCAGCTGCGTATGCACGATCGATGTCGAGTCCTGATTGAGCAAGCGCCGAGCCGCTCATGGTAACCAATGCGATGGTTGTAATTGTCTTCTTCATTTTCAGTGCTCCTTCTCGTTGGGCAGTGATTGGAAAATGTCTTCTTTGATTGGACGAACCGTATTCCGCACGGCTCGACTCTGACCGATGATAGGCCAGACTAACCTTCGTGAAAATGATTATTCGACCTTTTGTTGGCACTAACTATTGAATTAACGCTCCCATTCCCAAAAAACTTTCATAAACCCTCCTAACCGCTCAAAAACGCCACTCATGGCGCAACTCTCGCGTACGAGAATTCTTGCAGAACTCCCCCAATACCCTACCTTGCCCCAAACAAACATACCCCGCAAGACTCACGATTCCCGCTCAAAGTCTTCAATCTGGCCACCAACCGCCTTATCACATTGTTTGGATTTGATGAACTCTCAACTGGTTCCCATATGAGTTCAAACGCGCTCACTACGATTTGTGTGATCGCAGTTCGCAACCTTTCCGGAGCGCTCCATGACAAGCACCGCATCTGAATCATCAACACTCGCTGATCCATTGCAAATCCTGATCGTTGATGACGAATCGGATATCCGTGAACTGATCGAATACAACCTTGAGCAGAGTGGACACACTGTGTTTACTGCAGGGGATGGGATCGCGGCACTCGAGATTGCACAATCAAAGATGCCTGATGTCATTGTGCTTGATGTCATGATGCCTGGACTCAACGGCATCGAAGTCGCAAAGCGACTACGAGGAGAGTCTCAAACAAGCTCCATCCCGATCATCATGCTCACCGCAAAGACTCAAGAATCCCATGAACTCGAGGGCTTGAACGCTGGCGCGGATGATTACATTTCCAAGCCATTCTCGATGCCGATCCTCATCGCACGGATTGCATCGCTTGCGCGTCGATCAAAGATGGACACCGCGACCGGCTCATCACTCACACTCGGTCCGATTTCAATCAACCTCAATGAACACCAAGTCAGCGTCGATGGGAATCATGTGCAGCTCACGATCACCGAGTTCCGATTGCTTGCAACACTCGCACAATCCAAAGGCAAAGTCCTCTCGCGTGCTGAGTTGATCAGCAGAGCGATCGGGCCTGCGGTGACCGTGACCCCTCGGACAGTCGATGTTCACATCACCGCACTCCGCAAGAAACTCGGAGATCACGCCTCGCTCATTTCAACCGTCCGAGCGGTGGGTTACCGAGCCGACGACCCGTCATGAACTCCTTGGAGCTGAACAAGCCCCCCTCCGAAATCCAAGCACGCCAGATAGATTTCGTTGCCCCTGAGTCTATATATAGATAGATGGAATCCAGTCGCAAGAACCCGATCGCCCAAAAGACCACTGCAGAGCCGGGAGAACTGCTGACGGCGTTGGGTGCGAACCAGCCCCGCTATAACCCTGCTCTCTGGACGCTCCCGGCATCAATCCTCCTCGGATCAATCATTGTCGGCGCGTTCTCGCCTTGGTTCCTCGTCATCTCGATCGGCGCCCTCGTCTGGCTCGCAGCAATCCATCGCTCGAACACGGATCAGCTCCGGACTTACAAAGAGAATCAAAGACAGTTCGCCCGATCGATCCAGAGCACGACATCATTGACGGCACTGCTCGGCTCGATCCTCGATTCGGCAGATGTCCCCATTGTCGCGACTGATCAGCACGGATCCATCATCCGCGTAAACAGAGCATCTCAAAAAGTGCTTGGCTCAGGACGCATGCTCCTCGGAGAGCATTTCGAATCGCTGATCACCCAGCGTGCCGTTCAAGAGATTGAGGAGCTCGCGCGAACAGGAGAATCCGCGCACGCTCGGCTCACACTCCCGGTCGGCGGAGACATGAGGGTGTTCGATGTCGTCGCGGAACCAATCGCAAGCACGCGCGGCGCCGTCTGCACCTTTACGGACATTACTGAACTCACCCGATCCGCAACGCTCAAAGCGGACTTTGCAGCGAATGCGAGCCATGAACTCAGGACCCCTATCGCTTCGATTCTCGGCGCGATCCAAACACTCGAAGGCCCAGCTCGGAATGACGAACGGATGTCGCAACGCTTGATTACCATGATCTCATCCAATGCGACGCGATTGGATCTGCTCGTCAAAGACCTGCTTGATCTCTCGAAGCTTGAATCCACACTGATCCCGACTGTGCTGACCGAGATCGATCTGCACGAGATGTTTGAACGAACCTCCGCACCGTTTGCGACGGTCTGCGAGCGTCGGTCGCTGACGATCGAGACCAAGATCATGATGGAGGAACCGATCATGGTCTCGGACGATTCACTCCTCGAACTCATCCTCAGGAATCTGATCGGGAACGCCGCGAAGTTTTCTCATGAGGGTACGACCATCTCGATCCATGCCGAGCCAATTGTGATGGGTGTTGATCCCGATGCCCCACCGCCGGAAGGGATGGATCACACAAGCGGCATTCGGCTCAGCGTGCGTGATCGAGGAATCGGCATCCCGCTCTCACATCAGACCAGAATCTTCGAACGCTTCTACCAGGTCGACGAAGCGAGGGACGGATCCGCGGCTCGACGAGGAACGGGATTGGGTCTTGCGATTGTGAAACATGCCGCGCGAACACTCGGTGGCACCATCCGCGTCAGCAGCATCCACAGACAAGGGACCACAATGATCGTTGAACTCCCTTGCTGTGTCCCGGAATCGTCGATCTCTGGTTAAAAATCGACCATTCCATTTCTTCCCATATTGCGTCCGGTGTCGGGGCAATTCTGCGATCTTCGCCATCGAACCGGATTCAGGCTTACAATACCTCTCCATCAAATGGAGCGGGATGCTCCAAATGTTGAAGTTGACACAGTTCTCGGACCACAGTCGCGTCCCGATCCGCCCGATACTGACTCTATAGATAGATGAGGGCATGGCTTGCCCACCAGCACTGCAGGCTGACAAATCACAATGGCGAAAGACCAAAGCAAGACATCAACAAAGAGCGGGAGCAAATCGGGCAGCAAGTCCAGCTCCAAGAACGGCAACACCGCAAGGCGGTCGACCGTTCGCGTGTCGAGTAAGTCGATCCGCCAGCAAATCGCGGATCTCATCTCCTCACCCAATCTGTTCTGGGGAACTGTCGTACTCATCGCGTTTGTCATTGCGGTTGGTTCGGTCACCAACTGGACACGCGGGCAGCTCTTGGTCTCTGTTGGTCAAGTGATGGAAGAAACACGGACATCACGCGTTGAGTTCAATACCGAGGATGTCCAGCAAACACAGATGCATCAACAAGCGGCGAGACTCAATGTCCCTCGCATCCACAACGCGGACCTGCCTGTCCTTGAGGAACTCCGTGCATCGCTCGCGAATCTCCCACGCACGCTCGGAGGGGTCGCGACGCTAGATGAGGTTGACCGCGAGATCCGCGTCCGCTTCGGATTGACTGAGGAATCGTTCACAACCCTCCGCGAAACCGCATCGCAAGAAGCGAGTCTCAAACTCTGGACGGATCAGGTCAACACCCTCGACGAGATCCTGCGGAGGCGCCCGCTCCTCGATCGACAGACTTGGCAGCGCGCCACGCAAGAGGGGCTCAACACCCAGATCGAGCTCCGCTTTGGGACTCCTGAAGAACACATCCAACCTCCGGTACGGATCAGCCGGGAAGATGCGATCAACATGGACAACGCGGATCAACGCAAAGCGGAGATCGAGCGGATGATCCGGATCGCTGGGTTCGTGAGCCCTGTCGATGAGGTCGTGCTCAATCGCTTGAACTACCAGACTCGACCAACATTTTCGTTCGACGAATCGGTGACCGCAGCGATGCAAGAAGCCGCGGCGGGGCGTGTGCAACCTGTTCGCAGATCCATCACTGTCGGACAACGGATCTACGCGCGTGGAGATGTGCTTGAACAAGCCCCCTACGAACTGGCCAAAACAGAGATCAAGCAGTTTGCCAAGCAAGGCAGCATCATGCGCCGCGCGCTCAAGTTCCTGTCAGTGTACGGGCTCATCGCGATGCTCGGGATTATCCTTGCGGGATACATCTCGATGTACAGTCCGAAGATCGCAACCCGTCCCGCTCGCACGCGTTGGCTTGCCGCGATGATCGCGACGAGCGTGTTCGCGGCGTGCGTGCTCAGTGTGTTTGATCCAAGACTGATCTGGATGGCATCGATCACCCCGGTGATCCTCGTCGCGATCTTGGTGTGCATCGCATACGACCAACGGACTGCCCTCGCGGTCTGCGGCATCACCGCGATCCTTGTTGGGTTCGCGCTCAAAATGCATATGGGGATGTTCGTGCTCATGCTTGTTGGATCTGCGTGCGCGATCGCCCAACTCCGTGAGATCCGCGACCGAAGAACACTCATCCGAATGTCGATTGTGATCGCGGCGCTGCTCACGGTCGTCGCGGTGTTTGATCGATTGATCTCACTACCGACCGTTGGAGTGGGCGGCTCAGAAATCATGCTCCCGCTTGTTGGCGCTTCGGTTCAAGCAGGAATCTCCGGCTTGCTCGCAGGCGGGATCGCACTGTTTATTCTGCCGTTTATCGAACGCGTGTTTGATATCTCGACCGGGATGACGCTCATCGAACTGCGAGACCCCAAGCAGCCGCTCCTCCGCGAGCTTCAACAGCGTGCGCCGGGGACCTACAACCATTCGCTCAATGTCGCGTCCATCGCTGAATCCGCAGCGGAATCCATCGGCGCGGACGCCCTGCTCACCTATGTCGGATGCTTGTACCATGACATCGGGAAGATGAACAAGCCGGATTACTTCATCGAGAACCAGTCCGGCGGACCCAACAAACACGACAAACTCAACCCCGCAATGTCGCTGCTGGTGATCGTCGGGCATGTCAAAGACGGCGTCGAGATGGCACGCGAGAATGGGCTCCCAAAATCGCTCCACCACTTCATTGATGCGCACCACGGGACAACTCTGGTCGAATACTTCTACCGCCGCGCCAAAGAGCAAGCAGCGAAGACCGACGAGGCGCGGAGCATCGAGCAGATCCTTGCTGACAACGCAGAGGAACAACTCCCAGACGAAGTCGATTATCGTTATCCAGGCCCGAAGCCGCAGACCAAGGAAGTCGCGATCGTGATGCTTTCCGATGCGATCGAGAGCGCGACGCGGACACTCTCTGAACCCACCCCATCACGCATCGATGCGTTGGTGCGAAGTCTTGCAAACAAGCGTCTGATGGACGGCCAGTTTGATGAATGCGACCTGACTTTCCGAGAACTCAAAACGATCTGTGATTCGATCTCCAAGACCGTCGCGAGCATCTATCACGGACGCATCCGGTATTCCGCGGACGCAGACGAATCCAAACGCGGCACAGACTCCGGGAAGCAAAGCAAAGCATCCGAAAAGCCTGACAAGTCTGCATAAGCGATCCTGCCGCTTTACTTCTTGCGCTTCTTCGCTTGGTTGTGGGTGTTGCCCTTCATCTTGCCGGACTTCTTCTTGGTGTTCATTTCAGTGAACATCGCGATGACGCTCACGATGGTGAAAATCACGACGATACCCAACACAATCAAGAGGACGACATTCAGCGACATAGGGATTCCTTCCGCGACCAGTATACCAGAAATCTGATCCGCGCCAAGTGCGCCAGAAGTCATTCGCCCATGAGTTTCTGGTTGAATGCCTTGGTCCCACCCGGTGCGATCGTGAACCATTTCCATTGGTCGGTCCCGACAAGCTGCCTTGCGATGATGTTGATCTGTCCGATGTGGAAGCTGTAGTGGTCAATCGCGCGAGCGATTGCCGCGTGGACTGGGTGATCGACCTTGCGGATGGTCACGATTTTCGAGATGTCATCCGCAACCAATGAATCGAGCGTACCAAAGAGTGTCCCCCACCCTCGCTCCCATCGCGCCATGATCCGGGTACGCTCCTCAGTTGTGTGCTGCGAAGGCGCGGCAAACTCCGAATCTCGATCTCGATTCGCTTTCTCGCCGTCGGTGGTGAGGAAGTCCGTCCATCGGCTCATCGCGTTCCCCGCGATGTGGTTCGCGATGATCGCGCACGAGTTGAGCCCCGGCGCGAGGATCGCGAAGAACTGTTCGTCATTAAGCTGATTGAACGCGTGCTCGCCGAACGATTTCTGGCGTTCGAAAACTTGTTTCCAAACAGAAATGGAGTCGCTCGGGATCGGTTTTGTGTACTGCGAGTTGCTCATGATTGATCAGCGACTGGATACCACTGATCGAGCACGATCCTCCAGTCCTCTAAACTCTTCGCGTAGATAAACCCCTGCTTCACTTCCTGCGCGTTGGGATGATGCGCCGCGAAGCGGATGCCGAACTTCCGCATGTTGCGTGCGGTGTTGAACTCCGGATCTCGCGTGTTCGCGTTGACAGCGAGCAGCAGATCGAAATGCTCCTTGAGCACCGCACGCTGCTCCGCGATGGTTGGGGGTTTGGGGTCGTTTCCCGCAAGGATCGAGCGTGCTTGACGGAATATCCAGGGGTTCCCGATGCATCCACGCGCGACGGAAACGCCTGTCAATCCGGTGTACCCGATCATGCGGAAGATCTGGTTGACATCCCAGACATCTCCAGATCCGAAGATGATCCGCTCTGGATTGCGTTCAACGAGTGCTTTGAGCGGGTCCCATCGGGAAGGACCGACATACTTTTGCTCGACGGTCCGCCCGTGCACAGTCACCCACGCACAACCCAGGTCATACGCGGCATCGAACAGATACAAAAAATTCCGCTTCATCTCATCCGTGTCGTCATACGAACGGCGCATCTTCACCGTCAGCGGGATGGACTCGGGAAGCACATCGCGCACGGCCTGAAGAATCGCGATCGCACCTTCAGGTTCGCGGAGCCAGTGTCCGCCTCGGGATTTCTTTGCGATCTTTTTGACCGGACACGCGAGATTCACATCGATCCCTGCGAACGAATCCGATCCATCCGAACGGATTTCGTCGACCCCGGCGCGCACCATGGAGCGGTATTCTTTGTTCGATCGACTCCCCTGCTCGATCATTTTGAGTGCCGCCGTCGCCATTTCTTGCGGCTCGCTCCCCATGATCTGTCCGACGAGCGGATGATCTTCTTCCCCTCCTGGGACATTCCCCGCGATATCGCCGAGATCCGCTTTGGCAAACCCTTTGCCACCAGCGAGTAATGTCCGATCGAGCAGCGCCTCGGTGATGCACATCGGACACCCATGCCGACGCGCGATGATCCGCATCGCGGCGTCCGAATACCCCGCCAATCCCGCTTGGTAGAACGGCGCATCGAATCCCGGGATCAGCTTGGAAACACGCGGATCCATCGCGGTGGGCCCGTATCGTGAGATCAGATCCGCCGCGATGACCTTTGGATCGAGGTCCTGTGCCCCGTCAGCGATCGCATATGAGGGTTCGGTCGCGTTCTTGCTCGCGTTCTCGCATGAGTTGTTGCTTTGGCAGCCCATATGGCAAACGATAGGGAGTGAAAGCTATCCAACGAATCCCCGCCGCGTACTTTGCTCCGATCATTCTTCTGGGAGCATCATCCGCTCTCGCGACGCTCTCCGGCTGTCAGCTCTTCTCAGAGAAGACCTACTCGACCCCAGGAGAGGTGTACCCCGACACAATCGAAAGGGGTCAGGTGTACGATGTTCAGGTTTTCCGGCAGTCCACCCAGCTTCGCTTGACGAACATCACGACCAGAGACTTTGGACCATCAACCATCTGGCTCAACCAACGCTACTCCTCACCCATCGAGGGCATCGCTTCTGGGGAAACGGTCGAGATGGACCTCAAGCTCTTTGTCGATGAGTTCGGTGAAACCTACCGCGCCGGCGGGTTCTTCTCCCAGCGAATCCCCGCGCCGGTCGTGCTGTGCCAGATCGAAACCGATGACGGCGACGGACCAATTATGCATGGTTTCATTGTTGTCGAAAACTCAATGGATTAATTCAACCACCACAGGCGTTCGCATTCGTCAAGATACACCCCAGTCCACACACACGGAGTGAACGCATGGCACGCATCCTCGTCGTCGGTCCCCATCCAGATGATCAAGAACTCGGCATGGGTGGCACCGTCATCAAGCTCATGAACCAAGGACACGATGTCCTCATCCTCGATGTCACCAACGGCGAGCCCACCCCGCTGGGATCACCTGAGATCCGCAAGCAAGAAGCCGCGGACGCATTCAAGGTGTTGTCTCGCAACGCGACTGGCGAGGTCGATCGTTGGCTGCTCGATCTCCCAAACCGATTCGTTGAGCACACGATCGAAAACCGCCACGCACTCGCGGGAGTCATCCGCGCTTGGCAAGCGGAGATGATCTTTACGACCTTCGATATCGATGCGCATCCCGATCACCGAGCCGTGACGCGTTGCGTGGAAGATGCTCGCTTTGACGCGAAGCTCAGCAAGATCGAGATGCCCAAACCCACCGATGCGTGGACTGGACGGACCTTCGAGCTTGGTGATCCCTTGTACCCCAAGTGGTTGTTCTACTACTACGCGACGCACCTGCGCTGGGTCGCGGATCCGAGCTTTGTGTTCGACATCACAGGCGTGCTTGAACAAAAACTTGAATCCATCCGCGCGTACCACACGCAGTTCGTCCTCCCACCCAAGAACGCACGCATCGCGGAGTGGGTTGGTCATTCCGCGAGTTACTTTGGATCGCGCATCGGGACCGAAGCTGGCGAGCCGTTCTTCACGAAGGAACCGGTCGGATTGGGTGATCTTGCTTCGCTTGTGCTTTAGTCCGCGATCTGAAAGACTTCACTGAAACGCACGGCTTCTCCCGTCTCAGCAGATTTGCGAGCCGCGTCAAGAATCAAGCACACGATCAGGTTGTTGTCGATGCTCGACAGCGGATCAACCTCGCACTCGCCTCGGATGACCTTACGGAAGTAGATCCACTCGTTGCGGAGTTCCTCGGGACGATCGTGCATGAAGACCGCTTCGAGTGCTTGGTCTGGGTTCCGCTTCATCAGCTTGTCCCATTTGGATGCGTGGTACGAAGCGCCTGGGGTGTAGATATCCATGTCCTTGTTGTCGTGGGTCCATGCCCAGGACGCTTGGATCACCGCGATGGAATCCTTGTAACCCAGCACGATCGTCGCGTCATCGTCAACATCGGGATACACCTCCGGCTTGAGCTGGCGCGTGATCGCGGTCACTGTCTCTGGCATCTGGTTTTCCATGAGCCAGGTCATGAGATTCGCGCCGTAGCATCCGAAGTCCACGATCGCGCCGCCGCCGTTTTCTTGGGGATCGGTCAGCCATTCAAGGAACTCCTCGGAGCATCCGATCTCGCGTGGTCCCTTGTGCCCGTGACGGAACACGGCTCGGTTGATCGGTCCCGATTCCTTCGCAAGACGAGCGGCGGTGCGGACTGAAGCGTACCACGAGGTCTCGTAGTTGGTCAGCACGAGCACATCGTGCTTGACGGAGAGCATCTTCATTTCCAGCGCATCGACGCCGCTGATCGCGAGGGGTTTCTCGATGAGCGTGTGGATACCACGCGGAGCGCACGCAC
>JARGNC010000033.1 GCA_029212425.1 Phycisphaerales bacterium
TGGCTCCGTCCGAATAGGCACAAGAAGCGAAGATCCAAAGTGAAGGCCGGGCGGCCTTCAACTCGCCGGGATCTCAAGAAACTCGTTCTCGAAATGGCCAAGACTCCTGGCTGGGGATACACCCGAATTCTCGGCGAGCTGCGCAAACTTGGGATCATGTCGGTCTCAAGGACGACGGTGCGATCAATCCTCAAAGAACACGGCATCGAGCCCGCACCTGATCGCGTAGAGCCCGTCTGGGACAAGTTCTTGAAACGGCATGCCGCCACCCTGTGGTCGTGTGATTTCTTCACGAAGAAAGCACTCACGCCGAGAGGGCTCAAGCGATATACCACACTTGTATTCATGCATATTGAGAGCAGAAGGGTGATTGTCACAAAATCAACAAGGCACCCCACCAGCGATTGGATGTGTCGGGTCGCCGATTGCTTCCCGATGATGGTCGAGCAACTTGGTCTTAAGCCTCCCACCATTCTTGTGCGAGACAATGATGTGCTCTACTCGTAGGAGTTCAACGAAACCCTGAAGCGAGAAGGGGTGAAACCATACCCGTTGCCTATCAAGGCTCCATTAATGAATGCGCACATCGAGCGCTGGGTCAAATCACTTAAAGTTGAATGCCTAGATCACTTCATCCCCGTTGGCGGGAAGCATCTCGATTACTTGATCGATGAGTATGTTGAGCACTATCACCATGAGCGCCCGCATCAGGGGCTTGGGAACAAACTGATCATGCCAACTTCTCCACCCGCGGTCGCGGGGAAGATTTGCTGCGACACTCGGCTCGGCGGGCTTCTCCGGCATTACCATCGAGCGGCCTGAATCATTCACAGATCAGAGAAGCGGAGCCATGGCAAAGATCATGGCTGGTTTGCAGGCGCATATTGCTGTATCATGCGGACCTGAGTCCTGATCGCACTGGTGGTTCGATCCCAATCGAGCATTCGACCCAGCGGCGACGCCAGCTTGGGATCCGGATAGGATTTCTGAACCCCAGGCAAATCGTATTCTTTTCTAATTGAGTGGCGATCGATCATCATTTACACTGAATAGTTTCTGCCCACTACGAGTTCGCTCCAAAACGGGCGAAACGGCGTCATATCAGGGACGCCGTTTCGTATACCTTTGAAGTCAACGGAGCAGGGGGGATTCGAACCCCCGTCGACCCGGAGGCCGAACCGGATTTCGAATCCGGCGCATTCAACCGCTCTGCCACCGCTCCAGTGGAAAAACTGAGTTTGACTATAGACCCCGCAACCGCCCTTGAGCGACTCTCAGGGGGAGTTTTTGGTGCCAATGCGCTTTGGATGTCGACAACTGGGTATGGAGCACGCATTGCAAAATAGTCAATTTCAGGGAGGGTTTGTGGGGATCGACTGGGTTGTGCTTGGGGGGTATTTCGCGATCCTTGCCCTCACAGGTTTATGGTTCGCTCGACGCGAGCAACGGGATGCTGCGGACTACTTTCTTGGTGGTCGGAAGATGCCAGTGTGGGCGGTCGCGATCTCCATCGTTGCCACATCCCTCTCAGCAGCGACGTTCATCGGCGCACCGGAACTCTCCTTCGGAGGAAACCTCACCTACCTCGCGACCAACATCGGGATGGTCCTCGCGGCACTCATCATCGCGTTCTACTTCATCCCCCGCTTCTACCAAACACAGAGCGCCTCGATCTACGAGTTCCTCGAACGACGAATCGGAATCCGGACACGCAAATCAGCATCCATCGCGTTCCTCATAGGTCGAGTGCTCGCATCCGGCGCGCGTGTCTTTGCCGCGGCGATCCCGCTCTCGATGGTCATCTTCGGGATCGAGCGAGGACTTGAACCAAGCGCCCTCATCTTGTCGATCGGGGCACTCTCCATCGTCGCAATTGCGTACACACTCTGGGGCGGAATCTCCTCGGTCATCTGGTCGGATGTGTTGCAGTACATCGTGCTGATCGGTGCCGCGATCGCTGCGATTGTACTGATCGGACAAACAATAAATGCGCCGATGAGTGAAGTCCTCAACACACTCCGAAACCCAATCGACGAGAATGGCGAAGTCCTCTCATCCAAACTGACCACACTCGACTGGTCGTTCGATCTCACCCATCCGTTTGCGATTCCCGCATGCCTCATCGGATACACACTTCTAGGCATTGGCTCTTATGGTACCGATCAGGACCTCGCACAACGAATGCTCACTTGCAAGGACTCAAAGGCCGGCGCGCGATCTGTTATCATGGGGATCGTCCTCGGGGTCCCCACTGTTGCGATCTTCTTGACAGTCGGACTAATGCTTTGGATCGCGTATCAGCATCCTGAACTCACCAGCGAACCAATCGCTCGCGCCAGCGACGATGGGAACAACCTCCGTGTGTTCCTGGAATACATCCTCACGCAGGTCCCTCCCGGATTCCGGGGATTGATGATGGCGGGTCTATTCGCAGCGGGGCTCTCAAGCATGAACAGCGCGATCAACGCGATGGGCGCCGCGTTCATCGCGGACCTGTACCGCCCGCTCGTACCCAATAGAGATGAGAAGCACTATGTCAAGCTCGGTCGCTACTCCGTGATCGTCGCGGGTATTGTGCTTGGAGTGTTCGCGTGCGTGTGCATCTACTGGAAAGACGCGAACGGCTACACACTGATCGACTTCGCGCTTAGTGTCATGGGATTCGCGTACGCGGGGCTCGTCGGCGTGTTCTTCACCGCAATCTTCACCAAACGAGGGAATGATTTGAGCGCAATCGCCGCACTCATCATCGGTTTTTTGTGGATGCTGGGTTCGCAGCCATTCCTGCTCACAGCGTTGACAGATCCCGATCAACCTGAGTCATTCCTGAACACGTATGCATCAATCCATCACACATGGAAACTCACGCTCGGCGTGCTGATCTCAACAGGGGTCTGTATGCTCGGAAAGTCAAAAACCAATATTCAGTACGATTGAGCCGCGAGTTTGGCAGCTCCGCGAGCGGCATGATGGGTAGTAGATGCTGACTCAAGCGACCACCCTTGACATGCAAGCGGCGTGAGCCCGTCATCGACGAGGGATTTGATCGACTGAAGCTGAGATCGAAGTGCTCGCCCAACCCCACCAAGCAAGACAATCCGATCGGGCTGATAGATCGCATGCACCACACGCAACGCACGCACAAGTGCAATCATCGGTGGATCTATTGGAGTGAGCGAAGTGAAGTCCAAACCCGATTCACCGATCCAAGGCGCGAGCGACGACGCTCCCACAAAAGATTCGAGGGTATTGACCGCACCAGACGGATCAACGCGGTCGACTTCACCAATCCTCCCCATGTCCATCAATCCAAGATGCCCGATTCCTTTGTGACCTATCGTGACTGGATCATCCCCATCCAGCACACACAACCCAACCCCGGTTCCCAACGAGATCGCTGCGGTTCGACCAGAGATCGCTGCGTGCGTCGCATAATCAAACCCAGCCGCGAGTGCATCGGATGCAATATGGACACGAGTTGGAACCGCATCAAAGACCGACCCCAGAAGATCATCAAATTCCCAGCCGTTGAGAACAGGGAGATTGACTGAAAGCTCAATCGCAGTTCCCTCAGGATTCATGCGTCCCGGTAGACACAGACCGACGGATGTGGGTTCGGTCGCTTCAAGTTCTTCAATGCACGCGCGAATCGCGCTTCGAATCCCCGCTCGATCCGCCGTCGCATAGGGAGTACTGCTTGCGACTTCCCATCGCCCCCCACTGTCCATCGACGCGGCTTTGACCGATGACCCACCGATGTCGATCCCCAGCGCGGTCATCCCGCGACCCCAACTCGTTTGATCAAATCCGTGAGCGCCTCGCGTTTGTGCTTCCGCTCAAGAACAGACGCCGCATCCTTCTTCTGTTCCGGATTTGGTGACTCGAATATTGTTGAGTATGCAAAGATTGCGAATCGCTTCGGATCACCGATCGCGACTTGGTACGAAGTCTGTGCTGGGTTGGTGTGCTTGTATGCACCGATTCCCGGAATCACTTTGTTCTGTTGAACAGCTCCATGCCACGCCGCGAGATCGGACTGATACTGCTCGTTCTTGTCGGTGTAGATCATCGGCATTACCGCGTCCATGTACCCATCATCAACCCATTTGACCGCGTTCTGCAAGTACCGATCGTTGGCGATCTCCGGCCTTCTCCAAACCGCAGCACTCAGTCGAACACCTCTCTTGGAGCGGATGGATTCAGAATCAATCCGCTCGACCAGATGATCGATCCGTGAGCTGATCCAGCGTCGATATTTCGTGCGATCAATCTGTGCAGAACGACTACTCGCTTTGGTCTGCTTCGCGTACAACGCTCGGCTGATCGGATCCCCAGGCATCAACTGATCCGCGCCGATCTCATCTGCGAGATAGCGGATGTAATCTAGGTGAACACCATCGATGTCGTAGTTGTCCACGATCTCGCGGATGACTCCGACTATGTGATCATGCACCGCATCGAGTACCGGATTGACAACGACATACCCATCGTGGAGCGGTTGCATGTTGCCGTCTTGATCGCGGAGTCTCCACTCTGGATGCGCATTGAACATATGAGACCGATCCCTCGGCGCGTCCTTGCCCTTCCACATCGGCATCACATTGACCCACGCGTGGATCTTCATCTTCCGCGCTTTGCATTCACGAACCGCGATCTCCAGCGGATCAAAGCCCGGCGGATTTGGGTTGTACTTGAGCAACTCAACCCCCCATGGCTCAAGTTTCGATGGGTAGTACGCGTCCCCCTGTCCCCGCACCTGCCAATAGATATCCGTCATCCCGATCGCCGCAGCGTCCGCGATCGCTTTCCGAACATCCGCAGGCGATTGGTAGTCCCATCGTGTGATCCAGAGTCCGTGCTCAGTTGCTGTAATCTGCGGCGAATCGTCTAGCCGACCCTGTCCCGTGAGAACACAACCCGACACGGTGAGCACGCATAACGCGATGAGGATACGAACTACAGACATACAGACCTCCTGCCCCAAATGATACCAAAGCCCCGTCCTATTCGCTCTGTCAGAGTAGATAGGTGCTACAGATCAGATCGGAATTGTGAAGGTCATCGCGTTAGATGATTTCGTCTTCAGAACCTAGCATCTGAGCAGGCTTGGTTTTGATAAACCCGAACCAAATCACAAAGAATGATGGGATGATGACCCCCAGAATGATGGTCATCGCCAATCCAACGACTTCGCCAATCTGTTGAGCGGATTCACCACCCGCACTCATCTGTTGCGCCAGTTGTGTATCTGGGTACTGCTGCGCCCACGCACGCATGGACTCCTGTGCATCCATCTGACGAACATAGTTGACCAAGGATAACGGAATCGAAGAAATCGCCCAAATCAGGATCAAGATTCTGCTGGTCGGGTTCCTCATCACACACAGAACACCGCCCACAATAAGCATGAGAATCCCGACGGTTCCAACCCCCATCAACGACCAATCCACAAGTCCCAGCTGCATTGCCTCTGGTAGCGGTGCCCCATCAAGCCCCGGTTCGACCATGTTCGGCAAGAAGATGATGTATGCGCTCATGAGACCTGTGCAGGTAAGCATCAGACCACCCCACCCGATCGCGAATCCACCGATCCACTTGGGCCACGCCGGTGCGGGTCCTGCGAACAGGTCCTCGTCGTGTGAATCGATTGGTTCGGTAAGTTGATCGGTCATTGCAGAGTCCCCTTCTGTTGTATTCGGTTCGAGTTCCTAGACCCGCTGGAGGAAGCGGACATCGTTCTCGAAGAGCATCCGGATATCCGGGATGCCGTACTTGCCCATCGCGATGCGTTCGATACCAAAACCAAACGCGAATCCGGACCATTCTTCGGGATCTAAGCCGCACGCTTTCAGTACATTTGGATCGACCATCCCGCATCCACCAAGCTCGATCCATTTCGGATCTTCTCCAGGCTTGAGCGCGATCATCATGTCGAACTCCGCGCTGGGTTCGGTGAACGGGAAGAAGCTCGGACGCAGACGAATCTCCGCATCATCCCCAAAGTACGCGTGTGCGAACTGGAGGAGCGTCGTCTTGAGGTCAGCCATCGAAACACCGCGATCGACATAGAGACCTTCGATCTGGTGGAACATGAACGAGTGCGTCGCGTCAACAGTATCCGGACGGTACACCCGCCCCGGTGACACGATCTTGATCGGAGGTTGCTTCCCATCCGCGACCAGCTTGGACATTGTCCTGATCTGTACAGTCGAGGTCTGAGAGCGGAGCATACGAGGCGTCTCTACTTCGTTGGGATTATCGATGTAGAAGTTATCAATCGGATCACGCGCCGGATGCGCAGGCGGGATGTTGAGCTTGATGAAGTTGTGCTCATCATCCTCAAGTTCCGGTCCCTGCGCGACATCAAACCCCATGCGTGCATAAATCTCTACGAGCTCGTCACGCACACGCGAGATAATATGGCGACGACCGACATTACTCGACTCCACCAATCCAGGTTCGGTCATATCAACCATCGGCCCAGACTGCTTCGCAACACCCGAGTCACCCAAGGATGCTTGCTTGGTCTCAAACGCGGTTTCCAGCGCCGTCTTGACCTCATTGAGACGCTTCCCCACCGCGCCCTTCTGATCCTTCGGTACATCTTTCATCATCGGCATCACCGCACGCATGCGACCTTTGGTGCCAATGTACGCAATACGCCAAGATTCAAGCCCTGGAGCATCGTTGATTGCCCCAAGGTCGTTGAGTGCGGCGGTTTCGATCTCGTTAAGTGTTTCAAGCATGGGTAATGGATCGTGTGTTCAAGGTCGTTTCAATAAAAAACACTGCCCGATGAACGGACAGTGTAAGGATAGTCAGAGAATGACTCGCTTGCTCAGGATTCAGCTTCAGGAGCATCCGCTTCTGGAGCTTCTGCCGCTGGTGCTTCCGCCTTTGGTGCATCCTTGCGGAGCTTCGCAGCGAAGGCCGTACGGCGATCAGCAGTGCGACGGCGTGTGCTTGGTTGGCCACCAATCTCAGGGCCTTCCTCGTTGCCGACAAACTGAATCACGCAGAGTTGAGCCGCGTCACCGAGACGGTGCTGTCCGAGCTTCACGATGCGGGTGTACCCACCGGCGCGATCTTCAAAGCGTGGAGCAACATTGTCAAAGATGTGCTTAACGATGCGTGGTGCTTTGCGGAGCTCGCCATAGCGGTTACGCTCGATCTGATCTGAGTCTGGGATGTCAAAGAATCCTTCAACAAACTCGCGTTGCTCTTCGATGGACTCGCGTTGCTCTTCGGTCGCTCCCTTAGGGATATGCGCCCATGCAAACGCGCGACGGTCTTGACCGAGCATCGAGATCACCAGACGGCGTGAGTGGAGATCACCACGCTTAGCTTTGGTGATAATCTTCTCAACGAACGGCTGGAGTGCCTTCGCCTTTGGGATGGTCGTGGTGATCTGACCATGCTCAAAGAGACTTGCCGCCATGTTGCGAAGCATCGCTTGACGATGCGCTGTGGTGCGGCCCAACTTGAATCCGGCTTTGCGGTGTCGCATGACTCGGTTCCTTCTTTCTCAACGACGCGCTCACCGCGTCGCATTGGTGTATATCAAACAGTGAGTCAAACTCAAATCACTGATGAATGGTGTATCCTTCGGGAAGTTCCATCCCGAGATCGAGATCAATATCAAGAAGCTTACGCTTCACTTCACGCAGCGATGTGCGACCAAACGAACGCAGCTTGAGCAACTCTGGCTCGGTCATGATGACCAACTGAGCAACAGTGTCCAAGCGTGCGGATTCCAAACAGTTGCTCGCACGAACCGACAGATCGAGCTGCTCGGTTGGCATGTTGAGCTTGCGGATCAACTCTTCGTCCACACCAGCCGCGGCGGCTGCGTTCTCCGAAACGCGGTCTTCACCGAGCTCGAAGTACTGAACGAATGGATTGAGGTGCTTGCGGAGGATCTTGCCCGACTCGACAAGCGCCATCTCTGGGGTGACGGTGCCGTCGGTCCAGATTTCCATGATCAGTTTGTCGTAGTTGGTCTTCTGACCCACGCGAGTGTTCTCGACCTGGTAGCGAACACGCTGGACAGGCGAGTAGATCGCGTCGACAGGAATCACACCGATTTCTTGTTCATCGTTGCGGAGATCCTGCTCGGAAACAGGGATGTAGCCGCGGCCCTTATCAACATGGATCTCCATTTCAAACGCGATCGGCTCAGTGAGCGTCGCGATGACGAGGTCTTTGTTGACGATCGTCACACTGCTGTCCGCTTCGATCAGATCAGCGGTGACCTCACCAGGACCTTGAGCAGCGAGCTTCATGACGCGAGGTCCATCGCCTTCGGACTTGACGATCAGGTTCTTGATGTTCAGGATGATGTCAGTGGTGTCCTCAAGGACGCCAGCAATCGAGGTGAACTCGTGCTCAGCTCCCTTGATCTTGACAGCGGTGACGGAAGCACCTTCGAGTGAGGAAAGCAGGATCCGACGCAACGAGTTCCCGATGGTCGTACCCATGCCGCGCTCGAATGGCTCGACGGTAAAGCGACCGAAGGTATCGGCGGTAAATTTTTCGTCCGGGGTTACCCGGGAGGGCAGTTCAAGCCCGCGCCAGCGTACACGCATAGTTCATTTCTCCGCAGCAGGGACTTTTTCAACGGTCCAAACTCTTGTCGTGGTTCACAGATTGACGCTCTGCTGCTGTCGGCGTCGCTCTTTCTTTCCACGAAAGACTGATTCAATGACAAACCCCGAAATGCTTCGTGCATGCCGGGGTCTTAGCCGGTCGATTAGACGCGGCGCTTCTTCTTAGGACGGCAACCATTGTGAGGAACCGGTGTGTGATCCTCGATTGCGGTGACGCGGAGTCCAGTGGATGCAAGACCCGACACAGCGTTCTCGCGACCAGCACCAGCGCCAGTGATCTTCACTTCGATCTCGCTCATACCCATCTTGCGGACCTTCTGACCGAGCTGCTCACCAGCACGAGTCGCGGCAAACGGGGTCGCCTTGCGAGCACCCTTGAAACCGATGGTTCCAGCCGAGTCCCATGCGAGTGCTTCGCCGTTGGTATCGGTAATGGTGATGAGTGTGTTGTTGTGGGTCGCTTTGATGTGCGCGATTCCACGGGTGACGCCCTTGCGGACTTTCTTTGCTTTTTTGACTGTCTTTGCCATTCTTCGATCGCTCCTGACGGTTCCACTTGTGAATCCCTGAAAGAGGGCTGGAACCTTGCGAAAATTTGATATGTACACGAAACCGGGTGCACCCACATGGATGCACCCGAGTATTGATCAAGCTGTTTAGCCCTTCACGCCCTTCTTGCCTGCAACGGTGCGCTTCTTGCCCTTACGGGTGCGTGCGTTACAGCGGGTGCGTTGGCCGCGAGTAGGAAGACCCGCACGGTGACGATCGCCGCGGTAAGAACGGATCTCACGCAAGCGAGCAATGTTTTGATGGACCTGACGGCGCAGCGCACCTTCAACGAGGTACGAACCATCAACGATCGAGTTGAGCGTTGAAACCTCGGTCTCTGAAAGATCCATTGCCTTGGTGTCCGGATCGATCCCGGCTTCCACAAGGATGTCACCAGCAAACTTGTTGCCGATGCCGTGGATGTACTGCAACGAATAAAAGATCTTCTTGCGATCTGGAATGTCTACACCTGCGATACGGGGCACTGGAATCTCCTGTCATCTCGGTAATCACCGAGCAGTGCGCTGCAGTCGAGTTCACCTCGGTGCAGCAAGTCTTCAATCATTCAACACAATTCAACCATCAAGAGCTTCAGCCTTGACGCTGCTTGAATCGTGGGTTCTTTTTGTTAATGACAAATACCTTGCCCTTGCGGCGGACAATCTGGCAATCTTTTGAGCGACGCTTGACGCTTGATGAAACTTTCATCTGAACCTCCCTCGCTCGTCATTGAGCGAAGCTTCTAACCAGGCAAACCCGGTTTGTACTGTTGTATTGTCGATCCAAGACGATGCTCCACGCATTTTCTCGGGTCACGATGGTAGGCCTGATTGCTCGGTGAGTCATGCACCAAACTCCCAGTCCAAGTGAAAAGAGCATCCAAAACACCAGTTTGACCTGGTCTTGCTCTAGTTTTTTGCCCAAACAAGGCCCTAGTGGCTCTTACGAGCGTGATCTACCTTCCCCTGCATCGCTGTCGCCGAGGAATCCGTCATAGTTCCGCATCAGCAGATTCGCTTCCACACGCTGGAGGAAATCGAGTGCTACTGACACCACAATCAGCAAACCTGTACCGCCCAAGAACTGGGAGACTACAAAATCCACTTTGAGTTGAGAGTTCACAACCATCGGCAGGACCGCGATGACCGCGAGGAATGCCGCACCGACATAGGTGATCCGCTCCATGACCGCTTCAAGGTATTCTGCGGTACGAGGTCCCGGACGGAGTCCAGGGATGAACGAGCCATGATCGCGGAGCTGCTTGGACATCTCTTCAGGATTGAACTGGACGGTGATCCAGAAGTAGCTGAAGAAGTAGACCATGATGATGTAGAGGAAGACATATGGGAATGTCCCCATTTGGAAGCTGGAGCTAAGCCACGCGATGATGTTGACCCAGGTCCCTGTCGCGTTTGCATTTTGTGCTTGATCCATCAACGCACTGAAAACCACTGATGGGAAGACCATCAATGAGGATGCGAAGATGATTGGCATCACACCGCCGTGGTTAACCTTGAGTGGAAGGTAGCTTTTCTGTCCACCGAATGTTCTGTTCCCACGCGTGTGCTTCGCTTGTTGGACTGGGATCCGGCGCTGTGCAACTGTAAGCAGAACTGATCCTGCAACAATCAGTACAAATCCAAAGAGCAGGAGGATCAAACCCATCCAACCCATTTTGTTCGGATCCGCAGCATCAAAGTTCCCGATGACACTCATAACCGCACCAGGCATTCCTGTAAGAATGCCCGCCATGATGATCAGCGAGACACCGTTGCCGATACCGAAACGGTCAATCTGCTCACCGAGCCACATCAAGAAAATCGTACCTGCGGTCAGCGCGGTAACACCCATGACCCACCAGAGCGGGTTGTGTGCCCATGCTTCGTAGACGAGTCCGGACTTGGTGATATAAGTCAACCAGCCCACCGCCTGAACAAGACACAGACCAACTGTCGCGTAACGAGTCCATTCCTGGATCTTCGCGTATCCCGTTGGTCCTTCATCTTTGAGTTTCTTGAGCTGTGGAGAAACACCTTGGAAGAGCTGGAAAATAATCGACGCAGTGATGTACGGCATGATCCCAAGACCGAAGATCGTGGATTGGCCGAACGATCCGCCGGAGAAGATCGCGACATACTGAGACAGTCGACCTGCGGCTGATCCAGCAGCGGCTTGCTGCTCAAAGAATGAAGTCAATGCGCCCTGATCAACACCCGGAACCGGGATCCAGAACCCGATCCGGTACACCGCGAGCATACCGAGGGTAAAGAGGATCTTGTTCCGCAACTCCGGAATCCGGAAGACATTGATGAGAGTCTGAAAGAACATGAATCATTCACTCCGTATGCTCGAGATCGAGCATGCATAACTGACTAATAAAGACGGGGCCGATCATCCGTGACCGGGGATGGTATTCCCATCGTTCAGCGGTTGATCGACCCCGGCGTGTAAATCAGCCATCGGATTATCCGAGGATTATTTCTTGGGCTTAAGGACCTCGCCACGAGCGAACGCTTCGTCACGCTTGCGGTGCCATTCTTGCTTCTTGAGCTTCTTGGTCAGGTTCTTCGGAGATTGATCGTCCGAGTTTCGGTCGATGCCACGGACACGGTCACGGCGTGTACCGAGTTCGTTGACCTTACCACCTGCGTCCTCGATCAGCTTTCTCGCAGAACTCGTCACGCGATTCGCTGTAACATCGAGTTTGACGCTGAGCGAATCGGAACCCTCTGGGAGATTGCCAAGGATCTTGAGGTTGCGAGACTCATCGCGAACCAAGCCTGCCTTGATGAGTGATTTTTGATCAACTACGCCGCCGGACTGGAAGTCCTTGTGCGCGAGGATTGCTTCGAGGTTCACGATCCAGAACTGGATCTTGAAGTTCGCGTTGGTGAAACCAAACTTCGGCATACGGCGGAAGAATGGCATCTGACCACCCTCGAACTGAGCGAGTCTTGAGTTGCCTCGGCGTGAGCCGGCACCCTTGTGACCGCGACCAGAGGTCTTGCCGTTACCTGAGCCGACACCTCGACCGATGCGCTTGCGTTGCTTGTACTTACCCGCCATTGCGGTGACTTCGTGGATCATCATGACCGGTTACTCCCGGGAGTCGTACGATCGTACGACCGGTTTGCGTAAATCTGTTTAGCTATCACTCTCTGAACTTGGTGCATCAGCTGCTGGTGCAGTTGGTGCTGCTGGTGCTGCCTCTTCGGTCGGAGCACCGCCGCGACCTGCACCAGGTCCGCCGCGTCCACCGCCACGCCCACCGCGACCACCGCGTCCGCCGCGACCACGGTCTTGACCGATTGTGTTGACAGGAGCAGCCATTTTTTCACCCTCGGACTGAACAGGCATGAATCGTTGACCGCGCTTGACGCGTTCTTCGATATCTGATGTTTCGATCTCAACACCACGAAGCTCAGCGATGTCTTCACGGGTGCGGAGTTGGCTCAAGCCGTCGAATACTGCACGGACGACATTGATCTTGGAGTTGGATCCGGTGGACTTGGTGAGACAGTCTGTAATGCCTGCCATTTCAAGTACCGCACGGATGGTGCCGCCTGCAACAACACCAGTACCTGGTGAAGCAGGAACCAAGATGACGCGGCTCGCACATGCTTTGCCCACAGTCTCGTGTGGAAGCGTGGTCCCAGTCATTGGGAATGAGACCATGTTCAAGCGAGCGTGCTTCTCAGCTTTCTCGATCGCGGTTGGGACTTCAGGGCTCTTGGCGTAGCCGTAGCCGATCTTCCCCTTGCGGTCACCGCAGACGACGAGCGCACCGAAGTTGAAGCGTCGACCACCCTTGACTGTCGCTGCCGTACGGAAAATACCAACGGTATGCGATTCGATTGATTTTGATTCGTCAAGCATTTCTGCCATTGTGGTATCTCTTTCGTTCAGAACTTGAGTCCGCTCTCACGAGCTGCGTCAGCGAAGGCCTTTACTCGGCCGTGGAACTTGAATCCGCCTCGATCGAACACAACTGTTTCGATTCCGGCTTTCTTTGCCCGCTCGGCGAGCACGCTGCCCGCTGCTTTGGCTGAAGCGACATTGCCGCTTGAACCTTCGATCTTCACACCCTTGTCGCGTGTTGAAGCGCTCGCAAGGGTCACTCCTGCCATGTCGTCGATCACCTGTGCATAGGTGTGGTTCAACGAGCGGAAGATTGCCAGACGAGGACGCTCAGGAGTGCCGACGATCCGTTTCCGGATACCGATCTTGCGGCGGCTCCGGCGTAGAGTTTTTTCTTTGTTCTTATTCATTGTTCAAACCTCACGATCGCTCGAAGCGATCAGTATGCGATCGTATTAGTTACCGAATGCCTTACCCTGCTTGCGTGTGATGACCTCGTCGAGGTACTTGATACCCTTACCGTTATATGGTTCAGGCTTCCGCTTCGCACGGACTGAAGCAGCAAAGTGCCCCACCGCTTGCTTGTCTGCGCCAGTAACGGTCACGAGTTGCTTCTCAGCAGTCACAGTGACACCCTCTGGGATTGGCATCTCGATGAGGTTTGCGTACCCAACCTTCAACGCAAGCTTGTTGCCATTGACGGTACCGGTCCAACCCACACCAACGATGCTGAGCTTTTTCTCGTAACCCTGTGTGACACCAACAACCATGTTGTCGATGATCGAGCGGGTCGTGCCCCAGTACGCGCGGTTGGCGCGATCCTTCGCGAGCAGTTTCTCGTCAACAACGACATTGATGGCTTTGCCATCTTCGTCATGAGTAACTTGGACTTCAGGACGGTGCTCAAAGTTCAGTGATCCCTTTGGACCTTCGATCGAGATCGTGCGTCCGGAGATGTTCACCTTGACCCCTGCTGGGATCTGAACTGGTTTTTTTCCGAGTCTGGACATTCTAGTTCCTTTCGTGCTGTCGTCGTCTTCCGGTTGTGCTCACCGGGGATTCCAGCCGTGCATCTATCCTTCAGTCAGTTAGCTCACTTGGCAGAGGAGTTCTCCGCCAACTTTCTTCTCACGGCAGACGCGATCTGAGAGCACGCCGCTGCTTGTTGAAACAATCGTAATACCGAGCCCCTGCATCGGAGCAGGGAGGTCATTCATCCCGCGGTAAACACGGCAACCAGGCTTGCTCATCCGCTTGATCTCATGGATCAGTACTTCACCACGAGGGCCGTACTTGAGATCGATGTGAATGGTTCCTTGCTTGTTGTCTGAAACCACTTCAAAGTCATTGATGTAGCCTTCGGATTTCAATACCCCTGCTACACCTTGGCATACTTTGTTGTTGAGACAAATCACGCTTTTGGCACGGTTGCGTGTCGCGTTGCGGATTCGGGTCAACATGTCTGCGACTGGATCACTGATCGTCATCGTATTTACCTTTTTCTGTCAGTGCGGTACACGCTTGTGCATGCCGCAAGAGTTCATTCATCAAAGTGCTGTACTTCTTACCAGCTTGCTTTACGCATCCCTGGGATCTTGCCTTCAAGAGCAAGCTTGCGGAGCATAATGCGTGAGATACGGAACTTGCGGTAGACGCCTCGAGCGCGACCGGTCAGCTCGCAACGGCGAACATGTCGGGTCGGATACTTTGGGGTCCGGTTGCTTTTAGCGATTTGACATTTACGAGCCATAGGTGAGTTCCTCTTTTACTTCTTCTTTTCTTCTGGCTTCTTGAACGGCATCCCGAGTTCTGCAAGAACGAATCGACTCAGCTTCGGATCAGAGTTGCTGAACGAGAAGTTGATGTTCATGCCATGGGTGAAGTTCTGGTCAGCCATGTTGATTTCTGGGAACACACCCTGCTCGGTCAATCCCATCGAGTAGCTTCCTTGACGATCGAATGACTTGTCATTCAATCCGCGGAAGTCCTTCATACGAGGAGTCGCGATGTTGATCAACCGATCCATGAAGTGCCACATGTGGTCACGACGGAGAGTTACCTTGAATGCTGTTTCGTAACCCTCACGAACTTTAAAGTTCGAAACGGATTTCTTCGCAGCAATCTTCACAGGCTTCTGACCTGTGATGGTTGTCAGCGTGTGGAGGACCGCTTCGCGAACATTGTTCGGGACTTTGGTGCCATCGAGGTGACGACCGATGTTCACATTGAGGGTGATCTTCTCAAGTTTCGGCATCGCCATGGTGTTCTTGATCCCGAACTTTTCGGTGATCTTTGGACACACGGTCTCCTTGAACTGCGCTTGCAGTCGAGGCGCGTTTGGCTGTGCCGCCGCGTCGAGCGTTGCTTGATCGAAGTTGTCTTTCTTTGCCATGACTTATCCGCCGATTGATTCCCTGGGACACCCAGAGAAGCTGTGTGTATTGGTTACGACTTTGGCCCGCTGACCTGTCCGAGTGACTTTCCGCCGCGGACCGCTACGCGATCCTTTGAGCCGTCTTTTTTGGTCTCGAATCGCACGCGTGTTGGTTTACCATCAACAACGGGGCTGACATTCGAGATGTGCATCGGCATCTCTTTGGACACGATCCCACCCTTTGGGTTGAGCTGTGTCGGACGGACATGCCGAGACTTGACATTCACACCCTTGACGAGGACCTTGTCGGACTTGGTAAGGATCTCGAGGATCTCACCGGTCTGACCTTTGTGGTCGCCTGAGGTGACAATTACTTGATCGCCTTTGCGTACGTGCCTTGGCATCACACCACCTCCGGGGCAAGGGAAACAATCTTCATGTAGTTTCGTTCGCGAAGTTCACGAGCGACTGGACCAAAGATGCGTGTGCCCTTTGGGTTTCCGTCGTCGTTGATGAGCACGACCGCTGTCGAGTCGAACTTCACATACGAGCCGTCTTTTCTGCGAGTTGGCTTCGCGGTGCGAACAAGGACTGCCTTGTATTTCTCACCGGTCTTGACTTCTGAGCCTGGGAGTGCCTTCTTGACACTGACCAGAACCTTATCGCCGATGAAAGCCTGCTTACGCGTTTGGCCGTCACGGCGAGTCGAGCCGCCATACACACGGATAACATAGGCGATTTTCGCGCCGGAGTTGTCCGCTACTTCACATCTGGATTCTTGCTGGAGCATGGTCGCCCTGCCTTCTTCCTAAACCCCAGCACACTGCCGGGGGGTGTTGTCAAATACTTCGTTGCTCGATGATCTTGGAGATCTTCCAGCTTTTCGTCTTCGAGATCGGGCTACATTGCACGACCTCGACCACATCGCCTTTATGCGATTCATTGTTTTCATCATGAACATGCAACACAGTGCGCTTGCTCACGAACTTGCCGTACTTCGGGTGCGGGGCCTTGTATTGGATCACGACTTTGCGGGACTTGTCCCGAGCGTCGGTTTCCACAACACCAATCTTCGCACCTTTGACTTCTGTATCGCTCATAGTCGTCCTCAGGAATCTTTGTTCTGCCGTGCGGTCTGCTCGGTCAGGAGCCGGGCGATGTCCTTGCGGACTTTGCCAAACTGCGTGGTGTCTTCGATCTTCTCAGTCACGCTCTTGCTCTTCAGCGCGAGGAGTGAACTCCGCAAACGCTTGAGCTCAACCGTGATCTCTTCATCTTTCAATGCTCGTACTTCAGTACCGGTCATCATTAAGCCCCTTATGCCTCGATCCGACGGTGGACCATCCGGCACTTCACCGGCATCTTCATCGCAACACGGAAGAACGCACCGCGTGCACGGACTTCACTCACACCTGCAAGCTCGTAAAGGATCGTGCCTGGCTTCACGCGAGCTGCCCAGTAATCGACTTCCGCTTTACCCTTACCCATGCGGGTTTCGAGTGGCTTCTTGGAAATCGGCTTGTCAGGGAATACTCGGATGAACAACTTGCCTTCACGCTTGAGGAAGTGCTGACAAGTCACACGACCGGCTTCGATACAGTTGCTCTTGAGCCAGCAGCCCTCGAGTGCCTGGAGGCCGAACTCGCCGAACGCTACATAGTTGCCCTTGGTCGCTTTGCGATCACGACCCCGACGGAACTCTTTGCGGTGCTTGACACGCTTTGGAATCTTATAAGGAGGCATATCCTAATCCTTCTTTCAAATAGACCGCTTCTTAGCGACGACCACGAGCACGGGCGCGAGCACCGGCAGCGTTTGATTGATTCTCTTCTTCAGCATTGGTGTATGGACCCTTGTAGATCCAGACCTTCACGCCGAGGACACCATAAGTTGTGTGGCTCTCAGAGAACCCATAGTTGATGTTTGCTTGGAGTGTCGAAAGAGGCAGTGAGCCCAAACGAACATCCAAACGCCGACTCATCTCAGCACCACCAAGACGACCAGCGACCTGGATCTTGACGCCCTGTGCACCTGCAGCCATCACAGCTTCAGCACGCATCTTGAGAACGCGACGGAAACCCATCCGCTTCTTGAGTTGCTCAGCGATGCCGTCACCGACGAGCTGAGCATCAAGGTCTGGTTCACGGATTTCAACAACCGAGATCGCTACCTTGCGGCCAGTCATGTAACGGAGTTCTTCGGTCATCCGATCGATCTCCGAACCCTTTGGTCCGATGACGATA
>JARGNC010000034.1:0-1681 GCA_029212425.1 Phycisphaerales bacterium
CGAGTCGGAGTTGGTTGGCACGCCGGGAGCTGCATGCACTGCCACGAATGCATGAGCGGCGACCACAACCTCTGCCAAACCGCAGAACAAACCATCGTCGGAAGACACGGCGGATTCGCCGACACCGTCCGCGCCTCGGGAGCATGGGCCATCCCCATTCCAGACTCAGTCGATCCCCTCAGCGCCGGACCACTCCTCTGCGGCGGGATCACCGTCTTCAACCCACTCGTCCAACTCGGAATCAAACCAACCGACCGCGTCGGAGTCATCGGTATCGGTGGACTCGGACACATGGCGCTCATGTTCCTGAGCAAGTGGGGGTGCGAAGTCACCGCGTTCACCTCAACGGATTCCAAAGCAGCAGAAGCGAAAGCGATGGGCGCCCACCGCACCGTGAACTCAAGATCAGACGAAGCACTCGCCGCAGAAGCGGGTCGTTTCAACCTGATCCTCTCGACAGTCAATGTTTCGCTCAACTGGGACGCATACATCAACGCACTCGCGCCAAAGGGCAAGCTCCACAATGTCGGCGCGGTCCTCGAACCGATCCCCGTCGGCGCGTTCTCGCTCATCATGGCGCAGCGAAGCATCTCCGGATCACCAGTCGGAAGCGCCGCGACCATCGCGGACATGCTTGAGTTCAGCGGAAGACACCAGATCAAGCCCATCGTCGAAACCTACCCCATGAGCAAGGTCAACGAAGCACTCGAACACCTGGAATCTGGCAAAGCCCGCTACAGAATTGTCTTGACTGCAGATTGATCCAAATCCATGAGTCTGCTGCAGATCACCACTCAAGCGTGTCCAAGTGTCTGCACAGGTGCCATGCTGTAGGAAACCGCTCTTCGATTAGGGATCGCTTGAGCCCACAGCAGACCTTCTTGATCACATCGGGCTGAGCCGCGTAGTGTTTCTTCCCGCCGACAAGGTCATACAAGATCCGCACGACATCGCACACATCTTCCCCGATGTGCGCCTTGGTTGCGCGTCCGCGATCGTACATATCCACGAGCTTGCAATCGAAATGAATCCCGCGACGACGCACGAGCACATTGTGTGAATGCAGGTCGCCGTGGTATTCTTTGCGTTCATGAATCTCAGCGAGCCCAGCGGCGATGGTCCTCGTCAGATGCAGCGCCTCGAATGTTGGCATCCGCTTCCCGCGATACGCGTTCACCATATCCGAGAGCAGTTCCCCCTCGACAAACTCCGAGATCAGCACCGAAACCGGTTCCCGCTGGAGCCGAATCTGTTCCGCGTGGTGGTACTGGATCACCATCGAACAGTCCCGCAAACGCTCAAGCTTCATCGCGTAATGCGTCGCCGCTTTATCCTTTGGATTCCGCTCCGGATAAAACAACTTCGCGGCCCGATGCACCCCCGTCAGCCTTTCGCTGACCAGGTACACCTCGCCCTCCCAACCCATCCCAAGCAATCGATCCACGCGATAGTTCCGTGTGAGGACACGACCGGGAGTTAAGCCGAACATCGGTTTCTCGCCCATGCTGATTACGCCTCGTCGAGCAGTTCAACCGCTTTGAACTTCTTGCCTTCGAGCATCTCCAGACTCGCGCCACCACCAGTGGAGACATGCGACAAGCGATCCGCGACACCAAAGAGCTCAGCCGCCGCTGCTGAATCACCACCACCGACAATCGTGATCGCGCCGTGCTGACTTGTT
>JARGNC010000034.1:1691-17558 GCA_029212425.1 Phycisphaerales bacterium
CAAGCTTGGTCCCCATCTTGAAAGGCATCCACTCGAATACTCCCATCGGCCCATTCCAGATCACCGTCTTGGATTCCTTGATGATCTGGCTGTACCGAGCAGCGGTTTTCGGGCCGATGTCGAGCCCCATAAACCCATCCTTGATCTGGTCGTCAAACACCTCAATATCCCCGGCTTGCTCCGCGAACACCGTTGAACAAATGTGGTCCTCAGGGAAGTGCAGATCAGTCTTGGATTCAGCAGCAAGTTCAATGATCCGCTTCGCTTCGCCGACCATTGAGTCCTCAACAATCGACTTGCCTACTTTGTGTCCCAGCGCGAGCAAGAAGGTGTACGCCATCGCGCCACCGATTAAGATATGATCCGCCTTGGGAAGCAGGTTCTCAATCGCAGGCAGCTTATCGCTCACCTTCGCGCCCCCCAGAATTACGGTAAACGGACGAGCAGGGTTCGCAAGCGCATCACTCAGATACGCAATCTCCTTCTCAACAAGGAACCCCGCAACCTTCGGCTTCTTGCCCATCGCTTCAGGAACACCAACCATCGAAGCGTGCTCACGATGGCAAGTCCCGAACGCATCGTTCACATACACATCACCCAACGCAGCGAGCTGAGATGCAAAGTCAGATTCACACCGCTTCTCGCAGCCATGGAACCGGAGGTTCTCAAGCAGGACCACATCCCCGTCCTTCATCGCATCGACCGCAGCCGCGATCGCGGGGTCTTTGCAGTTCTCCGCAGGGACCACAACATCTTTCCCAAGCAACTCCGAGAGCCGGGCCGCGATTGGTGCCATGGAGTACTTCGATTCATACCCCTTGCCCTCAGGACGACCTAGGTGAGACATCAGGATCGCCTTGCCACCCCGATCGATGACGGACTTGATGGTCGGGAGAGCCGCGACGATTCTGCGATCATCGGTGATGTTCGACCCATCCAATGGCACATTGAAGTCCACACGGATCAAAACCCGTTTCCCAGCGACGACCGTGTTTTCGATTGTTTGCTTTGCCATGATGATCCTCCCAGAATTGAAGTTGTTCCTACGCGCCATTCTAGGGGGATCACAAGAAAAAACCGCGACCCAAAGGTCACGGCTTACGCATTCTTCAAATCAACCGAATCAATCAGTTGTCAAGCAGGTTGTTGGACTGGCCACGAACCTTTGCCCCGCCGTTCTTGAGCAGGTTGTCACGCAGCGAGCGGAGATCCGCTTGGACCGAAGCGTCGATGAGCTGGTCCCCCATACGGATCTTGATCCCACCAAGCATCTCAGAGTCGGTGTAAGGATGGATGATGACTTCCTTGCCGAGCGATTCGTTGAGCTTGTGCTTGATCGAATCCAAAGCATCTGGAGACATCGGGGTCGCGGTAAACACATCAACCTCGATGCGTCCAAACCGTGCCTGCACGAGTTCATCCAGTGCGCCAACGATCGGGATCAGGTGACCCAAGCGTCCCTTGGAGTTGAGCTGACGCAAGAAGTTGAGTGTCAACTGATCGCACTTGCCCTCAAGCATGCGGACGAGCGACGCATCACGCTTCTTGCCATCAATCAGACGCGAAGCGAGCAGTTCATTGAACCCTCGGCTGTCACGAGCGATCTCAAGCAGATCCTCAAGCTGACCCAGCAATCCCTCAGGACTGGTCCCCTCGGTCGCTTCAGCAACCTCAAACACCGCGCGGGCGTAGACCTTGGCGAGCGCATCGGGCTTTGTTTCAATCAATGGCATGATCTCATCTCCACAAGGAGTGTGTCGGAAGGGAGTTTACGAGTTGACCGTCTTGAGTTCAGCAAGCGATTCATCCATCAAACGCTGCTCGTCGTTGATCGACACTTCACGCTTGAGGATCTTGCCCGCCATCACGGTCGCAAGGTTCACCGACTCGGTGTAGAGCTCGTTGAGTGCTTGCTTCTTTGCCGCGTCGATATCAGCTTTCGCCTTCTCACGCATTTCATTCAGCTCAACCTCAGCACGGCTCTTGAGCTGTGCAGCAAGTTCGTTCTGGGTCGCCTTGGTCTCTTCGAGCATCTGCTGTGCTTGTGCACGAGCTTCAGCGAGGTTCTTCTCGTACTCGTTGAGTGCTTCCTTCGCTTGCTTGCGAGCATCCTCAGCAGCTGCGATCTCGCCCTTGATCTTCTCGTTCCGCTCATCAAGACCAGAAACAATCTTCGGCCAAACCATCGTCGAGAGCAAACCAAGAACGATCACAAACAGGATGATCGCGGTCACGCCGGTCGCGAAACCTTCCTTCGGTGATGCCAATGGGTTGGCAGCACCGCCGTGCCCATCGCCGTGTCCATCTCCATGCGAATCAGCAGCGTGAGCGGCGTCATCCATATGCGAAGCAGCGGCGTCAGAGTGGTCATCGGGAGCTGCAGCCATCGCGGTCAGAGGTGCAAAGGCAAGAGCAATCAGAACAGTAAACAATGCGAAACGGTTCATCGCGTATTCTCCGTGTGTTCAGGGAAGCTGCTGGCCGGATCCAGTCCGAGCAGCCAGTTCCAGAATCCGGAGCGTGTCGTGTTTCAGACACGCTCCGGGAAGTTTGTAGCTATTAGGCGAGGAACGCAACAACGATCGCGAACAGGGTTGCACCTTCGATGAGTGCAGCTGCGAGGATCATGTTGGTACCGATGGTGCCCGATGCTTCTGGCTGACGAGCGATCGACTCGAGCGCACCCTTGCCGACCATACCGATGCCGAGGCCACCGCCGAGGACAGCGAGACCAGCACCAATGACAGCGAGGCCCTTGCCGATGTTTTCAACAGCGACGGTCGCGGTGCCCGCGTCCTGTGCCATTGCCATTGCTGGTGCGAAGAGCGCCATGCCGGCGGTTGCGAGAGCGATTTTCTTCATGAGCTTCATATCGATTCCTTTCAGAGGCCGAGGAGTTTGTTGTTCGGCCTGAACCACTGAACTGCGGGGAGCATCCACTGTCGATCCAACTCGGATCGCAATGGCCTTGGGTGCCGCCCCGCGGAGCCCCAGGCCTGACTAACTAATCAAATCACGCGAGGCCCGCTTCAGCGATCTCGTGTGCAGTATCGTGATCGTGGTCACCGTGATGCGCGAGCAACGAGATGAACACGGTCGTCAAGAACATAAACACAAACGCTTGCAAGAACGCGACAAACAACTCAAGGAAGTAAATCGCAATCACACCAAGCGAAGAAACAACGCCGATCGGGAATCCGAGCAGCGGGTTTTCATTGGTAAATCCGTCAACAGCCGCGAAACCGAGCAGCACCGCAACCAGAATGTGACCCGCGGTCATATTCGCAAACAAACGAATCGCAAGAGCGATCGGCTTGATAAAGGTACCCATGATCTCGATCGGGATAATGATCGGCCAAACAAAGATCGGTGCTTCCGCAGTCAGGTGCTTCAGGTAACCCCCAAGACCCAACTCCTTGATACCAGCAGCATTGATCGCAATCGCAGCAGCGATCGACAACGCACCGGTCACCCAGATGCTCTGGGTCGCGGTGCCACCAATAAATGCACGATGCTGAGCAACCATGTCCGAACCCATCGCACCCGCAAGGATGTTCTGGAGATCAAGCAGCGGGATCAGACCCAGCAGGTTGTTGATCAAGATAAAGAAGAAGATCGTCCAAAGGAACGGCATCATCTTTTCAGTACGCTCACCGATCAATGGGCGGACAGTATTCTCACGAAGATACCCACAGATCACCTCGACCATGTGAGCGAATCGGTTGTTGGTCACCCAGCGAGCGTGTCCCTGACCTTCTTCACCAGTCGAAACCGCTTTCGCAACAAACAAACCACCGACCAGCATAATGATCGAGGTCAAGACCATGTTGGTCTGTGCTGTGGACCACAACCAGTAGCCGTCCTCGTTGACGACAAACGCGTGGTTGATGACATGCTGCACCGGATCGGCAGCAAGAGTAATGCTCGACATCATGCCTGACCCTCCGGGACCACCGACATTGTCGGCGCGTCCGCTGAGTTGACTACTTCTACAGATTTCACCAATGCCAACACTGTCAACACATCAATCGCAAGCACAGCAAGCAACGACGCCAACAGGGTCAACACAAAGAGTTCTTTCGTTGGTTCCAGCGCCATGTACGCCGCAAGACCGATCACCGCGACGATTCCCGCACGCAGCATCGTTCCACCCAACACCGGGACACCCCACATCCCCGCCGGACGAGCCGGGAGCATATTGAGAGCCATGAGTGTCATCAGCACACCTGGGAGAATGACCGCGATGGTCAACAGCCCGTCGGTCATCTGACCGCCGCGCATCCCCGCGATTGCGCCGCCGCCAATCCCGATCATCACACACGCCAACACACTCAAACCCGCCATTTTCAGGATCGGGAGCCGTGTCGGCTCAAGTGTGGGTTGTGGTGACGAATCAGCCATGGATTGAGAGACCTGTGCGCTTGGTACCAACCCCGACAGTGGGGGCAGAAGGATAGCGTTCACTCACCCAAACGGCGAGTCTATGAGCCATATTTCAAACGAAACTTCCCGCTTTCTGACCCCAGCCAGACCTGTTCACACCCATCGACCAGCACATCAACGAGTCCACCCCATATCGAACTCAAGTCCCTGGATCCCCATCCGTACGATCTGATGAGCGAGTCTGCTCCGAGTTGAGCTTCATCGCTTCCTTGATAAACAGGTAAAAACCGCCCACAAGCCCCAGAATCGACAGGGTGATCGTCCAAGTCTTGCCCGTGCCCGCCGCTGCATCGATCATGAATCCGATCACACCCATCCCGATCAGCCCGTAAACCGGATCCAACGCAATCGACCACGCTTTCGCTTGTCGAGTCCGATTCGCACGCTGCTCCGACTCGCTCGGAGCTTTGTACTCCGGATACGACTCCTCGTCCATCCGCAGCTCATCCGGGATTTCAGGTGGTGGATTCATAGATTCATCCCTGCAACTGCCTAAACGCCCAAGTCCTCGCATGCTCCGCGGCTTCCTTCACCTTCGAAACATCCGTTCCAGACCCCTGAGCACTGTTGGGACGACCGCCGCCCTTCCCACCCATGATCGCCGTCGTCTCGCGGATCCAATCCCCCGCCTTGAGTCCGCGTCCAATCATCGGCTCGCTGACGGTTGCCATCACCGCGACGCGTCCCGCATCAGCATCCGGAGACATCACCATGACCGCCTTGTTGGGGACCGCCTCCAGAATCGTCGCGACCGCCGCTTCGAGCGCCTTGCGATCAGATCCCAGTTCAAGCGTCGCGATCACAATATCCTCGCTGGAACCTTGTGCTGCAAGAGCGATGCCCTTCGCCAGTTCCTGCGCCTGTCCGGCCTTTGCCGCCGCGTCCGCTTTCGCCGCTTCTTTGAGTTTCTTCGCGACCCCACCGAGCTGCTCGCGGAGCTGGTGCTTGCGAGCAGCAGGAAGTTCGAGCGCGTCAACCTCATTGCCAACCGCTTGGAACGCATCCTTGAGCTTTGCAAACTCCATCGAACCGAGCTGCTGCACCTGTGCATCAAGCTCGTCTGCTTTGGTGCACGACTCGACCGCCGCGTGTCCCGTGAGTGCAGAGATCCGACGGATGCCCTTCGCGATCCCCTCTTCAGAGGTCAGCGCAAACCGCTGAGCGACCCCAGTCGATGGGATATGTGTCCCGCCGCAGAACTCGATGGATGCGGATGTCCAAGCGTCATTCGTCGGATTCCCAACCAGCTGATCCACCTCGATCCCGATGGATACGACCCGCACCGGATCAGGATAAGTCTCATCGAACACCGCACGCAATCCCGCGATGTCCTTCGCTTGAGCGAGCGGAGCAAGCTCGCCAAACACCGTCAAATCCTGCTCGATCTGATGATTCACGATCGATTCGATCTTCGCGATCTCCTCCGGAGTGACAGGCGCGTTGTGCACAAAGTCGAAGCGGAGTTTCTCGTCGTTGACCAACGATCCACGCTGATCCACCGATTCACCGAGCACCTCACGCAGCGCGAAGTTGAGCAGGTGCGTCGCCGTGTGGTTGCTCGCAACTTTCTCGCGCCGAGGGCCATTGAGGTGGCAGATCACATCCGTGTTGCACGAAATCTTTCCTTTGCTCATTCGACCGATATGCAGCACATATCCGCCAAAGCTCTTGGTGTCCTCGACTTTAAAGACCCCGCCGGACTTGATGCACTGCAGCTCACCAATATCCGCGACCTGCCCGCCCATCTCCGAGTAGAAGTTGGTTTTGTCGAGCACGATCCCAACGCGGTGCAGCCCCGCCGTGGTCGTGTCCGCGTGCTCATCGAAGTTCTTCGAGTTCCAGATCGCCTTAACCATCGCGCGTGTTTCGCGACCATCAAACTTGTGCGAGTCGTCGGTTGCTTTGATATTCATCGCGCCAAGCTTGGCGATCTGCTCCGCGCGGAGTTCAACGATCCGCTCTCCATCATCCTTCTTCCCGCCCTGCCGCGAGCGTTCCTTCGCTTCTTCCATTGCACGCTCAAACCCAGCAAGATCGACCTTCAACCCTCGCTCATTCGCCATGATCTCAGTGAGATCAATCGGGAAGCCGTAAGTGTCGTAGAGCTTGAACGCATCGTCGCCGGAAACCTGTCCCCCCTCGTTGTCGAGTTCATCAAACATCTTGATCCCCCGATCAAGCGTCCGACCAAAGCTTTCCTCTTCATCCGCGATGATCTCATACACCCGCTTCGGATCATTCTTCAGTTCCGGGAACGCATCCCCAAGCATCTCGACAACAGTGGGGGCGAGGTCCGTCATGAACCCCTGCGGCGCATCAAGCTTCTGACGACCATACCGAACCGCACGCCTCAAGATACGACGCAGCACATACCCGCGTCCCTCATTACTCGGAGCCGTCCCGTCCGTGATGGCAACAACAAGCGTGCGGATGTGATCCGCGATCACGCGGTACGCCTCGTCCACGCCGCCCTCGTCTTCCGCGCCAAGTTTCCCGCTGTACGCGCGTGCCTTCGTCAGCTCTTGAATCTTCGTGAAGATCGGTTCAAACAAATCCGTGTCGTAGTTGCTCCGCACATCCTTGAGCACCGACACAATCCGCTCCAGACCCATCCCCGTATCCACATGCTGCGCCGGGAGCACGCGAAGCTCGCCACCTTCGAGACGATCGAACTGGATAAACACATTGTTCCAGATCTCAAGCACATCCGGATCATCCATGTTCACCAGATGCGCCGCGTTGCGACCACCGATGCGATCATAATGCAGTTCCGAGCAAGGCCCACAAGGCCCAGTGTCACCCATCTCCCAAAAGTTGTCCTTCATATTCCCAGGAAGAATGTGGTCCTCAGGAAGGTACTTCGCCCAGATCGCTTTGGTCTCAAGATCCGCAGGCAGATCCTGATCCGGATTCCCCTCAAAGTAAGTCGCGTACAACCGATCCGGATCAATCCCCCAAACCTTCGTCAACAGCCCCCAGACCTGGGACAGTAACTCAAACGACCACCCGATCGCCTCCTCTTTGAAGTAGTCCCCGAACGACCAGTTGCCAAGCATCTCAAAGAATGTGTGGTGGTAGGTGTCCTTGCCCACATCATCAAGATCGTTGTGCTTGCCCCCAGCGCGAATACATTTCTGCGAGTTCGCAGCACGCTTCACGCCGTGCAATGGTGAAGTCGGATCGAGCGTCCCCTGAAAGATTGGTTTGAACTGATTCATCCCTGCATTCGCAAAGGTGTCCCGAAGCGATGGGTCGTTCGTCGGACAAGTCGTTGACGATGGAACAAAGGTGTGCCCGCGCTCTTTGAAAAACTCAATAAACTGAGTACGGATCTCAGCGGCGGTAGCAGACGACTTGGTGGTAGACATACAACAGTTCCAATCTAAAGGACAACAACCCAAGCTCCGAACGCTCGGCTCCATCCATAGTACGCGCCAGCGACCAATTGACCCGCCCAAACCCCACCCAAATCCGTCCGAGAACACAACAAACCCGCCACTTTACTGGACAACAACCCAATCTCGGGGTCTCTTTAAGCAGAGCCCCTTCGTTCAAGGCGGTTCTTCTATAGACGGCACATCGGGAGCATGAAGATATGAACACAACCAAAGCCACCGCCGCGCTCCTCCTCGCCGCCACGCTCACCAGCACAATTCCCACCGAAGCAAACGCAGGCATCCGCCGCCACGACCGCGACGACTCGCTCTACCTCGAACTCGGTGCCGAGTCCCAGTTCTCGTCCGTCGCACGCCTCCAGATCGGTACAAGCATCTGCTCCGCGACGCTCATCAGCCCAGAATGGATGATCACCGCCGCCCACTGTTTCGACGGCACCAACAACCCATTCACCCTCGCCTTCCCAGACTCCGGCGGATTCAACATCGTCGACCAAGTCGTCATCCACCCAGATTGGACCCCAGGCCAATACACCAACGGCGGCGACCTCGCGCTCATCCACCTCTCCACACCAATCACCAACATCAACCCAGCACAAATCTACCAAGGATCAAACGACCTCGGAGCGCTCGGATACGGCGTCGGTTTCGGACGATCAGGGACAGGCAACTCCGGAGAAATCCCAGGAACAGCCGGATTCAAAAGAGCCGGGACCAACATGATCGATGTCCTCGGATCAGCACGCGGATTCGACGAGTCCATCCTGCTCATGGACTTCGATAACCCACTCCGAGAATCAGATTCAACCTACGGCTCCGCGATCCCCACAGAACTCGAATACCAAGTCGCTCCAGGAGACTCCGGAGGCGCCCTCTTTGTCGAAGAGAACGGCCAGTTCTACCTCGCAGGGGTCACATCCTTCATCAACTCCATCGACGGCAATCCCGACGGCGACTACGGCGATATGTCCGCGTACACCCGTCTGAGCGACTACAACGCGTGGATCAACTCCGTCATCCCCGCGCCATCCGCTCTTCTGGTGCTTTCAGCAGGAATGCTCACCGCAACCCGCCGCCGTCGCGCACTCTGAGCCCCTATCCTCAAGGTGCATGGCCAAACGCACCACCAAAAAGAAACCGGTCCTCAAAAAACTTCCAAGCGAGAAATCCGCGCCCCCGCTCCAGACCTATGACCCCCAGATCCCCCTGACCTCAGTCATCGGTCAGCACCACGCAATGGACATCCTCAACCGGTCCATGCAATCACAACGCGTCCACCACGCATGGATCTTCCACGGCCCAACCGGTGTCGGAAAGTTCACCTCAGCCATCGCATGGGCCAGCACCATCCTCGACCCAACCTCAACTCCAGACCTCTCCGGCAACATCGTCCCCGATCCAGAATCATCAACCCAGCAGCTTATCCGCTCGCAAACCCACCCCGACCTCCATGTCATCCGCAAAGAGATGGCGCGTTACCACCACGACAGCAAGGTCCGCAGCGCCAAACTCGCGAGCATCCCCAAAGCGATCGTCGAAGAACACCTGATCAACCCCGCAGCGCTCGCGGCATCGATGAAGTCGACATCGCTGGTGTCCAAAGTCTTTATCGTTGACGAGAGCGAACTCCTCAACTCGCAAACCCAAAACGCGATCCTCAAAACCCTCGAAGAACCACCCCCAGGCACCGTCATCATCCTCGTCACCTCCAACGAAGACCGACTCCTCCCAACCATCCGCTCGCGCTGTCAGCGCGTCGCCTTCGCGCCTCTCGATGACGACGCGATGCGTGCATGGATCGCTTCAACATCACTTGAGCCAACCCCCGAAGAACACCAATGGCTCCTCTCCACATCCAACGGCTCACCCGGCCGCTACAAAGAAGCACACGAAGCAGGAATCTACCAATGGTCCACAGACCTCGAACCACTCTTCATGCAATGCGATCAGGGACGCTACCCCCTCACGCTCGGCCCACGCATGAACCAACTCGTCGATGATTGGGCAAAGGACTGGGTCAAACAAGGCGAAAAGATCGGAGAAAACAGGTCCAAACTCGTCGCCAACCAGCTCGGAACCCAGCACATGCTCTCGCTGATCGCAGGTCGCTACCGGAAACAACTCACCGTCGCATCCAAAGCACACCGTGCTCTTCACGCGATCGACATGGTCGGACGCGCGCAGCACGAACTCAACACGAATGTCCAACTCAGATTCGTCATGGACCACCTCGCGGCGGGTCTCTCAGAAGAAATCCACTCGCTGGTCTAATCCAGAATCCACTCAATCAATATCTGATTACGCTTGAATACTCAGCGATGGTTTTTCAAGCTGCGATGCGCTCGGAGTCGTCGCCGCAGGGACCAGCCCCGCTTTACGATCCGCTGCAAGCTGTTCGAGCAGTTGTGCCCAGGTCTCGCGTTCATACTCGATCATCTCGATCGCTTTCTCGAGCTTCGCCATGTCTTTGTTCAGACTCGCCTTCGCAAGCTCGCCATAGATGAACACATACAGATCACGCACCTGCCGAGCAAGCGCCGGATCATGACTCGGATCGATCGTGTCCGTCAACTCAAGAATAATCGCGCGGGACTGCTTGAATCCCTCGTAGACTTTCTCGAAGTCCTTGTTCTCCATCCCGAACTTGGCCATATTGGCAAACCGAAGGGCGCCATCAAGCAACAGCATCCGGAGCTCTTCCGGACTCGCGGTCAACACCTTGGTCTTCAGGTACGCATTGGCAGTAGATGAGGTATTGGATTCGTTCATGCTCAGAGCTATCGGTCCTGCCAATCGGCGACTTCAGAGGTGTTTATCCGATGGATGAAATTTGTGCGAGTGCAGATCCCTGCGTCTGGAATCCCGCGATCGCCTGCTCCATCGCAAGGAACTGCCTTGTAAGCACTTCCCGTTTCTGTTCGAGCCGAGCATCAATGAACTCGATCCGCGATTCCTGCAGCGCAATCTGGTCATCAAACGCATCGTCCCGTCCAGATAGGACACCTGTCAGCGAGTCGGTGTAGTTGTTCGCAAACTCCTCAAACAGCACCATCACCCCGCGTTCGGAATATTCGATCTCGATGTCCGCGTTGGGATCGGTCTCTTCATCCTCATCCCCAACCAACACCGTTCGGCGAGCAAACAAATCTTCCACCGCTTGCGGATCTTCCGCATACGCAGTCCGGAACTTCTCGCTATCAAACTCAAGCACCGATCCTGATCCAACCTTAATCCCGATATCGCTGAGTCGGCTGAACTCGGATTCAAATCCGTCATTCACCCGCTGCAACTGTGAGAACATCGAGTTCCGAAGATTGATCACTGTGCCGTCACCAAGCAATGTCCCCTTCGCCTCGGTTTCCTGATCGTACCGAGTCTGGAAATCGATCTGCTCCACCGCTGCATTGAACGCATCGACAAACTCTTGAATCTTGGTTTCCACAGATTCCGTGTCTTGCGTGATCGAAATCTCAACCGCTTCATCACTCGTAGAAAGCAGATCAATGGTGACACCCTGAATCACGCCGTCGAGTTGGTTGCTGGACGAACTGATCAAAACCCCGTCCTGCGCATTTGTCGATCCATAGAAGACACGCGAATCATCGCCCGCATCAATCGTGCTCATTCCAAGGTCAAACCCACCCGAGTCCACAAGGAATCGCCCCGCGCTCCCAGAATCCTCAGAAGCAAGCGACAAACGGAATGGCGTCGAACCGGTCCCCGTATTGAGAATCGAAGCGCTGACATTCGCGCCAGATGAGTTGATCGCTGCAACCACTTCCGTCAGCGAGTCATTCGGATCAAACTCCAATGTAGTCTCAAACGACCCATCAATGAACTTGTCCCCAGCATCAAACTGTTCCTGCGTAATCTTCCCCGCAATCTTCAGCTTCGAAGCAACCGTCCCGTCCGTGTCGTTGATCTCAAGCAAAGTTGATCCAGCGCCGTTGTCTTCGATCAACAATCCGTCGCCCGTGTCATTGATCCGAGCAGTCACGGAGACCGACGAGCTTTGGTTGATTCTGCGGATCACATCCGCAAGCGTTTCGTCACCTTCCGAAATCGTAAACGACGCTCGCTTACCATCCGAATCAATAATCTCAAAGGTCCCTGTCCCGATCCCGTCCCCGTCGTACAACGAATCAAGCTTCGTCGCAGTTCCGATGTACGCAAGATCAAGATCGCTCCCACCCGCAATGCCACTCGCGTAGCTTCCATCAAGCCCGAGCGCCGCCGCGGCATCAAGCCCTGTAGTCCCGGAGATTGTAAAGGTCCCCGCGCCGCTGGTATTGTCCACGATCGACAACCCGTTCCCCGCGTCGTTGAGCGTTGCAGTGACATATTGACCACCCGACCCATCCTGGTTGTTCGCGTGGTTGTTGATCGCGTTGATCACATCGTTGATGTCCCCAAGACCCGCGATGTTGACCGTGAAGTCCAACCCAGTGTCTTGAAGCGCAAAGTTGAGGTCGCCATCCGTCCCCGAAAGCCCAGCCCCGCCGTTCAAACTAGAGACCAATGTGGTGTTCATCCCAGCGAAGATCCGTGTCCCGCTCGTCGCGCCTCCCAGATGCAGCCCAGCCAATCCAAGATCCGCAGCCGCGCTGCTCTGCGAGCCCGATGCAGGCGCATTGTCCGCAACCTGAATCGCTCTGCTCCCAGTCAGATCGGTTATCTGAACCGTTCCGGTCGCTTCGTCAATAGATGCTTCGAGTTCCCCATCGAGTCCCGCTTCTTCAATCGCGTCGTTGATCCGTCCGATCACGCCGCCGATCGTGGTAACCGCGCTGCTCGTGACCGTGAGTTCACCATCAACCAGTTCCTCGATATCACCGAGACGAACCTGGATCGCTTCATCGGAGGTGAACAGCAGGTCGTTGTTCACATCAAGCTCGATCGAGATGTCCCACACACCCTCACCCGAAGTGTTCCGGACGCCAAGCCCTCGCCCATCGTTGATCGTACTCAGCGAGGTGTTGCTGCCGAGTGTATACACCGACGAACCGGTGACCGTGTTGCTCACGATCGAGCCATCGAGCCCCAGTGATTCAAGCACCTCGCGACCACCAACATTGGAGATACTCGTGACACCATCAATCACGAACTTGTCATTCTCCACGCGTGCCGACACCCCATCAACCTCGTTGATCGCGTCAAGCACTTCATTGACTGTTCCCACCGATGTGAGATCAACATTGGTTCCATTGATTTTAATAGTCCCGCGTGTGATCCCATCCCCGTTGTTGAGGTCCGCGAGTTGTGTATCCCGATCAAGCCGCGCCTCGGCGCCCTCGAAAGTCAGCGTCGAAAGACCCGCAGCCGCATCGTTTGTGGAGAATCCACGCGAAAGCATCTGCTGCGATGAGACCAACCGATCCACGACAAAGTTGTAACTACCAGGGAGCGCATCTTGCGAAGCCGTCACGCTCAGGAGCGACTCATTCGACACAAGCGCCTTCTTGTTCTTGAAGACATTGTCCGTCCGGAACGCTTTAGCAAGGTTCTCAATCGCCTTCATCTGCGAGTTGATCGAGATGTACGCCGCCTGCTGACTCTGCAACTGAATCAAGCGAGTCTGCGCCAAAACCTTCGGCCGCGACTCAATCGAAATCAACTGCTCAATCAGTGATCCCGTATCAATCCCAGAAAACAGACCAACACCAGTGGTGATACCGCCCATAGCGAATCCTTTCTTGGACACCTGTCAATCTACAGATGCCGCACACAAACCCAGCTCATCCATGAGCCGAGCATGTTCATCCAGTATCGGCAATCCAAGCCCAGACGCTCGAAACACGCCCAAACTCCAACCCGATCCGGGATCAACACTTACACAATCGGACCATCCCTGCGCTTACTGTGGTAAAATTCACCAAACAAGCGCATATCCTGCACCTGCATGCCACATCAGATTCTCATCAAACATCCGAGAATCTCACCTTTTCGTCGATCCAAACACCCAGCAAGGCGATAATCATTCCTGTGACCAACGAAAACACCCCATCCAAGACCACGGAACGCACACCCGAACTCCCCGCGCCACCAGCCATCTGCCGCATCGGTGTCGCATTCCTCGGCGTCATCGTCGCACTCAGCGCACTCCCATGGATGTACTACGCCCTCGGACATTTCGGCGGATTCGCATGGGGATTCTTCGGATTCGAACTCCTCACCGTCCTCGCAGGCGCGTTCGCCGTCCTCCTGGGATTGGGCAAGTTCAAGCAAGGATGGGCAATCGGAGTCACCGCCATCGCAGGATCCATCCTCGTCACCCTCGTCTTCGGCCTCTATGTCGACTTCGTCATGGCAAGGAAAACAGACTTCCCAGACCTCTACCCGCTCGCCAAAAACACACTCATGGGACGAGCCGCAATCATCGCTTCCCTCTTCGCGCTCGCATCCATCGCGGTATTCGCACGCAACAAAAAATCATTCTCCTACATCATCAAAGCAAGCATGTGCGCTCTACCGATCATCGCCGTCGCCGCAATGATGCGAACAAACATCGGACCAGGCGCATGGCTCAACAACTCCCTCGATGCCGGTTCAGGTTCCGGCGCACTCCAAGCAGTGGTCGGTCTCACCCTCGGACTCTTCTTCATCATCCTCATCTCCGCCGCAGGACACCTCCTCATCCGCGCCTACGAATGCGGCAGAACCGCACCAGCCCACGCCCAGTAATCACACAATCTGATCGCAAAAAACACCAATAGCACCCGATTCAACGGTGTTTTTAGGTGGTTTCCAAAATCTTCGTCCCGCCGCCCCCAACAATAGTTCTATGAACGATCTCATCCTTCTCATCATCGCCCTGTCCCTCGCTGCAATCGTCGGCGCCGGAGTCGTCTTCTACCTCCTCTCCTCGCTCAAGCGAGCAAGAGCAGGCAAAGACATCGACAAAATCTCACTCAAAATCATCACCGAGCGCGTCCGCGCCGTCGGCAAACTCGTCGGGCTCGAAGTCCACGCGAAAGAAATCGCCACCGCAACCTCAGGTTTCTCCTGGTTGCCCCCCATCCTGCTCTCCCAAGCAAAGATCGCGATGATCTTCCAGTTCGAAAAGCAATACGCCATCGAACTCGGCGGACTCAAGCAATCCGATGTCACCGACCTCGGAGACGACCACTACCGCATCATCCTCCCCCCAATCGTCGGCTCGCTCCGCCTCATGGATGTCGAACCCTACGACATCCAGCAGGGACGAGTCTTGGGGCTCATCGATGTCATCAACATGAACGCGGCGCGTCAGAACGAACTGATGAAAACCGCCCAAGAGCAAGCCGCGGAACTCTTCGAGAAAAACGACGAGCGATACATCCACCAAGCCCGCGAGACAATCGAGCGTCAGCTCAACTCCATCGCCAAGCTCTTCGATATCACCCTCGAAATCCAGTGGTCCGCAGAAGCCACCCACGAGCAACCACGCATCGAGCTCGACGAGTCCCTCAAGACAGGCCTCGCCGCAGGCGTCTAACTCACTCAATCAATCAAGCGATCCATCAAACCGCTGACGGATGCCAGATCGTCTTGAACTCCACAAACGGATCAAGCCACCCCGGTCCGCTGCACGCCGCGTCGTCGAAGTAGTCCAGCGAGTCGTCCCGCAGACACACCCGTTTCATGTTCACCGCCGCACCCTCACGGAGTTCGGTGCGTTGCGTATCGCTCACGCCCCCCGCATGAATCCCGATCACCTCACGATGCGTCGCAAAGTGGGGGACAAGCTCCTCGCGGAAACCCGTGATCAGGTTCACCACACCACCAGGCAGATCACTCGTCGCCAGCGCCTCTGCAAGAATCATCGCAGGGATCGGATTCGTCTCAGATACCAACACCACCACTGAGTTGCCCATCGCAACCGGCCCCATGATCATCGAGATCAACCCAAGCAGCGCAGGCTCATCCGGACACACACACCCCACAACACCCATCGATCCCGGGATCGTAAAGTTGTGGTAAGGACCGCTCACCGGATTCGCGCCGCCCATGACCGATGAGTACTTGTCCGTCCACCCCGCAAAGTGGACCA
>JARGNC010000035.1 GCA_029212425.1 Phycisphaerales bacterium
TCCGCCTTCGTCGCGTACTCACCGATCGGGAGCATCATCTCGCTCAATCGCAGCTTGCTCGCGCCGAAGAGCACATAGCTCTGATCTTTCGCATCATCCAAACCACGCAGCAATCTCGGTTCATCCCCCGATCGATCAATCCGCGCGTAGTGTCCAGAAGCGACATACTGCGCGCCGATCTGCTCCGCGTATTCGTGGAGCTTCCCAAACTTGAGCCAATCGTTGCATCGCACGCAGGGGTTCGGGGTCCGACCATTCGCGTACTCATCCACGAAGTAGTCGATGATCTTCCCGAAGTCCTTCTTGAAGTTGCAGACATATAGAGGAATGCCCAGCGCCGCCGCGACCATGCGAGCGTCGTGCGCGTCTCCCACGCTGCAGCACCCCTGATGGCCGATCTTCACCTGCGTCGGATCGCACGACACCCCCGCGCTGTCATAAGGCATCAACTCGTCGATCGTCTCTCCAGGAGATCCCAGACGCATAAAGCACCCCACGACCTCGTACCCCTGCTCCACCAGAATCGCCGCGGCTGCGGACGAGTCCACACCTCCTGACATCGCGACGAGGACTTTGCTACCAGGTTTGGGAGTGGATTCAGTCATCGCGTATTCTATCTCTTTATTGCACAAGGGCTTATCCAAATCCGACCAATTATCCGCGTTTGGGAGGGGTGTAGTACGGATCGCCGTCTGTGTCATCCTCCGGATCGTCGATCTGCACACGGATCTGGTCGAGCATCTGGTAGAGCCGATTCCGATCCTCCTCGCTGAGCTGCTCCGCGACCGCGAGCATCCCCTCGATGGTGAGCTGTTTCTTCACATTGCTCCCATCAGGCATCCGTCGCATCGCTGAGCCAGGAGTCTCTGACAGGAACTCTGGATTGAGATCGATCATGTCCGCGATCTTCCGGAGCATCTGCGATGCGGTCTGCGATCCGACCCCGTGCCCGATCCGCACGCGAACCGGCGCGATCGAAGGCTCCGAATCCGGACGATTAATGATCGTCCCGGTGATCACATGCCCATCGTCGTCCGTCGAGGGGTCGTCCTCGCGATCGATTGCCGATGCGTTGAGCCCTGAAAAGTACGCCGCGAGATTGGAGGGGTCGTGGGTGAGTGGGTCCTGAGAATCATGCATACCCAAGTGTAGGCCCGTTGATAATCCTCACATTCTCCGGGATTTCTGCGCCTTCCCCAATCTGGCACACCATTCGCGTATGTCCATCGACGGAAGGAGTCCGACTATGTGGCGATGGATTGTCACCCTCATACTTTGCGCAACCATGAGCGCGTCCACTGCGCAAGCAGGCAAGATTCTGCGCGACATCAGTCGTGTTAAGGGTCAAGGCGCCTCCATGATCCAAGGCCTCGGCTTGGTCGTCGGTCTCAATGGGACCGGAGACAGCGGGAGCGAGCTCGCGATGGCGCGCCCGCTCGCTGCAGCACTGACCAACATGGGTAACCCAGTCAGCATCGACGAGCTCGAGAGCACAAGCTCCGCAGCACTCGTGCTGGTCACCTGCCACATCCCCCGCGACGGCGCGAAATCCGGCGATGAACTCGAGATCACCATCTCTGTCATCAACTCCGCGCAGTCCCTCAAAGGCGGCATTCTCCTGATGACCCCGCTGAGCCCACGCCCAAACTCGCCGGTCTACGCGTTTGCCAACGGCCGCTTGAGCATCCCAGAAGATGACAACCCAACCGTCGCAACGATTGGGAAGGGCGCACAGATCGTCCGCGATATCAACACCATGCCCAGCATCGAGGGATCGTTCGACATCATCATCGACCCTCCTTTCTCAGGTTGGGGTTCCGTCGCGTCCATGGCGTCCGAAATCGACCAGAACTACCGCCTTTCCTCCGATCGACTCGGTGACCCACTCGCACGCGTCATCGACCCACGCACCATCCGCGTCACCGTTCCAATCAACGAACGCTCGAATCCCGGATCATTCTTCGGTCATGTCATGGAAACAGACATTTCCGGCGCACTCCGAAAACTCCCAGCACAAGTCATCTGCGATACGCGAGCAGGGATCATCGTCATGACAGGCGATGTCGAAGTCTCCCCATCCGTCATCACACACAAAGACTTGATGATCACAACACTCGTCGATCCACTCGCGATGCCGTTGCAAACCGAATCAGAGTTTGCAGCACTCCAGACCAACTCAGGAGTTGACACAGATTCAACCACCGCCAAGCTCCAAGACCTGATCTCTGCATTCGATCAGCTCGATGTACCACCGCTCGAACAGATCCACATTCTCAAGCTCATCCACAACGCGGGGAACCTGCACGCTCGATTAATCATCGACGGCGTCGGATAACCCTCAACTCGAAAGCAGCACACATGAGTTCCATCAACAGCAACAACGCAATGGGAATCCAGCAAATCGTCAACGCCGGGAAGCAGTTGTACACCGGGAGCCCACTCCGCGGAGCTGCAAACACCGAAGCTGCACGCAGCGCCCCAACCCCACAAACTGAGGGCAAAGTCGCCCCAGATCCAGACCGGAGCCCGATCACCCGCGCCCCGGACAATACCGAAGCGATCGCTTCCAGCGACGGCACAAAGGTCACTGCGAAGGTCACCGCGGAAGAAGCAAAGGCGCTTGATACCGCACAAAAACTCGTTTCCACAACACTGATCAAACCAATCCTCGCGCAAGCCCGAGCCGCGCGTGATGCGCCAGCCCCATGGGGACAGACCCAAGCAGAGAAACAGTTCGGCGCACTCCTCGACAATCGGCTCAGCGACGACATCGCCAAAGCTTCCAACTTCCCAATCGCGCAACGAATCGCGGATCAAATCCTCAAGAACACACCAATCGACAGCGCAGCACAAAACCAACCAACACACACCCCAGTGGATCTCTTCGGATGATCAATACACCAATCCAACATGCTGTCCGCCCGTCAGCACGCCCGTCAATCGGGTTCGACATCGACAAACTCGATGCGCTGCTGATGGACCTCGAAAACGAGCATCACACGCTCCTCGATCTCGCGGGACTCCAACGCGAAGCAATCGTCAAAGCGGACCCCAAAGTGCTTGGCAAAGTTGTCGAAGAAACCGCGCAAACCCTCACACGCATCGCAGGGATCGAACGCACCCGCCAGCAAGTCATCAAACAACCCGACGGCAGCATCCCGACCGTCAACCAGATTACCGACGAGCTCAAAGACCAGCACGATCACGAGCACGCACAAGCACTCTCCTCACGCTCCGCATCACTCCGCGAGCTGATGCAAAGGGTCAAAGAAGAGCACGAAGCGGTCCGCCTCGCAACCCTCGCACTGAGCAACCACATGAACGGTCTCATGGAACAGATCAGCGCCAAGCTATCCCACTCAGGAACCTACGGCCGACGCGGCTCGGTCGCCCCAGGTCGAACACAGGTCATTTCCAGTCTGGACACAGTCCAATGAACGCTTGTCACCAAGAAAGGAGCCAGCCATGAGTCTGACATCAGTCCTTCAAATCGCCAACTCGTCGCTGTCCGCTTCCCAGATCGGTCTGCAGGTTACCAGCCAGAACCTTGCGAACGCTGCGACACCTGGATACACGCGCCAGATCGCGATGCTCCAAGCAATCCGAGGCAGCGTCACCGATCCCTTCATCGTCGGATCGGGTGTCGGCGTCGCCGAGGTCCGCCGTCAGATTGATACCGCTCTCCAAAGCAGACTCTGGAACGCGAACTCCGCAGAGTTCGGCCAAGCACAACAGCTCAATGTCTTCAACCAACTCGAATCCATCCTCAACGAAGGAACCGAGTACGACCTCTCATCCGAGCTCTCTTCGTTCTTCAACACATGGTCGGAAGCGACCACGCTCCTCGATTCCACCGCAACCCTTGTGAACCAGGGACGCTCAATCTCAAGCTTCATCCAAAACATGCGCGAGGACCTCGTCAGTCAACGCAGACAAATCGAAGACCAGATCGATTCCCAAGCGCACCAAGCAGATGCGCTCTTCACTGAGATCGCTGAAATCAACGCGACCATCTCCAGCAGCGAGATCGGACAAGCCGAAGCTGGAGCGCTCCGCGATCGCAGAGACCAGATCGTCACTGAACTCTCCCAGCTCATGGAAATCACCGCGATCGAAACCAATCAAGGCGGCTACAACGTCTATGTTGGATCCACCCCGATTGTGCAAGGAAACTCATCGCGCGGCATCACAATCGACAGACAAACCGTCGGAGACACCGTCAGCGTCACTGTCAACACCGCGGACAACAACGACTCGCTCCGCGTCACCAGCGGATCAATCGGTGGTCTCCTCCAATCCCGCGACGGCGCGATCGACGAAACCATCGAAAAACTCGACAAGGTCGCCGCGAATCTCATCTTCGAGGTCAACAAAGTCCACTCGACCGGAACCAACGAGGATTGGCTCACCTCCGCGCTGGGTACCTTGCAGGTCAGTGCCGCAAACCAATCGCTCCCCCTCAACGATCCCGCAAACACGGACCTCAGCAGTCTCCCGTACGCGCCAAGCAATGGCGGTTTCTTCATCAACATCCAGAACAAAGACACCGGATACTCGTCACGAGAATGGGTCGCGGTTGACCTCGACGGGATCGACACACTCGGAACCGCATCGGTCGCCGACGACACCAGCGCGGAGGATATCCGAGCAGAACTCGATGGTTTCAGCGGAATTTCCGCATCGTTCGATCCCTCCGGAAGACTCCAAATCACCGCAGACAACGGGTACTCCTTCGCGTTCTCAGAAGACTCCTCCGGCGCATTGGCAACCCTCGGCGTCAACACCTTCTTCGAAGGCACCAGCGGCGCCGACATCGGTGTCCGCGACGATGTCCAAGTCATGCTCGGACGCCTGGGAGAAGACGGACAGTCCTTTAGCGCAAACGCAAACGCAAACCTGCTCAGCGAAATCGGAAACCAAGCCGTCGAAGCACTCGGAGGCCAGACCATCAGCAAGCTCTGGAGCATCCAGACCCAAGATGTCGCGGTCCTCGCAAACTCCGCGCGAACCCAAGCGGACTCCGCGTTCCTCGTACGCCAGAGTCTCGACGGCCAGCGTGCCGCTGTCTCCGGAGTCAGCATCGACGAAGAGTCCATCAACCTCCTGACCTACCAGCGCCAATACCAAGGCGCCGCACAAGTCATCACCATCGCACAAGAAATGTACGACACCCTGCTCAGTCTCGTCTAACCCATTGCCCATCCGTTCGTTCTCATACCAGAGATTCACACCATGTCCAACTTCCCCACTTCATACTCACGAGCACCCTCGCTGCTGTTCACAGCACAGAGTCTGAACAACATCAACTCATCCAACATCGCGCTGGGAAGACTCTCCAACCAGCTCGCATCGGGATTGGACATCCTGCGCCCATCAGACGACCCAGTCCGCAGCGCCGCAATCTCGACCCTCGATGGACGAATCGAGCACACAAACCAAATTCTCCAGAACCTCGATTTCGCTGGAAGTTCCGTCGGAACACTCGACCAGATTCTCGCTGATGCAAAAGCCCTTGTTGACGAAGCAAGCTCCGTCGCATCCTCACAAATCAACTCCGATCCGGAAACACGAGAGAGCCAAGCGATCATAATCGATTCGCTCATCGACTCACTCTTCTCCATCGCAAACCAAGAATCACTCGTCGGCCATGTCTTCGGCGGATCAGCACCGGGACGCCAACCCATCATCTACGACCGAGGCGCATACCGGTTCGTCGGCGAAGTCGGCGGACTCACCGCAGCGCTCGGCTCAGCAAGCAACATCCCCCTCACCCTCGGTGTCGGGAACGCGATCGGAGAGCTCTCCAATCGCATGGAAGGCGTCGTCGATCTCAACCCCAACCTCACAGAAAACACACTGCTCACAGACCTCAACGGCGCGAACAATGTCGGCGCAAACGCTGGAGTACTCGAGTTCAGCTACAACGGCGGACAAGTCGCACAAGTCGATCTCGCCGGCGCGGTCACCATCGGAGATGTCGTCGATCGACTCAACGCAGCCGTCCAGCAGTACGAAACCGACAACTCGGTCACTGTGCTAGGTCCAAGCGCATTCTCGATCTCAGGATCAACCATCAGCGCCGACATCCCAGGCGGGAGTCTTGAGTTCTTCGACATCGCAGGATCATCCACCGCGTCCGATCTTGGACTCGTCACCGATCCACCAACCTCATTCACAGCCGGAAACCCCACCGGCGTAGACCTCGATCCCAACCTCACGCTCACCACCCCAGTCTCCGCACTCGCAGGACTCGGAGGCGCCCCCCTGGGATCAATCCAACTCAAAAACAACGGCGCAACCCACACAATCGACCTCTCAGGCGCACAAACCTTCGCGGATATCAAGAGTGCCATCGAATCCGGAAACACCGGAGTCCGTGTCCTCATCTCCGAAGACAAACAATCCATCAATATCGTCACCGAGAGCGCGGGAACCCAATCCCACGCGCTCTCCATCTCAGAAGTTGTCGGAGGCGGAGCAACCGCGGAACTCCTCGGAATCCGTACCTTTGTAGGCACCACCAAACTCAGCGACTTCAACGACGGAGATGGAGTGAGCGTTGTCTCAGGACGCACCGATCCTCTCACAGGTCTCGTAGATCCATCACTCAACACCGACTTTGAAATCAAGCTCGGCGACGGATTCAGCATCAGCATCGATCTGAGCCCTTCCGACATCAACTCCGTCGATACCGTTGTCGCCGCGATCAATGCCCAAGCGGATGCCCAGCTCACCGCCGCGGGAAGACCCACGACTGACTTCAGCGCCAATGTCGGCGCAATCAGCAACGGGATCGAGTTCAACCAATCCGCAGCAATCGCTGCTGGTGGTCAGATGTCCATCCGTCCAGTGAACAACTCACAAGCCGCAGAAGGCCTCGGTTTCATGGATGCAAAGAACGGCGCAGGCAACACACTCTTGCGCTCCGAAGACCGTGCAACGATCCGAGTTAACAACCTTTTCTCCCATCTTCTGGACCTTTCCGAAGCATTGAAGAACGACGACACCTTTGGCATCGAAATTGCGACAAAGAGACTCGGAGAAAGCCAGGATCATGTGATCCAAGCTCGATCCACCGTCGGCGGCTACGCACGCAGACTCGACGACGAAACGCGTCGTCAACAAGATCGGGTTGTCTTCGATGAAGCAATCCGCTCACAACTCCGAGACCTGGACTATGCGTCCGCATCCTCGGAGTTCGCACAGCTGCAACTGCAGCTCCAAGCAGGCCTCTCGGTTGCCGCTCAAACGCAGCAGCTCACCCTGCTCGACTTCCTCGGCTAACCCCGAGGACACACAGCCCGACCTGGTGAAAGCCGGGAACGGAGATTGGATCGAGAACCCCCCCACAGTCGGTCGTGAGGGGTGCTCAAGACAGGATGTCGCCCGGTATGGATGCCGGCGTCGATCCGAACTTTGGTCAGACCGACAATCGGAGCGCACAACAATGGAAGTGCGAACGACAAGATTTGGAGTAATCGACATCGCGGAGGACCGCGTGATTACTTTCCCTGAGGGTCTCCTGGGTTTCGGTGACAGAAATCGTTTCTGTCTGCTGCAACCAGGTGACGACGCATGTTTCTTCTGGCTCCAGTGTCTGGACGACCCGAACCTCGCGTTCGTCGTCACCGACCCAACCTTCTTCGAGCAAGATTATTCAGTCCCCATCCGCCCAGAGCAGATGAGTGGGCTCAATATCGCCAAGCTCGAAGATGCGCAGGTCTTTGTCATCGTGAACAAAATCGATGACCAGCTCACCGGGAACTTCCAAGGGCCGTTGATCATCAACACCCTGGACAAACTCGGAGAGCAGATTGTTCTGTCAGACAAACGCTGGACCACCCGCCACCCGCTGATGCGTGTCGCGGAGACTTCCACACAGACCGCGTAAGCCCACAAGCTTACGCACGGGGTACCCATTCCCGCAAACGCGCACTATGCGCACAGCGTGGTCGGTGTACCAACATCAACCGGGATTCCAGTAGTTCGTTCCGGTACCAAAAGACTCTTCCGCTTGGTACACAGAGACCAGCGCGGATTCGTGTGCAAGGAGTTGACGCATGCTTGTGCTCTCAAGGCAGCGCGACGAGACAATCATGATCGGGGACGAGATCGAAATCTCGATCGTCGATATCCGAGGCGACAAGGTCCGCCTGGGTATCAATGCCCCGACCAGAATTGCGGTTCACCGCAAAGAAGTCTACGACGCGATCAAGAGAGAAAATACCGACGCCGCAAGGCTCGGGTCCACCGACCTCGACACGCTCGCCCAGACAATCAAACCTGGACCAGCGCGACGAGGTATCCGGACAACAAATCTCATCTCATCGTCGGCAGCAACCATGCTGCCTACCACAAATGTCAGCCCCCCAGCTGATCTCGTCCCACCAAAGACAAAGAACAGTTCATCAATACAGGACACCGCATAACACCTCATCCCACCCCCGCACCCGCGAGCGATCTCGCGGGACCGCAACAAGCAATCACGGAGGATTGCCATGACACGGATTAACACAAATGTTCCCAGTATGATCGCTCGCCAGAATCTAAACAATTCTGGTGCCGATCTCCAAGTCAGACTCGAACGACTCTCAACAGGACTGAGAATTAACCGAGGCAAGGATGATCCCGCTGGTCTCATCATCTCTGAACGCATCAGTACCGAGCTCAAAGGGATCGAGCAAGCAATCTCAAACTCGGAACGCGCAAGCTCAGTGATCGCGACCACAGAAGGTTCGTTGACCGAGATCAACGACCTCCTCAACTCCATCAAAGCACTCACCGTTGAAGCCGCCAACTCCGGCGCCATCTCCGATGAGGAACGCGATGCGAACCAGCTCCAGATTGATTCAGCGATCCAGTCCATTACCCGGATCGCCAACACATCAACCTTTGGTGGTCAGAAACTCCTCGACGGATCCCTCGGATATGTGACCTCAGGGATCTCAGTCTCCACCATCACCAAATCAAACATCACCGCCGCGAGCTTCATCAACTCTGGTTCGATCAATGTCTCTGTCGATGTCATCGCGTCCGCTCAGAAGGGCTCGCTTTACCTCAGCGGAGACAACGGCGGTACCGGCGACGGCACAATCCTCTCAGCAACCACAATCCAGATTCGTGGACCGCTCGGTGTTCGCGAGCTCGACCTGCTCTCCGGCGCCACGCTCTCATCTGTAGCCGCGAGTGTCAACGCACTTACCGGACTCACAGGTGTCACCGCAAGCCGAGTCACCGCAGGGACCGACCTCTCAGGACTCGCGTTCCAATCCCAAGGGTACGGCTCAAACAACTTCGTCTCCGTCGAACGACTCGACAAACCAGCTGACGCATCTGTGGACAACTTCAACCTAGTCAAAGTTGATGCAAACGCGGATGTCACCGGACTCGTCTGGGGACTCACAACCGTCTCAGCAACGCGCGATGAAGGACGCGATGTCTCCGCACTCATTAACGGTAATGTTGCCAGCGGCGACGGATTGAATGTATCAATCGGATCACCATCCCTCGCCCTCAAACTCGACCTCGCCGAGTCGTATGCCACCGACCCATCGCTCACCGTCAGCACATTCGATATTACCGGCGGCGGTTCACTCTACCAGCTCGGTCCGAGTGTCAACGCTCTCCAGCAATCGAACATTGGGATCCAGTCCACCGCCGCAGAAGTGCTCGGAGGCGTCTTCAAGAACGGTGTTTCGAACTACCTCTCTTCACTCCAAACAGGGAAAGCGAACTCGCTCGCATCTGCTGATGCAAGCCGAGACTACTCAACACTCTCGGAGATCGTTGAAGCATCGATCGATGAAATCTCGATCCTCCGCGGACGCCTGGGTGCCTTCGAGCGAAATGTGCTCGATGCGAACTCGCGTTCACTCCAAGGCGCGTTCGAGAACCTCACCGCATCGCAGAGTCTCATCCGAGATGCCGACTTCGCGGCTGAATCCTCAGAGCTCACGCGTGCACAGATCCTGCAATCTTCGGGAACCACAGTCCTCTCACTTGCCAACCAGCAATCACAGCAGGTTCTCCAACTCCTCGGCTAACCTTCTATATAGAACAATCCCAATCACACAAGCCCCTCAAACGAGGGGCTTTTTTGTGCGCATATCCCAGTAATCCATTGATCCAGAGGTCCAGATAACGAGCAATACACGAAAAAGGACCCTGATTCTGCGACAGCACTAAATCCGTCATACATCTTCGCCGATCCGTGATCCATCATCCGGGTGTGTACCCAGATGAATGGTCAGCATTGCGATTCACCATCGCAATCACGCCGAGCCGGAAACACCGGCGAAGCACACGGACGACTAAGGAAAGTCGCCCGATCAATGGACCTCGGCAATACGCCCGAGGATAACACGGAGGTTGTCAGCCAATGACACGCATCAACACCAATGTTTCATCACTCATCGCACAAAATGTGCTCGGACGCAACAACAAGTCGCTCGGCGTCGCGCTCGAACGCCTTTCCACTGGTCTCCGGATCAACCGTGGTAAGGACGACCCAGCGGGTCTGATCGCTTCGGAAGCTCTCCGCTCCGAAAAAGCAGGCCTCAACGCAGCAATCAGCAACGCTGATCGTTCAGAGCAGGTCGTGAACATCGCCGAAGGCGGTCTCCAAGAAGTTTCAAACCTTCTCGTTGAACTCCAAGGCCTCATCACAACCTCAGCGAACACCGCTGGTCTCTCGACCGAAGAGAAAGAAGCGAACCAGCTTCAGATCGACTCGATCCTCCAGACCATCGACCGCGTTTCAGGTTCAACAGAATTCCAAGGCACCAAGCTCCTCAACGGGAACTACGAATACCAAACCACCGCAGTTGCTGCGACCGTTACCGACTTCGAAGTCCGTGGCGCGAAGCTCGACGGCACCAACAACCTCTCGGTTGACGCAGTCGTCACACAATCCGCACAACAAGCAGGTCTCTACCTCTCGTTCGGCGGCGCAGCACTCGACCTCACAGGTGCTTCAAGCCAGTTCGTGTTTGAAGTCGCAGGCGAAAAGGGCTCACGCGAGTTCCAGTTCAGCTCAGGTGACACCCTCGCATCAATCGTTGCAGCAGTCAACACCTTCACAGATGTGACAGGCGTGACCGCAACCGTTTCAGGCACCACCGCAATCAAGCTCGCTTCAGAAGAGTACGGCTCAAACGAGTTCGTCTCCGTCAGCGTCGTCGACGATGGTGGTTCAGCTGGTGACGGTATCCACACCTACACCGCAACAGACTTCGATGTTGCAACCACCGCTGCAACCGCTGCATTCGCTGCTGCAAGCAACGGTATCCGCGACGAAGGTCAGGACATCACCGGCACCATCAACGGCCTCACCGCAGTTGGTCAAGGCCGCACCATGTCCGTCAACTCCGACTTCCTCGATGTCGAGTTCTCGCTCAACAACACCGCTGCTCAAGCACTCGGTGCTGTCGCAGCGTTCGACATCACCGGCGGCGGTGCTGACTTCCAGCTCGCTTCCGATGTCAACATCGCAGGTAAAGTCTCACTCGGAATCGGTGACCTCTCAGCTCGTAAGCTCGGGAACTCCACCGACGGCTTCCTCGACGACCTCGCTTCAGGCAAATCCTTCAATGTTGTCGACGGCAACAACCTGGACACCGCTCAAAGCATCGTCTCGGACGCAATCAACCAAGTCTCATCGACCCGTGGTCGTCTCGGTGCGTTCCAGAAGAATGTGGTCGGTGCAACCCAGCGTTCACTGAGCACCGCTCTTGAGAACATCACCGCAGCAGAGTCCGTCATCCGTGACGCAGACTTCGCAGCTGAAACCGCAGCACTGACCCGTAACCAGGTCCTTGTCTCGGCATCAACCAACGTTCTCGCACTGGCAAACCAGTCGCCACAGAACGTCCTCGGTCTCCTCGGCTAATCCCGAACGACCATCAAAGGCTGATGCCTTCAGAGAGCTGACCCTCGACGCCCCAGTCATTCCCGACTGGGGCGTTTTCATGCGCCCACACCGCTTCACCCGATGAAAACCCAGTGCCGACCGCCCAAAACAACCGAATAGACCTGCTCTCCGAGCCCAACCAACTCGTCCGCCGTCGCTTCATCAACTTCATCCGCATCGAGTGCGGACTCTTGCCCTCATCCATCGAAGCGTACTCCCGCGACCTCGAAACACTACTCATCGACCTCCAAAACCGAGGCATCAACGACGCGCACAACACCCTCCCAGAACACCTCATCGCCCACATCCGCTCGCTCACCAAAGAACGCGGCTACGCAGGCACCACCGTCTCCAGACACATCGCGACCATCAAGGTCTTCTACCGCTGGCTCTATGCAAACGAGAAAATCGAAGACAACCCCGCCGACCATCTCGACCAGCCCGCCAAATGGAAAAAACTCCCCGGCGTCCTCTCGCCCAACCAAATCAAAAAACTACTCAACGCCCCACAACCCCCTGAAAAACCCAACGGCCAACCCCCCCTCTACCTCCGCGATCGCGCCATCCTCGAACTCATGTACGCCTCCGGACTCCGCGCCAGCGAAGTCGGAAACATCACACTATCGGACCTCAAAGAACGCATCGGAATCATCCGGGTTTTGGGCAAAGGGGACAAACACCGCATCGTCCCGATGGGAACCCCTGCGATCAAAGCACTCGACGAGTACCTCAGCGAATGCCGTCCCATGCTTATCAACGCGGAGCGAGCCGCGGAAAAACGCGACCAGGGACGCTTATTCCTCTCTCGCACCGGTCGTCCCATCGAACGCGTCCGCGTCTGGCAGATCGTCAACCGATGCGCCAAACAGTCCGGACTCGAACGAGTCCACCCCCACATGCTCCGCCATTCCTTCGCGACCCACCTGCTCGCAGGAGGCGCAGATCTCCGCATCGTCCAAGACCTCCTCGGCCACGCGGACATCACCACGACCCAGATCTACACCCATGTCGATCGCAGCAAACTCAGCGACACCATCAAAAACCTCCATCCCCGCGGCTAACAGAGTATTTGTTTGTTCAGCCAACAGTCTCGGTGTATACTCTATGCAGCGATGAAAATCCCTCGGATCATCCTGATCTTCACGACCCTGCTCTTTGCACTGCATGGATCAGGCATCGTTCGCTCATTCCACTACATCTCCGACCACACCCAAACATCCACGCACCACAGCTGTGCCGATGCCCAAAGCTACTCTACCCCTATAAATCAAGCTCCATCCAACCAATCCTCTGAGCTACCAACAGACCTACCAACCGAACAGCCAACCGACACAAACGATGAGCATGATTGTGATCTCTGTCTCACAATCAACTCCATCACCCCGATACAAGACGCCCCCCAGCTCACCACTCTACCGCTGACTCCAAAGGGCGAACTCTTCAAGATCACCAATCAGACGCTGCACTACTCAGCCCAGCGTCCAGGCGACAAAGCCGCGCGAGCACCGCCGACCTGCTAATTCTACTGTCTTTCTACGCACCTGATCGGATGCTTGCTGCATCGCGCACATAGTCTCGCGCAGACTCACCACCCAAGGACTTTCAATGCCTATCTACATCGAATGTAGACGCGCCCGCGCGTTTACGCTCATCGAGTTGCTGGTTGTCATCGCCATCATCGCGCTCCTTATCGGAATCCTCCTTCCGGCTCTCGGCAACGCGCGTGCATCCGCGCAGCGCATTGTGTGCCAATCCAACATGCGCCAGCTCGAGCTCTCGCACCAGATGTACCTCGAAGACTACAAAGGCCACTTCATCGACGCCGCGCTCCCCCACGGCACACTCACAGGTGATGTCCGCAAGACCTGGCTCATCTCCCTCCAAGACTACGGCGCCGCTCCCGAATCTCTCTACTCACCAGTAGACCGCTCCATCTGGCTCAACGTCTCCAAAGGCGGCAGCGACGAGGGCGCCACCCTCCCAGAACTCCGCACCTGGTTCGAATCAAACGAAGACATCCTCAACGACAACGACTTCGGGAACGACCCAGACCAACCCGAAATCTCCCGCCTCACCAGCTACGGACTCAACGGCTTCACCGCACAGAGCGTCGCGCCCTTCCTCAACCCCGACCCCGTCACCGGCCGTCGACTCGATCAACGAAACGCATACACCAAGATCACACGCATCCCCAGAACCTCTTCAACCGTCCACCTCGTCATGATGACCCCCATCGCACGCAACTTCGGAGAAGAGGTCTACACCGAACCAGACTTCGCCAAATCCGATCATGTCCACCCCGACGAATGGGACCTCTCCTTCCTCGGTCCCGACGCAAGCGCCAAAATCGCCAGCTCCCAACTCTGGCTCAACGCCCACGGCGGAGAACCCACAGAAACATCCGCCAAAAGCAACGCCGCGTTCTTCGACGGCTCCGTACGCACCTTGTCATTCCAAGAACTCTACATCGACGCAGAGCACAACCTATTCCACCCAGAAGCAAATCCCACCGGTTCGTATCAACCATGATCCACCATGATCAACGAACCATTCAAACTTGGAGATCACATGAACACCACACTCACCCAAGCACTCGCCATCGCATGCACCGCCGCAACAACCCTTGCAGGCGTTGTCCACAACGCGGACTTCATCCCAGCCGTCCAGGACGGCAAGATCGTCGTCGGCGCTGTTGACCCAGACACAAACGAAGTCGTCTACCCCTCACAGATCAAATCCGCAATCCTCGGCACAGAAGGATTCCCAAACTTCACAAACAACCCAGGATTCAACTCAGAACTCGGCGCACTGGTGCCGGGAATGACCATCGGATTCAACATCCTCAGCGCCCCGCGCGTCTGGGACGAAACCACAGAAGACTTTGAAACCATCGCAGATGAACAACTCATCGTCCGAGCCGCGGCCCAGAACATCGTCGCTCCATCGACCGACACCGTCGTCCCAGGGATCGTGTTCGGACAAGCATCATTCGACGCCGCCGCATCATTCCACCACCACTTGCAGTTCCTGCTCGAAGGAGGACTCCCCCCCGCGATCGACGGCGTCTGGTTGCTCGAACTCGAACTCTGGTCTGAAAGCGCCAGCATCGAAGCATCAGACCCAATCTACATCGTCTTCGGACAAGGCACCGGAGTCGCGAACATCGATACCGCAGTCACATGGATTGAAGACAACCTCATCGCTTCGCCATGCCTTGCGGATCTGACAGGTGACCAATCACTGAACTTCCTCGATGTCAGCGCCTTCCTCGAAGCGTTCGGTCAGCAAGACGCAGCCGCGGACTTCACCAACGACGGACAGTTCAACTTTCTCGATGTAAGCAGCTTCCTCTCCGCCTTCGCGAGTGGATGCCCATAACACAATTTTGTTTGAGGGTTTGGAGGGTTTGGAGATCCCTTAACCCCTTTTTAGGAGACAGAGACATGAAAATTGCAGCAATCCTGACGACGAGCGTACTCGCCTCACTCGCATTCGCAGGTGGTGATCACGACCACGATCACGAAGGCGGAGACTACGGCCTTGCCATCATCGACGGCGCCGTCGCCGTCGGTATCGGTGACCACGACGAAGGCGCTATCAACGACTTCGGTGAGCGCGTCTTCGGCGCAGACATGGTCATCAGCGGATCAAACTGGTTCGCAGACGAGCCAGGCATCTTTATCCAAGAAGCCTCGCTCCCAGACAACACCCAAGTGAGCTTCACCCTCACCCAGTCCCTCATGTACTGGGACGGCTCAGGCGCAGTCAACTTTGGCCTCGCAGCCAACGCAATGTCCCTCTCGTTCGGACCAGCATTCGCAGCGACCTCGCTCGACAACAGCCCGGTCGATGGATTCTCCATCAACTACGACGCGGATGCAATCGGTGGTTTCGACGAGCATATGGATTACACAATTGACGCATCAGCCGCAGCAGGAATTTACTTGCTCGCAAACACCTTCTCGCTCACAGGTGCGACTGATTCAGATGTAATCTTCACCGTGTTCAACGCTGGACTCGATGAAGATGCTCACGACGCCGCGATCGAATACGCAGAATCCGTCCTCGTCCCAGCACCAAGCGCCGCGGGACTCCTCGCGCTCGCTGGACTCGGCGCCATGTCTCGTCGTCGCAAGGCATAAACGAACTCCAAACCTGGGGTCTTCGGGTGAGTTGCTCGGAGGCCCTATTCAAATGACAACGCAAAGCCCCGTTCCGCCATCTGTTCAAGGCAGGGATGGGGCTTTTTTGGGAACACTTGCACCCACACTCCGCATCGCATAGGGTGAACACTCCCCTTCTCCCAACCATTTGAGGTGCCCCATCGATTCCAGCACAATCATGAAACTCGTCGCAATCGGTCTTTACGCAGGAATCCTCGTCCTCATCGGATACTTCGCATCCAAGAAAATGCACAACATCCGCGACTACTTCGCATCGGGAAAGAACCTCGGATTCTTCAACGTCGCGTTCTCCGCGCGAGCGACAGGCGAATCCGCATGGTTGCTCTTGGGTTTGACCGGCATGGGGTACGCTGTAGGTGCCAAAGCGTTCTGGGTCGTGCTCGGAGAAATGATCGGTGTCGGCGGCGCATGGATCCTCATGTCCCGCCGATTCAAGCGACTCACCGACCGCTACGACTCCGTCACCGTCCCCGACTATCTTGAATCACGCCTGCGTGACTCTGGTCATTGGTTGCGGCTCATCGCCGCGGGATCGCTCGTCATCTTCGTCCCGATCTACGCCGGTGCGCAAGTCTTCGCAACAGGCGGCGCGTTCCACGCATTCCTCGGCTGGGACCACTATGTCGGCGCCGCGGTGGGATTCGGTGTCGTCATGCTCTACATCACCCAAGGCGGATTCACCGCCGTCGTCTGGTCCGATGTCTTCCAAGGCTCACTCATGGTCATCGGTCTCGTCGCCCTCCCCCTTGTGATTCTGAACCATGTCGGGACCTTCGATGGAGTCACCACCGCAGTCTCAGCCGTGGACCCACACCTGCTCACCTTACACGGCCCAGGCAAAGAAGGACCATCCACCGGAGGATGGACCACCTCAACCATCATCTCCATCATCGGACTCGCCGCGATCGGGATCGGGTTCTTCGGATCACCCCAAGTCTTCGTCCGCTACATCTCGATGAAGAACACCAAGCAGATCCTCCCAGGAACATTGACCGCACTCACCTGGACCCTCCTCGCAGACTCCGGCGCTGTCCTCGTTGGACTCTTCGGCCGCGCCGTCTTCACCCCCGAAAATCTCGGAGGTCTCAACGACAAGATCCTCCCCCACGCATCGCTCGAACTCCTCCCCGCGTTCTTCGCAGGGATCTTCATCGCGATGGTCTTGTCCGCGATCATGTCTACCATCGACTCGCTCCTCATCGTTGCATCAAGCGCGGGAGTCCGAGACTACTGGCAAAAAACCCGCCATCCAAACATGTCCGACGAACGCTTGATGTCCCTCTCCCGCAAGGTCACCGTCGCGCTCTCGCTCGTCTCGTTTGCGATCGGAGTCGGGATCATGCTCTACGACAAAGAGAACGGCGTCTTCTGGATCATCATCTTCGGATGGTC
>JARGNC010000036.1 GCA_029212425.1 Phycisphaerales bacterium
CGATCCTGGACAACTTCTGTTGGCCAAGCTGCAAGAAACCAGAGAACCTGGGATCGCTCGTCCGCGCGGCGCACGCTTGCTATGACGGTGCGAAGGCGTACAAAACGCCGTTCGTTTCTGGGAAGGACTCGCTCAACAACCAGTTCACCACCAAAGAAGGTACAACCATCGAGATCCCTCCCACTTTGCTCATCACTGGCATGGGGATCGTCCCAACACTCGATCGCGTTGTCACCAGCGATATGAAACGCACCGATTCAACCCTGCTCTTCATCGGGCTTGACAATCCAGGCGGACTCGGAGGCAGCACCTACGAGCAGCTCTTTGGATCGCAACAATCCCGCACCACCACACTCAACCCTTCACTGGGTGCACAGATCGCTCGGTATGTCGCCTCGAAGATCGCTGACGGCAAAGTGCTCTCCGCACACGATGTCTCCGATGGCGGACTCCTTTGCTCTGTCGCCGAGATGCTCATTGCAGGATCATCCGATGCTCAACCCATCGGTGCTGAACTGGTCTTCAATGAAGAGCTAGACGCGACAATCTTTGCGTTCAACGAAGCGCCGTGCGGATATGTGCTTGAGATTGAAAACACCAGTGATTTCCACGAGTGGATCAAGGATCTTCCAACCGGTGCTTGGCATTACTGCCTTGGACGGACCAACACTTCGGGCAAGCTGACCGATGATCGTCATGGTCTCAATGCCCAGGTTGAAGATCTCACCAGAGCATGGCGGGGCACGCTCGATTGGTAAGAACCCATTCGGAGCTACGCTGCTGCAGAACCTGATGGTCCTCCGGAGAGCACACCGATCCAATGGCCGATGTTCTTGGAGAAATCACTCTTGGAAATACAGTTCGAGATTCCCAGAGAGCTGCTCTGCTGCGTTGTCTCGTCGCATTCATCCGAGGTGAGCACGACGAACCCGATCGAGTTTGCCAAGCCGTAGCTTTGGAACTTCTCGTAGACCTCGAACCCTGAACATCCCGGCAGTTTGAGATCACAGATCACCAGATCGCATGGACGCTCGGATTTCTCAGAGCATTCTTTGAAGTATTCGCATGCTTCGGAGCCGTCCTTGATCCATTGGATTTCGATGTTCATCTTTCGATTGAAGAGTGTCAGCACAAGCGTTGCTGCGAGCGCGTCGTCTTCCACGAGCACGAGCTTACGGATGGTGCCGTCGCCTTCAGGAACAGTGGACGGGGTGGATGGTTTGGTAGCTGGGAGCGACTCATTCGACTTCTCGCTCCAGACCTGCACATTGTTCCGCCCCGCAGCTTTCGCTGCGTACACGCCGCTGTCTGCTTCGACAACGATCTGCTCTGCTTTGCTGAGTCGATCCGCGGATCCCGCGTCTACAGCGGAGACCCCGACACTCACCGAGATGGGGAGTTCGTCCGGACCTTCGTCGAGAGCGCGGATATCGAACGCTTCGTTTGCAATCTCAGCTCGGACACGCTCTCCGAGCATTGCTGCTTGAAGCACATTGCTTCCTGGGAGGATGATCGCGAACTCTTCGCCGCCGTATCGACATACGGTCCCGTTGTCGGCAACAACATCGGTTGTCCGCTTTGCTAGCTCGATGAGCACCGCATCTCCAACCGCGTGGCCGTGGGTGTCGTTGACTGATTTGAACTTGTCTGCGTCAAGGAAAAGAACGGCAAAGTCCTTGCCGTTCTGAGTAAAATCATCAAATGCTGATGCGAGGATTTTATCGAACTCTTTGCGATTCGGCACAGAAGTCAGACCGTCTGTAAACGCTTGTTTTTCGAGATCCTCGGTTTGTCGCTGCATCGAGATCTGGTGCTCGAGACCACGCTCTTGTGCTGCGGACATGAGCTGCTGAACATCTTTGAGGTCACCGATTTCTGTGTCGAACAGGGTCGAGAGTTCCTTTGCCGCTTCATTTACAGATTCAAAGAGAGTTTGAATGTCGAACTTCTGACCTGGGAACCAGTTCTGGATTTCCTGTTCGATTTTTTGCATTGAAGCCGCGGGATTTTCAACACTTAGCGCTTCAGCGACTTGTGTCCCAAGCGCAACAGCACGGATCATCTCGATGTCGCCGGTGGTTGCAGATTCTGGTGTGTGATGGAAACGGATCGCATCGATGATCTCACTTGGAAGTTTCCATTTCTGAGCAAGCTGAGCACCAACCTCTGCATGATGGAATCCAAACGCTTCCGTTTCAGCGTTCTGCACATCGGTGTGGTTGATCCCCTGAATGACTTCGATGTATTGATCTTTGAGACAGGTGAAGATCGCGAGCATGCCCATATCTTGGAAGAGCGCCGCGGAGAAAACCTCGTCTTTGTCGGAGAGTCGGAACTGCTGCGCGAGGATACGCGAAGCGGTGGCGCCCATGAGCGTGCGCCTCCAGTGAGCGACCATATCGAATCCGCCTTCGTCGATGTTCTTGGTTGTCTCGACAAGCGAAAACCCCAGCACGAGCGACTTAACGGTATTGAGTCCTAGGTAACCCATCGCACGATCGATTGATCCGCAGCGGTTTGACAAGCCGTAGTAGCTTGAGTTGACGGTTTTGAGCACCTTCCCGGCGAGTGCTTGGTCTTGCTGAACGGTTTTGGCAATCTCACTGATTTGAACATCCGGGTCGCCGGTGAGTTCGATCAGTTTCGCGGCGACAGCTGGAAGTGACGGAAGTGTTGGACAGCTGAGAACAGCGTCGATGGAGAACTTGCTCATAGGATTTTTTCCCAATACGAGTTTGATGGACCCGCCCTCTACAACCGAGCGGGTTCACTCCATGTTTCGGATCTTTTGGGTGCTCAATAGAGTTCAACCGTCTTGAAATACGGTAAAACCACCTAGAAAAATACTTTCCTGTATACCTATAAAAAACGCACAGCTTATAGGACGGAAAGAACTGGTTATCGCAACCCATACTCCTGGTTATCGCAACCCGTACTCGTTGAGTTTGCGATACAAGGTCCGCTCACCTATACCAAGCATTTTCGCGGTCTGCTCTCGATTCCCCGCTGTGAGCTTGAGTGTTTCACGAATTGCTTGACGCTCTAGCTGTTCGAGACTTGTCCCAGCGAGCGAACCGATTGCATAGGAACTGCTCCCGGTTGCTCCGTCACCTTCTCGGACTTCATCAGGGACATGCTCGACCCCAAGAATCCCTGCACCACCACTCATCACCACCATGGTCTGCACAATGTTGAGCAACTGACGGACATTTCCCGGCCAATCAAACGCGGTCAATCGGAGCATCGCAGCATCTGAAACTTCGGGAACAGGCTTCCCAGGATTCAGCTCGTTGGCATACTTGCTCACTGCGTGACGCACAATTCTGGGGATGTCCTCGCGTCGGTCGCGAAGTGCTGGGAGATGCACCATCGTGCCTTTGATCCGGAAGTACAGGTCTTGTCGGAAGGTGCCTTCCTTGATCATCGCTTCGAGGTCTTTGTTGGTCGCGCTGACGAGGCGCACATCGACTTTGCGGAGTTCGTTTGAGCCGAGCCGCACGACTTCACCGGATTCGAGTACGCGCAGGAGCTTCGCTTGCATGGTCAACGGCATATCCCCGATCTCATCGAGGAACAGCGTCCCGCCGTTCGCGTATTCGAAGACCCCCTCGCGGTCCTTGTCCGCGCCGGTGAACGCGCCGCGGACATGTCCGAACAGTTCATCTTCCAGCAGGTTCTCCGCTTGACCAGCACAGTTCATCGATTTGAACTTCTTCCCGTCCCGCGTTGAGTTGCGATGCACGGCTTGCGCGATCAGTTCCTTCCCCGTCCCGCTCTCACCCGTCACCAGCACCGCGATGTTCGAACGCGCGACTGTGCGGACAGTCTCGATGATCTTCCGCATCGATTCCGCACCCGCGATGATCCCCTCGAACCCCTCGTGCTGCACGAGGTCCTTGAGTTCCTCGGATTCGCTCCGCAGCACCGATTGCTCCGCGGCTCGCTGCACCACTGACCGCAGCACCACCAGATCCAGCGGCTTCTCGACAAAGTCAAACGCGCCGTGCTTGAACGCATCGCGAGCGGTTGGGACATCGCCGTGGGCGGTAACCATGATGGTCTCCGCGTCGGGCTGGTGTTCCGAAGCGAGTTCGAGGACCCTCATCCCTGCGTTGGAACCATCGCTGTTGACGCCGTGGACTCCAGCGCTCTCAGGCATGCGGAGGTCGGTGACGATGACATCGAACTTGCCTTCGGTGATCTCCTCGTACGCACGCTCGACAGTGTGGACGGTTGTGCAGATGTGGCCGGGACGACGCAAGGCATCGACGATCACATCCGCGTGCTCGATCTCGTCCTCGACGATGAGTACCTGAGCAACAACGGGTTCGTGTTTGGAGTCCTTTTCAGTCATTCTTGAATCATAGGTGCTCAGATCGACAGCACCCCGAGTTGGTGGCGACGATGGGCGCACGCCGCGATCGCGAGCGCATCGGCAAGATCCGCGGGTTTGGGGAGCTCTGGTAGATTGAACATCGACTGGATCGAGAGCTGCATCTGCTCTTTGGTCGCTCTCCCCGATCCAGTCGCTGCTTTTTTGACCTCGGCGGGTTTGAGCTCGACGACCTCGACCCCAGCCGCACGCGCCGCGAGTAGGATCACGCCGCGAGCGTGCGCCATTTTGATGACCGTCCCGGGATGGTCTTTGTGCGCGAACATCCCCTCAATTGCGACCAGATCGGGTTTCACGCGTTCGATAAGCTCGACGACATCCTGATGGAGTTCGACCAACCGATCCCCGATCGGAGAGACGGGCTGCCCGCTCTTGGTGAGTCGGAAGACCCCCGCTTCGACGATGGATGGGCGGATGGAATCCCCGGTGACGCAGCCGTAGCCGGTGATGGAGAGGCCGGGATCGAATCCGAGGACACGCATGGGATCAGTATAGTGGATTGCTCAGGGCCCGGTGATCAGATCAAACGGGATTCGATACGCGGGAAAAACAAAGAGCTGGTGATCGAACTTCTTACTTACTCCATCGCTCTCTATCAAGAGATCTCCAGTCCCCTTTACAATACCCACCAGCACCAGTGTGCCATCTTCATAGGTCCCGATCAGCGGGCTCCCCGATAAATAAAAACCTTCATGCGCCCTTCCGGGCAAATCGACGAGGATGTACCGAAGATCCTTTACAAAGGAAACCCTCTTTGCCAGCATCGCTTCCACTTTGCCGGTCTCAACTCGCCGTGTCACCAGGTAAAGATCACGGAGCTCGTCGGCACGCTCATACTCCAACGGCACAAGCTGAGCAATATCCGAAAACGACTCAGTTGCTTTCAGGAGCAAATAATCCGCTTCAACATCATTCATCTCTGCGGGTTTGTTCGCAAGATCCAGTTGGCTGCGGAGTCCACCCCAGCCATCAGCGATGATGGTGTATTCAATCACTCGGCCATCAATCGTGATCTGGTGATCGGAACTCGGCTCATCCGCAAAGGTATGGGCGACGGTCAATACCGTATGCTCCCCAATCACAACCCCGGTCAATGTGTTTATGTGAAGAACAAACTGGTCAGGATTGTCGCCATCCCGCACTTGCGTGTTCTTGATCTCAACGATCCCCCGAGTCGCACCCGCTGGCGGCGCGTGCAAACATCCAGCAAACGGGAACAGACACAACGCCAACACGACATCACAAAGAGTTCGTTTCATAAAATCGCTCAGATATGGGATTTCATCTGCTCGATGGTGTGGACGATCGTTTTGACCGTCGCGTCCGCTTCAATATTCACCCCGTCCGCTCCGGTGCGGTCCTTGAGGTTTGTTCGTTCGAGCGTTTCAGGGATCAGGGTGACCTCGATCCACTGTTCGTCTGGGTTGAGGTCCGCGATGGTCAGGGAGACGCCGTCGATGGCGATGGATCCTTTGGGGATCATCCACTTCATGTTGAATCCCGCGAGACCGATTCGGACGCGGTATTCGTCTGCTGTGGAGACGCTGAGGATGGTTCCTACGCCGTCGATGTGTCCTTGTACTTGGTGTCCATCGAGACCATCTCCCATGCGGAGGGATCGTTCGAGGTTGATGCGTTGCCCTTTGGTCCAAGTCCCGATCGTGGTTTTCATGATGGTTTCGGGGATTGCGTCGTAGATCCAGAGCGGGGAGCCGTCCGGAGCGTCCTCAATCGCGACCAATGTCAGGCAGCATCCGTTGTGCGCGATCGAATCCCCAAGCTTGGGTTGGTGGTCCCAATCTCCCGGATTGATCGTGATGCGGAGTCCATAATCGGTCTTGAGGGTGGAGTGGACTGTCCCGATCGCTTGCACAATGCCTGTAAACATGCAGAACCCTAGGAGCGGATGTGCGGATGGGCTGATTGAGTCCACAAACCGGTCTCCAAACCCCGAAATTGCCCATTGCCCGCGCTATCCTACCCCACGCCTGTCGTCGCTGAGATGGGCCCATTCAATGGAGATGGACCGAATGAAGACTGATCTGATCCGATGCTGTGTGTCCGTAGCCGCTTTGAGTTTCGGCGGTGCGGTTTCCGCGTGCTCGACCACCCAGAGCACCTCGAGTGCCCCCAAGAAGGCATCGACCCAACAAGCAGCACAAACTTGGAAGATCGACCACGACGCGTGGCACGAGCTTGGGTACCGCTGGGAATGGACCGGGTTCCCGCTCATGAAAGACGGCGCGGGACTCACTGATGCGGTCGCGTACGACGATGTTATCGTGACCACCGCATCGGACACCACCGTCACCTGCATCGAAGCATCCACTGGCAAAGTCCGCTGGGCAAAGCAACTCGATCGTCCGACGACCCAACTCTTTGAACCAACCCGTGTCGGTGAGACCCTCTTCATCACCTCGGATACCGAACTCCACGAGATCAATATCAAGAACGGCAACACGCTCGATCGCGACTCGGTGGGCGCGATCATCAACACCAAGCCGCTGATCAAAGACAACCTTGCGTTGTTCGGGACAACCCGGAATGAACTGATCGCATTTGAGCTCCGCAACGATTTCGCGCATTGGTCCTACAGCTTTGATGGCGAGATCGAATCTCCAGCGATTGATGTCGATGAAAAATCCATCGCGATGATCTCCGCGGGCGGTGACCTGCGTGTGCTCGCGGTGTACGACGGCTCATCGCTTCTCAAGACCAACATCGCGGGCGGCGCCGTCGCGAACATGCTTATCGATCAGGGCGCGATCATCATCCCATCGACCGACCAATCGATCTACTCGTTCTCGCTTGATGATGGATACCGCTACTGGCGCAAACGCACGAGCGAACCAGTTACTGTTCAGCCGGTCATGCACGATGGTGTCATGTATGCGTCCACGGCTGACGATGGACTCGTCGCGGTCGATTCGATCTCCGGCGACATCCTCTGGAGCAACAAGACTGTTCCCGGATGGGTGGTCTCGATCGCGAACGGCGACGAACTGATGGTCTGGACTGGACAAGTGCTCGCTGCGGTAGATCTGGATTCTGGAGAGGTCATCGCTTCTGCAGACCTCAAGGGAGCCGCGGGCGTTCGCACAGATTCGTTCATCGACGGTAGCTTGTATGTGATCTCACCGACTGGGTCGATCGCTCGTTTCACGCTCCGCTAATCACACCAGTTTCATACACACAGGCAAGGACCTCACCCCATGATGACCGCCCACGCCAAAGACGCCTCCGATTCGGTGGTGCAAGTCACGCGCGCCCTGATTTCTGTCTCTGACAAAGCTGGGATCGTCGATCTCGCTCGCACGCTCGCGGATCTGGGAGTGCAGATCATCTCCACAGGAGGGACCGCGAAGGCAATCGCGGACGCGGGAATCGCGGTGACTGGGATCGAAGAAGTCACCGGGTTTCCTGAGATGATGGACGGGCGTGTCAAAACGCTCCATCCCAAAATTCATGGCGGGCTCCTCGCAAGGCGCGACGACAAGTCCCATCTTGATTCGATGGAGACCCACGACATCCTCCCGATTGATCTGGTGTGCGTGAACTTGTACCCATTCGAAGCGACCATCGCACGCGATGGGGTCACGGACGAAGAAGCAATCGAGCAGATCGACATCGGTGGGCCTTCGATGGTTCGCTCTGCTGCGAAGAATCACCAGTCCGTTGCGATCGTCACCGATCCATCGCAGTATCCCGCGCTGCTCGAAGAACTCCGCAACAACAACGGCTCAACAACCATGGAACTCCGCAGGAAACTTGCAGCGGATGCATTCACCGCAACGGCGCACTACGACTCGGCGATCAGCGCGTGGATGACCAAGGACCAGACGGAGCTCCCTGAGAAACTCTCCATCGGGATGACCAAGATCGACACACTCCGCTACGGCGAGAACCCCCACCAATCCGCAGCGCTCTATCAGACAGGACAGGCACTCCCAGGGACGCTGATCAACGCGAAGCAGCATCATGGGAAGCCGTTGAGCTTCAACAACCTCAATGACGCGAGCGCGGCTCTCGAACTCGTTCGCGCTCTCAAAGGCGCTTCCCCTACCAAGCACGGTGCGTGCGTGCTCAAGCATACGAATCCGTGCGGCGCTGCATGTGCTGACACCAACCACGACGCGGTTGATGCCGCGATTGCTGGCGATCCGATGGCGGCGTTTGGCGGGATCCTCGCGACCAACACAACAGTTGATCTTCAAACCGCGGAACGGATCACGGCGGAAGGGACCTTCTTCGAAGTGGTCATCGCGCCATCGTACGATGCGGATGCGCTGGAACTGCTCAAATCACGCTGGGTCAACCTGCGGATTCTGGAAGTCGGCGATTCGGTCCCCAACATCACACGCGAGATGAAATGGATCCCCGGCGGGATGCTTGTCCAAGATCGTGATCTGGTGATTCCAGATCCTGAATCGTGGGTACATGCCGCGGGTCCTGCTCCGAGCGATGAAGTGCTCGGCGCTGCAGCGGTGCTTGAACCAATCTGCACCGCGCTCTCTTCCAACGCGGTGCTGATCGGAGGAATGGACAACGGCCGCGTTCGGCTCTTCGGTGCGGGCGCGGGTCAGATGGATCGCGTTGCGTCGTGCATGGGAGCGGTCCGCAAAGCGGGCGAACATTCGAAGGGCGCAATCGCAGTATCCGATGCGTTCTTCCCGTTCAATGATGGGCCTCAGATCTTGATTGATGCAGGCGTGAAGGTCATCGTGCATCCAGGCGGTTCCAAGCGCGACACGGATACATTCGAGCTTTGCGACGCGAGTGGCGTGACCTGCTTGACGACCGGCGTGCGTCACTTCAGACACTGATCAAACAGCAATAAGTCGATCGGCCCACTCATTATCGGCTGGATCGGATCGGGCTGGTTGGACTGCGTAAGTCGATCTTCATCGAACTTTGACGCGATCGCTGCGTATGGAGTTGTGGTTGTACCGAAAAACTGGTATAACGGAATCAACGCCATGGCTCGAAAGCACAAGAACAAATCGAGACGGTCCAAGGCCCTGCGTGCAGGGCGTGGTCAGCGTGCCGAATCGATTCCTGGCATAGTTGGCGGCATCGGTCCCCACGCCGGTGCCGCGGCTCTCGACTATTCCAATCTGCTTACCGGATTGGATTCCAAAGTCCTTGTACTTAACAAGCTGTACATGGCGGTCCGCGTCATCACGGCGCGTCGAGCGTTTGTGCTGCTGTCCCGCGACAGCGCGGAAGTCATCCACGCGGACGACGGTTCTTTTGCGAACTACAACCTTTCGACCTGGACGGAACTCTCCGAGCTTCGTAGAGAGTATGAACCTGACAAACATGAATGGGTGAAGACGGTGCGGTTTGATATCGCGGTGCCCCGGATAATCCGTTTGGTTGGATACGACAAGCTCCCCAAGCAGCGCGTGAAACTCAACAGAAGAAATCTCTTTGCACGCGACCACAACCGCTGCCAATACTGCGGCAAGCATTTCCCCACTTCTGAACTCTCGATCGACCATGTGCTCCCTCGCTCGCAGGAAGGGCCGGACACTTGGGAGAACTTGGTGTGCGCGTGTGTGAAGTGCAACTCTCGCAAGGGGGGACGCACGCCGGATCAGGCGCACATGAAGCTCATCAAAGAACCAGTCCGTCCGAAACGGAACCCGCTGATCTCGATGCGTCTGAACCACGAGCGGTACGCGTCGTGGAAAGCGTTCCTCGATGAAGCGTACTGGTCGGTTGAACTCAAGTAGTGTGATTTTCTTTCACAAACTCGTAGACCTCGATAACCGACCCATCATCATCTATTCGTGGAGTTGACCGTGTCATCCCAATCTGTTCGACTATCCGGATTGATGCTTCGTTCTGGGTTGCGATGGTTGCGATGATATGGTGCAGGTCGATGACTTTGGTCGCGTAGTCGAGCAAGCCTTGGGCAAGTTCAGTTCCTAACCCGTTCCCCCAGAGCGATCGATCCAGTGCATATTTGATTTCTGGAAGTCTTTGACCCTTTGGATGTACTAGACCACAAAAACCGATCACGCCATCAAACTGGTCCCCTTCAACCGCGAACATGCCGTATCCGCGCGTTTTGTAGTTCCGAAAAGTCACATCAATCCACTGGATGCATTCATCCATCGTGATCGGCGATCCATTGCCAACCCATCGGCATCCGATTGGATCACTATAAATTCTGAATAAGGAGTTCGTATCAGACGCTTTCAAGCGACGCACTCGCATCCTGCTCGTCTTAAACAGAAATGCAGTCATGCCCCAACTCGCTTGAATCAGACCATCGCGTCGACGGTGCGCGCCAGCTCAAAATCTTTGTGAGTGATCCCGCCCGCATCGTGGGTCGAGACGGTCAATGTGACTTTGTCGTAGCGAATGAGGATGTCAGGGTGATGCTGGACCTGCTCCGCGTACTCAGCGATCCGATTGACAAACGCGATCGATTCATCAAATCCCTCGAATCCGAAGGTTCGCTGGATTTGGCCGTTGAGTTCTGCCCATTCCGGGAAGTTCTCGAGCTGTGCGGTGATTTGATCGTCGCTGAGCTTTCCAAGTGCTTGTTCTGCCACACGCGTCTCCTTGACACTCGAATTCACCATCAGTCAGAAACCATACATCCCCGGCTTGCCTGACACCACCAGTGTACACACAATCCCGCGTGCATACAACGCCCCCCACACCATCTGGAAGCCATCAACCCGATTTATCGGTCCAGAATCGGATTACCCGGATCGCGCCTTCACCAACCGGGGCACTTCACCTAGGAAACGCACGCACATTTCTGATCAACTGGGCGATCGCTCGTCAGCGAAACTGGTCGATTGTATTGCGGATCGAGGATCTTGATACGCCTCGCGTCAAGCCTGGGGTGATCGAGCGAACCATCGAGACGCTCGCTTGGATGGGATTGGATTGGGACAGCGGGCCGATCATTCAATCTGAGAGTTTGGATCGTCATCATGGCGCGATGCAATCGCTTGCGAAACGAGGTTTGGTCTATCCGTGCACACTCACTCGTTCGCAGATCGAAGCGGCTCCCAGCGCTCCCAATGAGGGAGACCACGAAACACGATTCGATGCTTCGCTCCGACCCCAGTCCGTACCTGATGCATTCAACGACGCGGGCACGAACTGGCGGTTGATCGTCAACAAAGGTGACATCACTTTCGATGATGCATTCTGTGGTACACACTCCATCGACCCCTCCAAGACCATCGGCGACTTCGTCGTATGGACACAGCGGTCGTGCCCGAGTTATCAACTCGCGGTGGTCGTCGATGATCATCACGAGGGAATCAATGAGATCGTGCGGGGTGACGACCTGCTTGATTCCACAGCTCGCCAGCTCACACTTATGAATGCTCTGGGTTACACCCCCACCGCTCAATACACACACCTCCCCTTGGTTCGTGGTTCCGACGGCAGAAGACTCGCAAAGCGACACGGAGACACACGGATTGATTCGTACCGAGAGCACGGAACCACTCAAGAAAGGCTCATCGGGCTTCTTGGATTCTGGAGCGGGATCACCGATACACGCACAGAGATGTCGATCAACGACTTTCTCGAAGCGTTTGATCTCGATACACTACCACGCAAGGACATAACCTTTACACCAGAGGACGACCAATGGCTCATTCCGTAACAGACGCTCCCATCCGTCGAATTTTGCTGACCGTGTTGTCGCTGTGTGTGGTTCTCCTTGGGTCGTGCTCCAAGCCGACGATTGTGGATGGCAAAGCGATCGTGAACCTCGATGGGACCAACTACACCCTCGACATTGTTGCGGATGACGCGACGCGAGAGCGTGGGCTTGGTGGAGTGACCGAACTTCCTGAGCATGGTGGGATGCTGTTCGTGTTCCCAGATTCCCGCATGCGTGCGTTTGTGATGCGCGATTGTGTGATCGATATCGACATCATCTTCCTTGATCCAGCGGGCCGGATTGTTGCGATGCACCACATGCCGATTGAGGAACCGAAAGCCGAGGACGAATCTCAGCTTGACTACGAGCGCCGGCTCAAAAAATACTCGAGTCGATTCAGCGCGAAGTTCGTGATCGAGATCGCGGGTGGTCTGCTCAAAGATATGGATCTGAAAGAAGGCGAGCAGATCAATCTTGACCTGGAATACCTCGATTCGATTGTTCAATAATCAGTTCAAGGATCGATCCACAGAACTTTGATTCCATTCGCTTATCGGTCTTCCCACGCTGGTCATCGGACGCTGGGGACGGCTTGGGCGAGCGATCCCCAAATCCAGTTGTACGCGAAGGATGCTGAATAGAAATCCTCATGGGTTTCAGACCGATTCTCTCGTGGGTTGATCGTTTTTGATCTCCCACGGAGGACACCCGCATGTCTATGCGTCTGACAGGTACCCACGACACCAACGCTTCTGATGGACCACTGGTGATCGGATCGGGATTCGATGTGATCAATCAGATTCATCCGGGATGGTCCAAAAGATTCGAAAGCGAACTCAGCACCATCGGGCTCGGGATTCACACAATCGAGCTTGAAGACCTACTCAACGCGCCGGAAGCCACGAGTGTCTCCAACTCTCCAGCGATCATCATCCTGCCTGCGGATGCAACGGATCGTACTGTAAGCAAAGTCATGGAACGGCTTTCACAATCCCTCGCCGCGGCATTGGTGATGTACGACTCGAAAGAATCCAGAGTCCGCTCGTTCATGCACGCTGAGGGGATCATGTGCGAGCCCTTGTCGACCAGCCCACGAGATGCCGCGATGATTTTGCGTACGCTCGCGCAGCGACAACCCGCACTCCAACGACTCAACACCGATCTCCGGCTCAGCGAGATGAGCATCAACGGCGTGCAATCAGAGGTTGCGAAGCTCCACGAGGAACTGCAATCCGCAGCGAGCATCCAACGCGAATACCTCCCGAGTGGTGTGCCTGAGATTCAGGGGGTGGATCTGGGAATCATCTATCGTCCCGCATCGTATGTATCTGGGGACATCTACGACATCACACAGCTCGACGAAAACCGATCCGCATTCTTCCTCGCTGATGCAGTGGGTCATGGTGTCCCAGCGGCGCTGATGACGATGGTGATCACGCAAGGGCTCCGGAAACTTGACGGATCTGGCGCGGACTCAAAGATCATCGAGCCTGCAGAGGCACTGCGCCGTCTCAACAACACCATGTCCACACACTCCAGCGAAGTCGCTCGATTCGCGACCGCGATGTACGCGGTGTACGACAAGTCCACCAACGAGGTCACCATAGCAGGAGCGGGTCATCCCCCGGCTCTTGTGGTTCGCGCCAAAACTGGTGAGACTGAAATGGTCGATTCTCAAGGACCTTTGCTCGGGATCTTCGCGGATGTCGAGTTTGGTCAAACGACGGTCAAGCTTGAAGATGGTGATGTGCTTGTGTTTTACTCCGATGGATTTGAGGTTGCCTTCCCGAATGGCGGCGACGATGAGCACGAACGCAAACGACCGACACAAACCTACATCGCTCGGCTTTCAACCGCTGGAACAGATTCGGAAAACCTGAATCAATCGGTCCGCGTGCTAGAGGACAATCTTGATCTGCAGATGGGATCATTGCACCAGCCTGACGACATCACCGCGTTGTTCATCGCGCCTTCGTCGAAACGATCAAACGCAGCCGATGCGCTCGTCAGCGAGCTTCGAGAAACCCAAGCGCTTCAATGATCGAACCATGATGGTTTCGATCGTAAGGGGATCGTCTGCAAAAAATGTTCAGAGACTGGACACAGTGCTACGCATAGCTCGCGTCGCTGAAGTTATGCGGGGGAATCTTCAATCTGCACAGATGCGATCGCGGTCAGCGTGTCTGGTGCGAATGAGAATATCTTGTTGAGTCCCGACACGATCAACACCGACATCACTTCATCCGTCACAGAACACAGCACCAAGCGATGTCCGGTGGATTCGAGCAGCTTGCGAATGCGGAGAAGCTGAGCTATGTTCGACGAGTTCACATAGCTGACCTCATGGAAATCGAGCACGACATGTGGCGCATCCTTTGGATCTTTGACCTGCTCGATTTGCTCGATCATTGATGACAGTTCATCGGACAACGCCGGCTCATCGGCAAGGTTGGCAATCGCGATTTCTGCTGACCAGTCAATAGACATTGGAGCTCGTCCTTCCTGAAGCGTTATTCCGCGGCATTTGGTTCCGCTGCCTGGGCATGGTCGTCATTATCACCTGAATCGTCCGATTCTTCAACCCTCGCGGCTGCGATCACACGATCATCGCCCTTGAGACCCACCACACGCACACCTTGGGTGCCTCGTCCGATGCGTGAGATTGATTCTGCGGCCATTCTCACGAGCAGTCCGCCGCGAGAAATCACGACAACATCATCGCTGTCGTACACACCCAAAGCGACCACGGCTTGGCCATTTCGAGCGGTTGTTTTGATGTCTCCGCGTCCTTTGCCGCCGCGTGATTGGCTCCGCATTGGCCCGTTCTCTGGAGCAACTCGGTACTCATCGACGAGGGTGCGTTTGCCGTACCCGTTCTCGCAGATGGTCAGCACGCTGAGTCCGCGTTCGAGTGCACCACTTGAGGTGTGACGGACTTCTGGGTCTTCCGCATCAGCGACCATCGGTACACGCATGATCCCCACGATTTGGGCACCCTCTCCGAGCTCGATGCCTTTGACACCTGCCGCTGAGCGGCCCATCAGTCGCACATCCTGCTCGTTGAAGCGGATGGACATGCCGTTGGATGCGATGAGCATGATGTCATCGAGACCTGTCGTCAGGCGAACATTGAACAGCGCGTCGTCGTCTTTGAGTCCGACAGCAATCAGACCTGAACGATTGACATTGCGGTATTCCTTGAGCGCGGTGCGTTTGACGATGCCGCCTCTGGAGACGAAGGTGAGGAAATGTGATCCGGACTCGAAGTCTTTGATGGATCGGTACGCACAGGTGCGCTCGCCCGGTTTGAGGTCGATGTAGTTGATGATCGGTCGGCCCTTGCTCGTCCGCGTCATCTCTGGGAGTTCGTAGACCTTGAGCTTGAACACGCGTCCCGAATCGGTGAAGCATAGCAGATCATCGTGCGTGGACGCGACGAAGAGGTGCTCGATGAAGTCGTCGTCTTTGGAGTCCGATGCTTTGATGCCCTTGCCACCACGCGCTTGGGCGCGGTAGGTTTCGAGCGGGACGCGTTTGACATACCCCTGGTGAGAGATGGTGACCGCCATGTCCTGCTCTTGGATGAGCGCAGCGATGTCGATGTCACCAGCCGCATCCTCGATGGATGTCAGGCGGTCGCGTCCGAACTTCGCTTTCATTTCTTCGCAATCTTCGACGATGATGTCGAGGATCATGCGATGGTTTGCGAGGATCGCTTCGTAGCCTTCGATCTCGATGACCAGCTCGGAGTACTCCTTGACCAGTCGCTCGATCTCAAGACCGACGAGCTGGATCAGTCGCATCGCACCGATGGTTTCCGCTTGGATTCGGCTCAGGACCGTTCCACCCAGATCGTCCGCTTTACGGACCATATCCATCAGACGCTTCGGGATGACCGCCGCGGCTGGATGATCGCTCGGGATTGAGTACTTGCGATCCATGAGTTTCTGGATCGCTTCCTCGCGGGTCTTGGATGCTTTGATGAGCTTGATGATCTCGTCGATGTCCACGACCGCGTAGATCATGCCTTCAAGCACGTGCGCGCGTTTCTTCGCTTCGCGGAGCAGGTGCTGGGTGCGGCGGGTGATCACCTCGACGCGGTGGTCGATGTAGCACTCCATCATCTGCTTGATACCCATCGTCTTGGGTTGACGGTTCACGAGCGCGATGTTGATGATCGAGAAGGTCTGCTGGAGCGGGGTGCACTGGTAGAGTTGGTTCTCGACGACTGCTGGATCAGCGCCGCGCTTGAGCTCAATGACGATGCGGGTCTGTGCGTTGCGACCCGACTCGTTGCGGACATCGGAGATGTCGGTGATCCGCTCGTCCTTGACCGCATCGACGATCTTCTCGACGAGCGAGTTCTGCACGAGCGAGTATGGGATCTGATCGATCACAAGCTGATCGCGCCCCGGCTTGGTTTCTTCGACATGGACGCTCCCTCGAACAGTCACGCGTCCGCGTCCCGAGGTGTACGCCTCCATGATGCCCTTGCGTCCGAGGATGCGACCGCCGGTCGGGAAGTCGGGACCTTGCACTCCGCGGCGGACGACATTGCCATCGTCGTCGAGTTCGTCGGTCATCAGTTCAAGGAGTTCGATGTCAGGGTTGTTCACCAACCGGATGATCGAATCGAGGATCTCTGTTGGATTGTGCGGTGGGAGACTGGTTGCCATCCCCACTGCGATGCCCATGCCGCCGTTGACGAGCAGGTTGGGGAACTTGCCTGGTAGCACGGTTGGTTCCAGCAAGCGGTCGTCGTAGTTGGGGATGAAGTCAACGGTCGAGAGTTTGAGATCCTGCATCATGTCCATCGATGCGTGGGTCATGCGGGCTTCGGTGTATCGCATCGCCGCGGGTGGGTCGCCGGCGATGGAACCAAAGTTTCCCTGCGGCTGCACCATCGGGGTGTTCATCTTCCAGTTCTGCGCCATCCCCACCATGGTTGGGTAGATGACGGATTCGCCGTGCGGGTGGTAGTTGCCGGAGGTATCGCCACAGATTTTCGCGCACTTGAGGTGCTTCTTGTTTGGTCGCAGGTTGAGGTCGTTCATCGCGACGAGGATGCGTCGCTGCGATGGTTTGAGACCATCGCGGACATCGGGGAGCGCCCGGTCCATGATCGTGCTCATCGCGTAGGTCAGGTAGGAATCCTGGAGCTCGCGCTCGATATCCAGATCGAGTACCGATCCGCCGCCGACGATGGGGGCTCCGGTTTCGGGTTGATCTGGATCGCCGCTTGGGGGGATCGGGGGCGTGGTGCCTTGGTCATCGCTCATCAATCAGGTCTCCCGGAGAGGCCCCCGATGGTCTTTCCAAGGTCTCAGAAACGCCCGATCAGCGATCTCGAAACCCGGTGTTTTTGGGGACGCAAATGATAGGCATGACCCGAAAAACAAGCACCGAAAACGGGCTCTCAGACGA
>JARGNC010000037.1 GCA_029212425.1 Phycisphaerales bacterium
CATTTCTGAGAAGGTCCATCGCGGCGAGCGTCTGACGCTCGATGATGGTTGGGTGCTCTACAACACCCCTGACCTCTGGACGGTTCTGGATCTTGCGAAACTCGTCCGCGATCGCATGCATCCCGGCGTCGCGTATTACAACATCAATCGGCACCTCAACTACTCCAATGTCTGTGCGCTCTCGTGCAAGTTCTGTGAGTTCTATCGCAAAGCGGGCGAGGACGGCGAGTACACACGCGACCTCGACTACATCCGCGAAGAAGGACGCAAAGCCGCGGCGTCGGGCGCGACAGAAATGCACATCGTGGGGGGGCTCAATCCATACCTCCCTTTCGAGTTTTACACCGATATGCTCAAAACGCTGACGGAGGTTGCGCCCAGTGTGCATCTCAAAGCGTTTACCGCCGTCGAACTCGTCCACCTTGCGCGGATCGCGAAGGTATACAAGAAGGACGACACCAAAGCCGGCGTGCGTTGGGTGCTGGAGCGTCTGAAAGAAGCAGGACTCGGTTCACTCCCAGGCGGCGGCGCGGAAGTCTTCGACGAACGCGTCCACAAGGAAGCGTTCAAAACCAAGATCGGTGCGCACGAGTGGCTCGATGTCCACCTTGTCGCGCACGAGGTCGGTCTCAACTCCAACTGCACCATGCTCTACGGGCATGTGGACAAACGACGCGAACGCTTACGGCACATGGAAATCCTGCGCCGTTCACAAGACCAAGCGCTCGCGCGTTTGGGATACGAAGGCGAAGACGGCGCGTACATCGCAGAAGGGATCGAAGAATCCCAGCAGATTACCGCGCCGGTGATCACGCTCAACAAAGACGGCGCGGTCCTCCCAACCCCTGCGATGTCCGAAGGGAGTGAGGTCAAAGGCGGGTACTACCAGACGATCACGCCGCTTCCGTTCTTTCCTGATGGGTCAGAGCTCGAACACCTCCGCGGACCTGCGGGTCTCGAAAACCTGCGGACGATTGCCGTGACGCGATTGATGCTCGACAACTTCCCGCATGTCAAAGCGTTCTGGATCATGCAGACCCTCCCGATGGCGCAGCTGATGCTCGAAGCGGGGGCCGATGACATTGATGGGACGGTCGTGTGGTACGACATCACCAAAGCGGTCGGCGAAGGCACCCACCAAGAAACCACCGAGCGCGACCTGATCGAAGCGATCAACGAAGCGGGCTACGAAGCGGTCGAACGCGACACGCTGTACCGGCGTGTGGAGCGCGACGGGAACCACTGGAAAGTTGAGAATGGTTGAGCTCATTTTCTATGCGATGTATACGGGGGTGTACAGCGCAGTGTTTCTCATGATTCATCTGGTTGCGAAGGGGTGGAGCTACAAACCTTGGGATATTTGGGATTGGGTTGTGGTTGCTTGGGGTGTGGTCTTTGCTCTCATCGGGATATGGTTTTATTTCCCCGGCGCTTGGGTGGCACAGACCATTGGGTTTCAGGAGCTTCCTGAATCCATCGTGTCTATGTCTTCTTCAATCGGAATTCCGGGATTAATCAGTCTGTTGTTGGTGCGCAAATCGTGGGATTCCAATGTCGTTGCACTCAGTGTGCTTATTGGAACCGTAGTTGCGATTGTGGTCAGCGTACTATCGGGTATGGCTGGCTGGATGTTCGTTGCGCCGTTTATGTGGAATGCTTCGTATGCATTCGGATGTGCGATTCAGAACTGCAGGTTTTCAGATCGGCGAGATGTAGAACTTGCGTGAGACGCCTTCGACTTCGTGGTGGTAGTAGAACGCGTTGGGGGCGGCTTTGTTGATCGCCGCGATGAGTTTGGGGAGTTCTTCGAGGGTGACGATCGTGCGGATCATCGAGAGTTTCTTTTCTTCGTAGCCACCGACGCCGGGATGGATGGTGTAGGTGCGGTGGGGGGATGCTTTGCGGATCGCGTTGCCGATGACATCGGGGTGCTCGTGGATGACCGCGAGCATGGTGAGTTTGAACTTGTGGTAGAGCGTGTTAAGGGTTTCGGTGCTCACAAAGAGGTAGAGCGCGGTGTACATCAGTGTGTTGATGACCAGCGCGAGGTCGTTGGTTTTGAGCAGTTGGAGTGCGAGTCCGAACACTGTGGAGACAATGCCTGCGATGATCGCGATGGATCCGACGGGTTTGAGGTATTTCATTGCGTAGTACGCCGCGATGACATCCTCGTCGCCGGTGGATCCACGGTTTTTGAACGCGACCGCTTTGGCGCATCCCGCGAGGATCCCTCCGAAGAGCACGAGCATGATCCGCTCGTTGTACGCATCGGGCTGGGTGATGTGAAACTCAGGGAAGAACAACAGCGCGAGGATGACCGTTGCAACGACGATCAGCGAGCGATACGCGAAGGTCTTGCTGATCTTTCGATACGCAAAGGCCATCAGAAGCGTTTGAAACACTGCGTACAGAATGACAAAGATCGTCGAGCTCTCAAAGTAATACGAAATCGAGACCGCGATCCCTTCGCTGCCTGTGAGGATGACCCCTGCTGGGATGACAAAGTACTTGAGTGCAATCGCGTAGAGCAATCCTGCAGAGATCGCGAGCACCCAGTTGATGGGTGTGAGCCGTTTATACTGCGGAGAATTTTTCGTTGACGATCGTTGCTTGGTCATCGTCGATTCTAGGTGGGTTGATGAGTTTACCAACCCTCAGCATCGATTAGAACTTCCAGCCGATCCCCATGAAGTAGTCCACATCGTTTGGACGGACCCCGCTGCCTGGGGATGAGTCGTGACGGTGTTCAACACCCGCGTTCATCGTCATCCCAGTCTCAGCATCCAGCACGACTTCGATTCCTGCTGCGGAGTTCCAGCGGAACTCGCCAAGGTCATCAAAGCTTGGGTAGTAGGTTGTCCCTGCAAAGAGCTTTGTGTTGTCGGAGAGTTGGTGTGTCCAGTCGAGTCCAAGCAGTCCTTCGGGGATGACCTTCTCATCCGCATTGGATCCGAACTCATACGAAGCACCCAGACCAGCACGCCCGATGAGTGTGGTTTTTTCGTTGTTGATGAACTCGTACCCGACACCAATCGCGCCGCTCAAGCGATGCTGCCAAGCTTGGAACTCGTCGTACTCGTATTTGCCTTCCGCGAAGTAGCGCCAAGGTCCATCGAGGAGCCAATCGTTCTTGAATCCGAGCTCACCACGCGAAGCGGATTCTTGCCCATCGGAGGTCGAGTAGAGGTAGGACGCGTACGCGTGTGTTTCGGTGGAGTCTGTCTTGCGATCGCCTTTGAGGTTGACGCGTCCGGAGAAGATTTCGTTGTTCCCTGAAGTCCCGGAAATCCCGGCGCTGAAGCTGTATTCCCAGCCCTCGTTCCACGCGAGCTTCCGAGCTGCTTCCGAAGCTTCCTCTGCAGGTGCAGATTCGGGTTGGGTTTCTGTGGTTGATTCGCTCGATTCGGAGCTTTGCACGTACTGAGCGGCTTCTGCACGAGCCGCAGCGAGTTCTGCTTGTGCGAGCTCGAGCGCACGCTCAGCCGCTTCGACGCGTTGAATCGCTTCGTTCCGGTTGTTGGCAAACGCTGAGCCGCTGAGTGTGAGCAGAGCGATCGCGGAGATTCGGGTGATGTTCATAGCTGGATCCTCCAAAGGATTTCGTGGTCTTGCGAGCTGTCCGGGGTCCCCACCGGGACCAGAGCAAAGGTGCTCAAACCGATGATGTCAACCCATTGTGCAACGGGAGTTGGCGAATTCCGTACAATGAGAATCGTGCCTCGATCTCACACCTGTCCATCCTGTTTGACGGAACTCGGACGAATCCGCGCCGCGCCTGATCCGCACTATGGATTGCCCGTCGTGGTGTGCCCATCGTGCTCGCTCCCAACCGTTCGTCAACGGCATCCCGACATCGAGTTCTGGAGGAGGTTCCGCCGAGTTCATTCCGCGATCCGAGGCGTGGTGCTTCGGATCGGACTGACCATCGGGGGTGCAGCACTCATCGCGTTGTTTGTGATGGTCAGCGACGACATGTTCACTATCCACGGGCAGTTCTCCCCAGAATACCCATTCACCACAGGCGATCCACAGCTCGCGATGGGCGCGTTGATGTTGCTTGGGACTTGTGTGCTCTTGATGATGTCGGTGGTCTTGCTGTATCGGCACCGCTCGATCTTCTTCGCAATCACCATCATGCTGGGTTTGACGCTGCTCATCCTCACTATTGATTACACATTCGTATGGATCGAGCGCACGATGGCGCAGCTCTTCGCATTCTTATCCGACACTCGGTACCCTCGCCGCTCAGAAATGATGGGGCGGTTCATCCGATTCGCGTTCATTGGATCATGCTCGCTTCTCGGGGTTGTTCCCGCACTCTTGCTCGGCGGGATTGTGGATCGGAGCGATCGTAGACGATTCCGGAGACTCCTGAACAAACGAAGAAAGCAGAGACGCATTCATGACTGAATCCAACGCTCAGGAACCCCAGCATTTCAACGAGATCCGTGCCGACCGTGCTTGCATCGGGTGCGGATTCAATCTGTACGCCCAACCTGTGAGCAAGGAAGAACACTACGGCTTAGCGATCTGCACTTGCCCCGAATGCGGAACAGTCGCGGCGCTCCAGAGCTATCCGGTGATGTCGCACTGGGTGAACCGGTTCAGGGCACTGATCGCCGCGATTTGGATCATCGTGCTGCTGGGGATCTTTATCGGATACACCATGTCCATCACAGGCATGGCGCAAGGCACTGCAAATCTTGCTGGTGAGAAGATGGGCGACATCATCGGTCACGAGCATCACATTTGGTCGCAAGAGCAGGATCGCTTGCGCGAGCTTGCAAAGCAAGCTGGTCAAACGGCTGCCCAATCTGCGACACCAGTTGCGACGCCGACCGCTACACCAGACCCGCTGAGCTTCGGAGGGACGACGACCATCGTCACGAGCAACGGCGTCACCACAGTCAACGGCACCATCGTACCAACAACGCCGCTGAGTCCGGCCCAATCCGGACAGTACAACTGGGTTTGGCTCACGCAAGGTTGGGGAGACGCACACCTCCAGCAAGTCATCGACGACAGCGGGGGATTACTCGCGAACATCGATCGGGAGTTCCTCGTGATGCTCATCCCCGGAACCATCGTCGGGACACTCTTCGGGATTTTCTGGAGCATTGCGTTGCTCGGAAGCACAAGGCGCAAAGCGATCATCGTTCCGCTTGTTGCGTGTTTGATTGCATGTCTGCTGCTGATTGGGATGAGCCGACCTGATTTCAACTACACATACATCTCGGGATTGACGCAGGATTTGTACGCGCCGGTGATCGGTCCGGTCTTCATCGCGTACATGTTCCTGATCTCGTGCTTTGGGGTTTGGATTGGTCGGATGGTGGCGCGACGAATTGTGGTGATGGCGCTTCCGGTACGGAGCCGGGTGCCGCTGTCGAACCTCTGGATTCAGGACGGGCTTGCGTTGCCTAAACCCAAATAAAAAACCCGCCCCAAGCGGGACGGGTTTGATTTGGAGTCAGAACAGATTACTTGTCTTCGTTGACATCAAAGTCCGCGTCGATGACATCGCCTTCGACATTTGCGCCATCCTCAGCAGGTGCTGCGTTCTGCGCGTCTTTCGCGGCTTGCTCGTAGATGACCTTTCCGAGTTCCATGGATGCTTCTTCGAGTTCCTTGAGTGCAGGCTCGAGTTCTTCCTTGGTGATGTTCTCGTTCTTGATCTTGTCTTCGAGCGCTGATGCGGCGGTCTCGATCTTGGAGCGGACATCCGCGCCGACCTTGTCGCCGTGCTCTTCGAGGGACTTGCGGGTCTGAGCGACCATCCCGTCAGCGCGGTTCTTGAGATCGACAAGCTCGCGGCGCTTCTTGTCTTCGTCGGCGTGTGCTTCCGCGTCCGCCTTCATCTTGGTGATCTCGTCTTCGGAAAGACCACCCGAACCCTCGATGCGGATATCAGCTTGCTTGCCAGTCCCCTTGTCAGTCGCGGAGACTTCAAGGATACCGTTCGCATCAATCTTGAACGCGACTTCGATCTGAGGCGTCCCGCGTGGTGCGGGAGCGATGTCCGCGAGTTCGAACATGCCAAGCGTGCGGTTGTCCTTTGCGAACTCACGCTCACCCTGGAGGACATGGATCTGCACCGATGGCTGGTTATCAGCAGCGGTAGAGAAAGTCTCGGTCTTGGTGGTCGGGATGGTCGTGTTGCGTTCGATGAGTTTGGTCATGACGCCGCCCATAGTCTCGACGCCGAGTGACAGTGGGGTCACATCGAGCAGGAGGACATCCTTGACCGAGCCGGTCATCACACCACCCTGAACCGCTGCGCCGAGCGCCACGACTTCGTCAGGGTTGACGGACTTGGATGGGTCTTTGCCGAAGATGTCCTTCGCGATCTCTTGGACCTTTGGCATACGGCTTGAACCACCGACCAGCACGACTTCGTCGATCTTGGAAATATCGATCTTCGCGTCTTTGAGTGCGTTCTGGCAAGGTGCCTTGAGTCGATCAAAGAGATCAGCACACAAGGTCTCGAACTTCGAACGGCTCAGGGTTTCCTGGAGGTGCTTGGGTCCCGAATCCGTTGCGGTGATAAACGGCAGGTTGATGGTGGTTTCCTGCGATCCCGAAAGCTCGATCTTCGCTTTTTCAGCGGACTCTTTGAGTCGCTGCATCGCCATCGCGTCCTTGGTCAGGTCCACGCCTTCTTTCTTGCGGAACTCTTCAGCAAGGAAGTCGATGAGTCGTTGGTCCCAGTCGTCGCCACCGAGGTGGGTGTCGCCGTTGGTCGAGAGGACTTCGAAGACGGACCCGCCGTCGCCGTCGTCACCGATCTCCATGACGGACACATCGAAGGTACCACCGCCGAGGTCGAAGACCGCGATTTTTTTGTTGGTTTTCTTTTCGAGCCCGTACGCGAGTGCTGCCGCGGTTGGTTCGTTGATGATGCGCTTGACGGTGAGTCCAGCGATCTCTCCCGCGTCCTTGGTTGCTTGGCGCTGCGCGTCGTTGAAGTATGCCGGTACGGTGATGACCGCTTCGGTGACTGCTTCGCCGAGGTAGTCTTCAGCGGTTCGTTTGAGTTCGCTGAGGATCATTGCGGAGATCTGTTGTGGTGAGAACTCTTCGCCTCGGACTTTGACCTGGACGAAATCGCTGTCGCCTCCGGTGAGTTCGTATGGGATGAGTTTTTCTTCGCTGCTCACTTCTGAGTGACGACGACCCATGAACCGCTTGATCGAGAAGACCGTGTTCTGTGGGTTGGTCACCTGCTGGTGCTTCGCTTGCTGGCCGACCAGGCGCTCGCCTTTGTCGGTAAAGCCGACGACGGACGGCGTGGTGCGGTTGCCCGATGAGTTGATGAGGACCTTCGGTGAGTCCCCTTCCATGACGGCGACCACTGAGTTGGTGGTCCCGAGGTCGATTCCGATGATTTTGCCCATTGCTGTGCTCCTTTCGTGACCCCGAAGGCGGGCCTTCAGGGAGATTGCTCTTGTATGTGTCAGGATGTATTTGCAACCCCCGTGCCAATTTGCAGAGCGACTCAAAGACCGAATTTGACACGCTAAGACACCTGGAGAAGGGGTGCGGGGCTGATTCGGGAATTCGTCTGCCAGACTGGCAGGGTTATGATCCAGCGTGTGCAGAACCACCACAAACCGCTCGCAAGTACATCAACAAAGCCCTGATTCTGAAGATCAGGGGACGATCATCTGTATCGGGATGACCGGGATGCTCGCAGATTGTACAACCAAACTGCTCAGTCTTGGGTATCGCATTCATCTCATCGCTCGATCCCCAGAGGGGTACGCGGCTCAGATCGATGATTCAGTGCGAGAGCAGCTCTCAATGTCCGCGTGTGATTATGCACAAGAGGAACAGCTCACACACGCTCTCAGATCGGCTGCGTCACCAGTGATCGCAGTCATCGGATGGATCCACAGCACCGCACCAAACGCGTGGAACAACATCCATAAGAGCTTCCCAGATGCAGATACGCTCCGCGTAGTTGGATCATCTCATCATCAAGTTCGCACTGAGAGCAATCGAGAACGCATCGTCACGCTTGGGTTTGTGGTTGAAGGATCAGGATCACGCTGGCTCACGCATCAAGAAATCTCAGAAGGCGTATTCGATGCGTTTATCAGTGGGCGCGCGGCATCCATCGTCGGCTCAATAGAGCCGTGGTCGATGAAGCCATGATTTCAAGTTACTGGGTTACTGACCTTGCGCCAAGGAGAACCCGCGTGTGCCGTCGTACATCCGGATCGGGATGAAGTCGGTCACGGTGAACTTCTCAGCAACCTTCGCGAGCAGATGCACAGTTGGCCCCTGACCAATGACGGTTCCTTCGCGGAGTTCGAAACGCACACAGCACTCATTCACCAGTTCGGTGTACGGCGAGCCGGTCGGCCAGACCTGCGTCCCACGATTGGAAATCACGGTCAGTTCAAACGGTGTGTTCTCACACAAGCGTTGCAGTTTCGCAGCGAGCTCTGTTGGAATGAGTGTGTTCTCAAGGAAGATGTCACAGCCACAGACAACGCTCTCGACTTGCTCATGCGTGGTCATCATCTTGTTCACGCTCGGACGCTCAGGGAGCGTGTGGTGGATCTCGTCGGTTGCTGGTACAGCGCAGCCTTCGATCGTTTCAGGGTTTTTTCCGAGGTTCGATGCGAGTGCCTCTGCGAATGCTTTGGTCCCGACTGGTTCTCCAGTGCCTTTGACATCACCTGTGTGGACACCGGATTCGAGCGTGTAGAGAAGCGCGTTCTCGATGATCGCCGCGGTGCGACGCATCCCGATATGACGGAGCATGATGACGCCCGACAGCAGGAGACTCGTTGGGTTCGCGAGATCTTGTCCCGCGATGTCTGGTGCGGTGCCGTGGACTGCTTCGAAGATGCTGATCTGGTCACCGATGTTCGCGGAAGGTGCGAACCCAAGACCACCAACCAAACCCGCTGCGAGGTCGGACACGATGTCTCCTTGCAGGTTGGTCAGGACGATCATCTTGTATTTGTCTGGACGCAGCACGAGGTTCATGCACAGCGCGTCGATGATGACATCCTCGGTTTCGATGTCTGGGTAGTCTTGCGAGAGGAAACGGAAGCGATCAAGGAAGGTGCCGTCGGTCATCTTCATGATGTTCGCTTTGTGTCCGCATGTGACCTTGTCGATCCCGAAGGCCTTCGCGGTTTCGAACGCGAACCTGTTGATCTGGTCGCACCCTGGGGTTGAGATGAGTCGCTTGGCGCAGTAGGAGTCTGGGGTGAGTCGGTGTTCGATCCCGCCGTAGGTGTCTTCGACATTCTCGCGGACAACATAGAAGTCGACAGGGACTCCTGCTTGTGAGAATACGGTTTCCACGCCGGGGAGTGATTGGAAGTGACGGAGGTTTGCGAACGCGCCAAAGGTTTTGCGGAGCGTCACATTGATGGACTTGCCGCCGCCTCCGATGGGTGTGCCCATCGGTCCTTTGTACAGGATGCCGGTTCGTTCGATGGTCTCGATCGCTTCATCGGTCATGCCTCGGGTATCGCCTTCCGCGAAGACCTTGTTCCCCATATCAACTTCGGTGAACTCGACATGATCCATCACTCCTGCGGCTTCAAAGACATGAAGACAGGCGCGGGTGATTTCTGGACCGATTCCGTCGCCGGGAGCGAGCGCGATGGTGATCTTCTTCGACATGTTGGATACCTTGCTTGGTGAGACTTGGTCTTGGGTGAGCATTGTGATTCTCGATCGGGTGATTGTGGCGGTGTATTTCGCCAGTGCTTTGGGGTGTTTTTGAGCGGTCAGACTAGACAGTAGGATGGCAAGCACGATTCAGCCGTTCCATCACCGCGTGCCAGATCGGTGCGTCTTCCTGATTGTGATTCTCATCGTCCGTTTTGGGTGGGCGCTCAATCCATATCTGAGAAGCATCGGAAGCATCCGCTTCGTGCATCGCGTTATACAGACCACGCGCATATCCCGCCGCATCTTCTGGAAGCGAACTGGATCGAGCGTCGTCTGCAACATCCCCAGACCAGGAAATCACATAGATATCCGGACCTGCGGCTCCGAGCTCCGCCGTCTCTTTAAGCAGCGTTGGTTTCGCGGGCTGGTAATGAGCGCCGGTCGTTCCAGGCGATCGTGCGATGTCCTCGTCTTGGTGCTGCTTGATCTGTACATCGACACCAAGCACTTTGCTGATCTGATCAGTCGAGATAACGCCTGGACGCAGGACGATCGGTGCATCACCTGTGAGATCGACGACAGTGGATTCGATCCCCGCTCTGCACGCGCCGCCTTCGAGGATGAGAACATCTTGTCCAGCGAATCCCCTCGCGACATGATCTGCAGTGGTGGGAGATATCCAACCAGATGGATTCGCGCTTGGTCCAACGATGGGTTTGCCGTACGATTCGATGAGTCCGAGCGCCATCGGATGTGATGGGCAACGGATCGCAACAGTCGGTCCACCAGCGGTCACGATATCGGGGACGAGTTCAGATTTGTTCAGCACAAGCGTGAGGGAGCCGGGCCAGAACGCGTCGGCGAGTTTCTGCGCGTCGCTCGACCATTCTTCGACGAGTTCGTCCACCATCTCGCATCCCGCGACATGGACAATCAGCGGGTTCGTTGTCGGCCGACCTTTGAGCGCAAAGACTCTCTCAACCGCGTCGTTGTCCAGCGCATCTGCGCCCAAGCCGTACACAGTCTCCGTCGGGAATGCGATGGGTTGCCCGAGTCCGAGTCGAGCGATCGCGGCGACGATTGCTTCTGGACCTTCGAGAATCTCAGTCATCGGAGTCATCCGTGTCTGCATTTTCCTCTGCACCTGTGTCGTATTCCGCGACGGATTCGCCTGGAGTCAGTTGGTTCGCGTCGGGAACAATGAAATCAATCCGATTGCGATCGAGGGTCGTCCCCATCGCTTGGTAGAGATCCACCATCGCGATGTTGTAATCCACGATCGCGAGCGCTTCGGAGAGTTCCGCACTCGCGAGCGATTCTTGCTGGTTGAGTTCAAGATTGAGTCGTTCGACGGAGTAACCAGCGTTGGTAAGCTCCTTCTCGACGATCAGTGCTCGGAGCGCTTCGCCTTGCGCGACGCGTGAGAGGGTGCTCTGGGAAATCAACGCGTGGTTGGTCACCACAGAGTTGAGCGCGTTCTTGATCTCAAGCACAACCGACTGCACTGTGCGTCGGTAACCAACGATCGACTGCATCCGCGCCAGGCGTGCTTTGCGGAAACCAGCTTCGCCGATCCTGTTTCCGAGCGGCTGCTCGAAGGTCAAGCCGACCAACCAGTCGTCAACAAAGCGATTCGAGATCGAATCGTCGTACCCATCACCGATCGAGTCATCGAGTCCGAGCAAGCTTGCTTGTGCAACAAGATTGAGCGATGGAAGACGAGCGTTCTTGGAGACATTCTCGCGGATGGTGGAATCGTCGATTGATAGAATCGATTGCTCAACCTCTGGACGGTTGGAAATCCCTGAATCAATCGCATCAAGCAAGGAGATCGACAACGGCTCAACCGCTGAGCTGTCCCCAGGGACCAAAAGCATCTCAGATCCGACAGGCATCCGCTCGTCGTTCATCAATCGCTTGAGCTGGTCACTCGCGTTTCGCAGCGCGGTCTTCGCGATCAGGAGGTCCGAACGACGACGCTCTACGCGTGCAACCGCATCTGCGACCTGCGCCTGACGAGCATCCTGCACTCGGCGTGCACGGATGTCGTCGCGGACTTCAATCCCACGATCAAGAAGCTTGGCGCGGATGATGACCTGCTTGTATGCAAGCACCAGCTGCCAGTACGCACGCTCGGTGTCCGATGCAGACGCCATCAACTGGCTCTTGAGTTCAGAAACAGCAGAGCGTTCCGCGTTCCGCGCCAGATACACTCCAGACTGGACTCTGCTGCGACCGAACCCATCAAGCAATGGTTGCTCGTATCCAACAATGAAGTTCGATGAGTTTGACGGATTCGGGTTTGTCGCACCAAAGAATGATGATTCGACATTGGTGTAACCCAGATCGTGCTGAACACTTACCGATCCACCTGTGGTTAATGATCGGCGAACGCCCAGCGTGCCGGAGATGGTGTCTTGTTCGTTGCGGACAACACCGGTTCCGAATGCGCCAGCGCTTGCTTGTGGTGTGATCGAGTCTTGTCCTTGCACACTCCCGAAGAGTGTCCAGTCGAACGCCGCTTCCGCTTCCACAAGCGCTGCTTGCGAAATCGCTGGGCCGTATTGCGCAAACTCGACATCTAGGTTGCTTCGGACTGATGCTTGAACCACGCTCTGGAGCGACACAGGGACAAGCACGGTTTCTCGTCCGAGCAGATCGGTTCCGATCAGGTCCGCGATCGGGTCACGATCTCCGCCTTCTGCGTTCTGGGTTTGAAACTCTTCTGCGTATCCATCAGTCGAGAACTCGCGCTGGATTTGTTCGAGATGATCAGGACGGATTTCGAGTTTGGTCAGATCAGTCGTGCTGTCGAGCTCGATCGCGTTTGGTGTGGTTGAATCGCCGCGTGCTGCGTTGATTTCTCGCTGGACCGAATGGACCATTGCTTGTCGCAACTGTCCCTCGGTTCGATTCTCAAACGGTGATTGGCAACCGCCCGCAGCCAGTGCCAAGGCGATTGTTGATACAGAACAAATGATCCCAAAAGGCCGTTGGTTTGGTGGAGAAATATTCATTCTTCAACAGTAGGAGGGGATCGGTGGAGAGGTTGCATCCAGCGACGGCAGACCCTACCTTTCAGGAGTTGAGCGAATACAATAGAGGGAACCCCCAACCTCCACAGATCGGGAGACCATTATGCAATCAAGACTCCATCTGAACCCACTCTTCATGCTTCTCTCGGCTCTGCTTGCCAGTCTCGCATCGCCTGTGATCGCTCAGTCCAACGCTCAAGAAAGCACCAAATGGTATGTGGTCACTTCTGAGACTGAGCCGGTCCGCTGTGGTGACCAAGAGATCTACTACACGATCGAGGAGTACACGCGAGGCACTATGCTCGCGGTTGACGCGGTCTCAGGGGACTATTCCAAGGTCCGTTACCCCGGAAAGCTAGGGGCCTTTGTCCCTGCAAGGGATGCACAGAGCATCAAAGCGGGGGCTTTCATCCGTTTGACGAATGCGTCTCAGCTCAGCGCCGCATCGATGCTCCGCGGGCTTGAGGGGTCATGGTGTCCTGTGTTCGACGAACCACTCGAAGAAGACACGGAGATGATGGTGCTGGAGATCATCCGTGATGATGCATCCGACGAGGTGCTTGGGTACCGCGTTGCACCTCCTCGCCCACCGGTTGCGGGGTCTTACCCCTATGCGTATATCCGCACCGCAGCGCTCCGTCCTGCGACTGATGCAGAGATCAAATCGCACCAAGGCGGCAAGCAAATCATCACAGGACAACCATCACTGATGCCCGCTCCTGGACATCCAAAGAACAACCCTGCGAAAGCTCAGGACAACTCCACGACCACCAATACTCCAAGCAAATCTACCAATCCATCGAGCAAAGAGGTCGATCAGTCCAATACGAGTGAGCCGATCACCGACCTTCGCGAACCGATGAACAAGCCAACCAGCGGCCAGTCCGACAATCAATCCGGCAATCAGACCGGTGGTCAGGGTGGTGAAACCGCTCCCAAAGCGATTGAACAAACGAATCCTGAAGCGCAGCCTGAGGTGATCAAGAACACCGTGCCGGTGGTGATTTCACCTGAAAAATCAGGAAGCACTTCGAAGAGTGTCAACACCAAAGGGGCATCGGCAAGGCTGACCGCATCGAGTCTTGAAGCACTGGAAGCATCATTCACCAACGCACGCACGATGCCTCGCGCACAACTGGACGAGGCGCTCCCTGAGCTCCTCGCGGAGTTCACCAGAGCACGCAACGCAGCGAACGACGATGATGAATCGGTTCAGACCTCGCTGGATCAGCGCATCGAATGGCTCAACATCCGGATCAAAACCCGCGATCAACGCCGAGCGATCGCTCAAGCGCTCGCGAGTGCGGATTCGCAGTCCATCGAACTGGGTCAGAAAATGGACGCGTGGAACGATTCGCGTGTCTACTCGATGGTCGGTCGGATGGTCCTCTCCGGCGTCTACACAGGAGAGCACCTCCCGCTGATGTACCGCTTGCGTGCTCCGGATCGTGTCACTGGGATTGAGAAAACAATCGGTTACATCGCGCCTCGTGCAGATCAGGACTTCCGTCACCTGCTTGGTCGCGTGGTTGGTGTGGTCGGGAACCCGGTCCGTGATGATGCATTGTCTTTGATGGTGCTTGAACCATCCCGCGTTGATCTCATGCCGGGACAGTAACTTGATCGCAGGCACAGCAAGGACTCCATGACCGAAGCGTCGTCCAATACCGGTTCGGAGAATCACCCTCGCGAGGGATCAGGTCTTGCAATCGCATCCGGATTGTCAACGCTCCCCGATCCTGTTGATGCTGCAAGTCAAGCCGCGAGCTTGGTCAAGGAATCGATCGCGAGTTCTGCGGATCTGGTCATCGGATTTATCACGCCTCCCTTTGCTCAGCGTGTCGGAATGATCGCGGATGTCATTCGCGATCAGCTCTCTCCAAAGCACCTGCTGCTTATTTCTGCGTCCGGGATCATGTCCGGCGACCACGAGATCCTTGGTCGTCCAGCAATTTCGCTGATGGGGATGTCGCTTCCAGGTGTTCAAATGCACCCCTATGTGTTCGACGCAACGCTCGGCACGATGGATCCGCTCGAGCGTGCAGAGAAAGTCAGCCGAGCGATCGGATCGTCCGAAACGATGGCTGCTTCCTTCTTCTTTGCCGATCCGTTCTCTGTGCCACTTGTCAATCTGGTTCCCGCGTTGTCCGCATCTCGAGTGCAGTACACAGATCAGCACAAGCACACACACCGAATAGGGACCATTCTGGGAGGGATGGCATCCGCCGCGACCGAACCTGGGGGGAACACGCTGTTTCTCGATGGTCAAATCCGAAACTTCGGCGCGATCGGAATCACGCTTTCTGGAAATTTGCAGGTCGATACGCTTGTGTCGCAGGGGTGCAGGCCAATCGGCACTCCGATGGTGGTCACCAAAGCGCGTGGGAACCTGATCCTTGAGCTTTCCGGGATGCCCGCGATTGAAGCGATCCGTGAGTCGTTGCAAGGGATCGGGGACGATGATCGGGAACTGCTTGACCAAGGTCTTTTGATAGGCCGTGTAATCAATGAACAGCGATCCCGATTCGGTCGAGGGGACTTCCTCATCCGGAACATCATGGGTGGCGACGAAGAATCCGGAGCAGTCGCAATCGCGGATATTGTCCAAGCTGGACAGACCATCCAGCCTCACCTTCATGACGAGCGGACGGCACGCGAGGACCTGTCGCTGCTCCTCGATGGTCAGCGTCTGTATGATCGTCCCGCTGGCGCGATGGTGATTTCTTGCACAGGGCGCACGCAGGAGTTCTTTGGTCAACCTGCGCATGATGCGCGTGCGATTCGTCATGCGTTTGATCCGCCGATTGATGGCGCGAAGCTTGCCAAAGCGGGTAGGGAGCTCAACGCGCCGGATCAAGGAATCCCGCTCGCGGGGATGTTCGCTGCTGGGGAGATCGGTCCGGTCGGAGAAACGATCTTCCAGCACGGCCACACCGTCGTCGCGGCGATGTTCCGTGAACCAGAACAGATGGATATCCGCTAAGAACAGTCCACTTCCATCGTGTGCTCCCTAGACTCGGATATGGAACCAACGAGCACAACCAACGCCGCGAAATACACCAACGAACTCGTCAACTCGACTTCGCCGTACCTGCTTCAGCACGCGCACAATCCGGTCAACTGGAGGATGTGGTCCGACGAAGCGTTCCAAGAAGCGATCGATCGGGATGTGCCTGTGTTCCTTTCAATCGGATACTCGACCTGCTACTGGTGCCATGTGATGGAGCGGGAGTCGTTTGAGAATGAGTCGATCGCGTCGCTGATGAACGAGAAGTTCGTATGCATCAAGCTCGATCGCGAGGAGCATCCCGAGATCGACGAGATCTACATGGCATCAACGACCATCATGACCGGTTCAGGGGGTTGGCCGATGTCCGTGTTCCTTGAACCGACACAGCGCCGACCGTTCTGGTGCGGGACTTACTTCCCACCTGAACCAATGTACGGCAGGCCATCATTCCCACAGATCCTCGAATCACTTTCCGATGCGTACACAAACAAGCACGACGAAGTGATCGAACAAAGCCAAGCTCTTGCGAGCGCGGTTAATGAACAGATCGCGACGGATCAAGAGCCCGTTCCGGTCGGGATCAAGCACATCCAAGCCGCGGTGTCGGGGTTGCTCAGCAGATTTGACCGCATCAACGGCGGATTCGGTGGCGCACCCAAGTTCCCGCAGCCGGTGTTCCTCGAACTGCTGCTCGATGCAAGGCCGTTGGTTGACGCGGACACGAAAGCCGCGATTGATCAGAGTGTGAAGATGACGCTCGATCGGATGGGGATCGGCGGGATTTTCGACCAAGCCGGGGGCGGGTTCCATCGCTACGCGACCGATGAGATCTGGTTGGTGCCGCACTTTGAGAAGATGCTCTACGACAACGGGCAGCTGTTGCATTTGTACGCACGCGCCGCGGAAGTTTACGACGATGCGTTCTACAAACAAATAGCGAAACGCACAGCGGACTATGTCTTGCGAGAGATGTGCGATCCAAAGACCGATGCGGGAACCACTGGTTTTTACAGTGCACAAGACGCTGAAGTAAATCACCGCGAGGGTCAGAACTACCTCTGGACACCAGATCAGATCCGCGATGCAATCGGGAACGGGGAAGACGCGGAGTTTGTCATCCGCGTGTATGGGCTCGATGCGGGAACCAACTTCCAAGACCCACACCATCCAAACGAACCAGCAAGCAATGTGCTGCGACTGGACAAGCGCCCAGACCTGATCGCGGCTGAGCTCGGGATGACCACCGAAGCGTTCCACGCGAAGCTCGATCCGCTGAACGATCAACTCCTCAAAGCTCGCTCGCTCCGGGATCAACCAGGGACTGATGACAAAGTCATCTGCGCTTGGAACGCAATGATGATTTCTGGATTGGTCAAAGCGGGTGTCGTGCTCGACAATCGGGAGTATCTCGAAGCGGCGCGGCACGGCATCGACTTTGTGCTCGACACGATGAAAACCGCAGATGGTGATCTGGCGCGTTCACGCAGAGAACACAAGAGCGAAATCCCAGCAGGACTCGAAGATCACGCGCTGATGATCGGCGCGATCATGGATCTCGCGATTGCGGAAAACGACGACACGGTC
>JARGNC010000038.1 GCA_029212425.1 Phycisphaerales bacterium
GTGGACCAGTGTTGCCGTCGAGGACAGGAAATGTCCGGTCTCGATGGCCTTCAAACAAGTGATGAACTCGACGGCTCCGGCGGCTTGGATGAGGTGTCCGAGCATGGATTTGACGGAAGAGAAGGGGATGTTCATCGCGTTGTCTTTGAAGACTGAGCGGACGGCGTTGGATTCGGTTTTGTCGTTTTCTTGAGTGGATGTGCCGTGGGCGTTGACCCAGTGGACGAGGGGGCGTCCGTTGTCGTCCAAATCTGCTGGGTTGATCCCGGCTTGATCGAGCGCCATTTGCATCGCTCCCGCGCCGCCTTGTCCGTCGGGATGGATGTCGGTGATGCGGTATGCGTCAGCGGTGGATCCGAATCCAGAGACTTCTGCGAGGATGTTGGCGCCGCGTGCTTTGGCGCTTGCGAGGGATTCGAGGATGACGATCCCGGCGCCTTCTCCCATGACGAATCCGTTTCTGGTGACATCGAATGGTCGTGATGCGCTTGCTGGATCATCGCGTCGTGTAGACATCGCGGTGAGGCGGATGAACCCGGTGATGCCGAGGGTGTGGATCATCGCGTGGCATCCGCCTGCGATCATGATGTCCGCTTCGCCTTGTCGGATGAGTTCGGCGGCTTCCCCGATCGCTTGGGTCGAAGCGGCGCACGCGGTCATGCAGTTGAGGTTTGGTCCTTGTGCGTTGAAGCGTTTGGCAAGGTGCAACGCTGTGAGCTGGGGTTCTTGTTCGAGTTCAGGCGCTGGGGTCATTCCTTTGTATGCGTGCTCGGCCCAGGTCTTGGAATCAAACGCACGGGCGTCGTGGTCCCATGCTGCGACATTCGCAGCCATATACGGCTCGTAGTCGAGGACGCCTTCGCCTGCGCCGAGGTAAATGCCGATCCGGGTCGGGTCAACAGGATTGGTATCAAGGTTCGCGGCTTTGAACGCGTTGTGGCACGCGGCGAGTGCGTACTGGGTGGAGAGGCCTGCGGTGTGATGGACACCTTGGTCATCGAAGAAATCGCTGAGGTTGAATTCGGTTACTTCCGCGGCGAAGTTGGTCGCGAATGTGGAAGCGTCGAAATGCGTGATGGGGGCGACCGCGCTTTCCCCATTGAGGAGTCTGTCCCATACCGAATCGATGTCGTTGCCGAGTGGGGTGACCCAGCCGGCACCTGTGACGACGACGCGTTGGTCGTCAGGGAGCTTGGAGGTGTGGTTGCCCATTGGCGTTGCTTTTCGTGTTTGTAGTGCGAGGAGGTATGGTTTGGGGTTGTGCGTGAGATTTAGTCGTCGTTGTCGTCTTCGTACTCGTCGTCATCGCCTTCGTCATCCTTGCGGAGTGCATCTGGGTTGAGGACGCGTACGAGGCCGTCCTTGAGTCGGCGTTGACCGAAGTTGATGATGAGTCCGAGTTCGAGGTCTGCTGCACGGAGGGTTGCACGCAGCGCGTTGCGATCTCCGCCTGAGACATCGTTGTACTCTGCGATGATGTTGAGGAGGAATCGTTCTTCGATGAAGAAGTCAGCATGGACGGTTCCGATGACTTCTTCATCGAACTCGACATCAACCTTGTGATCGGTGGTGTGCGCGACTTCTTCGATCTCGAGTTCTTTGATCAATGCTTTCTTGTAGATTTCAACTGGGTAGCCTGGACCGAGTTCTTTGTGAACTTCGATCGCGCAACCGATCAAGCGACGGCTTGATTCGGTCAGTGCAGGATCAAGATCTGACAAAGGCGTTGAGCGACCGCGACGGCGTTCTTGGGTGTTGTGTGTCATAATGTAAAATATGTCCTACGAACAGAAATTTGAAGCGGCTTAGAAACAGCACGCCGGATTCGTACCACACAGTCGGCACGAATAGTTGAGTGCTTTATTGTTGTATCATATCTTGCTCAGGACAAGGGCGGCGCATTGTCCGGCGAGTGAACTTGTACAGATTAAGATATGGTTTAAGGTAACAGTTCCGTCTGGGGCAAAGAACCCAGAAGAATCGAGTGACTTACATTGTTGTGGGAGTTCCTGATTGTGGAGCATCAACGCGCCGGCGGCGGTCATCATGCCTGCGTGTGCTGAAAGAGTGTTTCCCATTCGATCAGCGAGCGTCACGATTGGCACATTGCCCGCGTTTTTCCCTAGGGAATCCCGCAGGGCATTCTCTTCGCGAGTGTCCAAAGCGGGCTGGCCAATCCCGAGAGGGAGCACGGCGTCAAGATCACTCGCGTCAATATTCGCTTGTTTTAAAGCGATTTTGATGGCTCTGCTGAGTGCGACATCGGTCGTCGAGGGCTCTTGGTCAGGCGTGTTGAAGATCGGGAGGACGGGATCGATGGATTGTGTATTGGCGAAACCTGTAATCCGAGCGTAAGCACGCGCGCCGCGGTTATTCGCGTGTTGTTCTTCTTCGACAACGAGCATGCCTCCTGCTTCACCCATGATGGATCCGACGGAATCGGGGTTGAACGGTTTGATGATGTCGTCGGCGTTGGGCTCGCCTTGGGTATGCGCGAGTCGACCAGCATAATCCCAACGCAAAAGTCCGAGTGGGTTGAGTCTGGATTCGGCGCCGCCTGTGACACACATGTCCGCGGCATCGCGTTGGATGACGCGCGTGGATTCGATGATGGAGAGGAGCGCGCCGGCTTCGGCGCCCATGATGGTGTTGGACGGACCGTTCAGTCCATGGATAATCGTGACATGACACGCGGGCATGTTGGGCAGGTATTTGAGGAGCCAGAGTGGGGGGAGGTTGTTCATCCCGGCATCGCCGGATTCTTCTGTTCCCCAGTTCTTGGTGTTGAACGCGCCGCTGTCGTCGGTTGCGGTCACGACGGCGCGCGACATCTCTGCAGTGTCTGCGGCGATGAGTCCTGCGCCGATGTGACACCCGGTGCGTTGGGGGTTGATTTGAAATCCGGAGTCTGTTTCTTCAGAGCCTGAAGTGAGGAGTCCGGCATCGTCTGTAGCGAGCTTCGCGGCGATGACCGCGAGTTCGGTATCTCGTGCCATGACTTTGGTTGCTTTGCGATACGACTTGGGAACCCAGTCGCGGACACTCGCGGTCACTTGTCCAGCGATCGGGCAAGTGAATCCCGATGCGTCGAAGGTGTCGATGGGGGTAATTGACTTGGTCCCGGCTTGGAGCGATTCCCAAAATCCAACCGCTGAGTTAGAAATGGAAGAGAGCGGCCCTAGCCCTGTGATGACAACAGATCGGTTCATGTTTGAATAGTATCTATACGCGGCGACTGGGGCGTTCTCGGGCGTAGGATTGATTTTGCATTGAAGTATTCATTCGGAAAATGAGTGCATTTTTGTGGAAATGTTGATACAGTGGGGTGTTCTCAATTGACGGTGCCGATCGTGGCACGGGTAGCCCAACCCATCTACCGAGCTGGTGGTGTTCTCCGCCTCTTCGAATGCAAGGATTATTTTGATGATTTCCACAGAAGAACGCGATTCAAAGATGTTGATCCGTTTCGTGCGGATTGGTTTTGTCGGATTGATGATGGTCGTGATGATGCTCTATGTGCTGAGCATCAATCAGGCTGACGGCGATCTTGAAGTCGGCTTTGCAAAGCGATGGTGGGTTCCAGTACTGACTTCCTTGATTCTCGCTGGGGTCTTCCTTGGTGTGGATATGCTCACGCCTCGGAAGAAAATCGCGACAATCACAGGCGTGATGTTTGGACTCATGGCGGGGTTGATGGCGACCTGGGTCCTGTCGATGATGATCGATCTGGTGATGCAGTCTTGGGATCTACAATCCAGCGCGATTGTTTCAGCGATCAAGGTCTTGCTTGGTGTTTCCTTGTCGTTCCTTGGGATCACGACGGTGCTCCAAACGCAAGACGAGTTCCGATTGGTGATTCCATATGTCGAGTTTGCGAAGCAGATCCGGGGTCCTCGTCCGATGCTGCTGGACACCTCGGTGCTCATCGATGCGCGGATTGTGGATATCGCAGCGACAGGTTTGATCCAGCAAGCGATCGTGATTCCTGAGTTTGTCCTCGCGGAGTTGCAGACTATGGCGGACTCGCGCGATCGGATGAAACGGAACAAGGGGCGACGCGGGCTCGATATGGTCAGTAGACTCCAGCGGATGGGGACAGTTGAGCTTGTGATTGATTCGACGACAGTTCAAAAGAAGGCGGTTGATCTGGCGCTTGTTGAGCTTGCTGAGTCGATCAAGGCGTTGCTGGTGACGCTGGATACAGGGTTGGCAAAGATCGCTTCGATCCAGCGTATTCCGGTTCTTGATATCAACACGCTGAGCAATGCGCTCAAGCCGACGGTGATCCCAGGGAAGCTGATCCGTGTGGATCTGATCAAGCCGGGTGAGCAAGCGGGGCAAGCGGTTGGATACCTTGACGACGGCACGATGGTTGTAGCCGAGGATGGGTTTGATTATGTAGGCGAGACGCGCGATCTTGTGATTACCAGTTCGATGCAGACCGCTGCGGGTCGACTACTCTTTGCTCGCGTCGATATGGCGGATCCTACTTATGAAGGCGAACTGCCTGGCGATCAAGGGTATGCGCATGGGAAGCATCCCCATGACGCGGAAAGCAGCTCTGAATCTCGCGAAGAGTATCACGCTGAAGCTCAGCGCGATGTCAAACCAGCGGAGATCAAGGGGCCTCGCGTAGTTGGTGGTCCGAACTCGAAGGGCACGCCGAGGAATCCGAGACGGTAAACTCATTGCATGAGAATCAGTGTTGGAATGAGCCGAGCTTCGGATGAAGTGGGGAGCGAGGGGATGCTCCCGAACTACACCCCGATCAGTATGATTGGAATGCCTTGGCACGCTTCGATGGTGTTCGGAACGGCGATGTTTGCCGCGGGCAGTTGGGTGGGATTGATCGCGGCTGGGTATGTCGGTGGAACGAAGAACGCGCCGGACTGGGTGCTGTGGGCGGCGGCGGTGGTGTTCCTCGCGGGCGGTGCGCTGGTCATCGGATATGGTGTGGCGGACCTCATAAAGCGGAAGCGGGGCAAGCGTGATGCGCTGCTGCATCCGGATGAGGGGTGGCGAGCGGATTATGTGTGGATGGATGCGGATTCGCTTCCCGGCATGAAGAGTCGAGACTCGGGACGGTGGGGGATGCATGTGATGGGGCTCTTGATGGTGGGGTGCTTCACTTCGATTTCGACTTGGGTGTCGATGACAGTTCCGCGGACAGGGATACATTTTTTCTTGTGGACGATGACTGGGGTGATGTATCTGGTTCAGTTGGTGGTGGTGATCTGGATTGTGAAGATGGTGCTGCGTGCGATCCGGTATGGAACACCTCGGGTGGTGTTTGAGTCGATGCCGGTGTGTCCTGGTGAGATGGTGACGGGGACGGTGATGTGTCCGCGTGGGTTCCGGATGCTTGATCGGATTTCCATCACGCTTCGTTATGTGGTCGAGTCGTTCGAGCATGTGTCGAATCAGAACAGCAAGAAGCAGATTGTGTGCCGAGGGAAGGTGTACGACTCGTGGGTGATCGACGATGTTTCCGCACAGCTCGGTGGATTCGGGACTGAAGGGCAGATTCCGATCGCGTTTCTGATTCCAGAGGACGCGGAGGATACGAACGCATCGGATCGTCCGGTGAGGTTCTGGGATCTTGAGGTACGCGGCGAGGCGAAAGGCGTGGACTTTGTGCACCGATTCGCGGTTCCGGTGTATTCAGAGATGTAAACAGGGGGATAAAGACCCGCTCCGTATGGTGGGCGGTTGTTCTCGGTGGTCTACGATTCGTCTTCTTCGTCGCGTGGATGCTGGTGAACATCGCTGATCCGCTGTGGCTTCTGACTTTGCAGGATCATTTCAATGACGACAACAGATTCAAAGATCGCCACCCCTGCGGGGTTGGGACGCTTTTCTTCCAAAGGATTCCTCGGTGCGGGGATCAAGACCGAGGTGCTCTCGGGATTGACGGTGGCGCTGGCGCTCGTTCCCGAAGCGGTCGCATTTGCGATCATCGCGAATGTGAATCCGCTGGTTGGGTTGTACGCCGCGTTTATGGTGGGGTTGCTCGCGTCGATCTTTGGGGGTCGTCCCGGGATGATCTCTGGCGCGACGGGCGCGATGGCGGTCGTGATGGTGCACTTGGTCGCGGAGCATGGGGTTGAGTATCTGTTCGCGGCAGTGGTGCTGACGGGATTGATCCAGATATCTGTTGGGGTTTTGCATCTCGGGAAGTTCATCCGCATTGTCCCTCATCCGGTGATGCTTGGGTTTGTGAATGGACTTGCGATTGTGATTTTCCTGGCGCAGTTGTCCCAGTTTAAAGTGATGGGTGAAGACGGCGAGATGCAGTGGATGAGCGGCACACCGATGTTGGTGTTCTGTGGATTTGTCGTGCTGACGATGGCGGTCATGTACCTGCTCCCCAAAATCACCAAAGCGTTCCCCTCCGCGCTTGCGGGGATTCTGCTGGTGTCGGTGATCGTGATTGGATTCAACATCGACACGAAAACGGTCGGTGATATCGCGTCAATCAAAGGCGGGTTCCCGAGCTTTCATCCGATCGCGGTGCCTTTCAATATCGAGACACTGCGGATTATTCTTCCGTATGCGTTTATTCTTGCCGCGGTTGGTCTGATCGAATCGCTGCTGACACTGACGCTGATCGACGAGATGACCGATACACGCGGGCGTGGGAATCGGGAGTGCGTGGGTCAGGGGATTGCCAACTCCGTGACGGGGTTGTTCGGGGGTATGGGCGGATGTGCGATGATCGGTCAGAGCATGATCAACATCAACTCCGGAGGACGCGGACGCTTGTCAGGGATCAGCGCGGCGATCTTCTTGTTGATGTTCATTTTGTTTGCATCCAAGCAGATCGAGATGATCCCGATGGCGGCGCTCGTCGGCGTGATGTTCATGGTGGTCATCGCGACCTTCGAATGGTCGAGCTTCCGGATCATGAAGAAGATCCCGCTCAAGGATGCGTTCGTGCTGATCTTGGTTTCAGCGGTCACCGTCGCGACAGACCTGGCTTTGGCTGTAATCGTCGGCGTGATCGTGTCCGTGTTGATCTTCGCTTGGGAGCACGCGAAGCATCTGCATGTGGTGATGCGTGATGACGAGGATGGGTCGCGTGTGTATGAACTCAACGGGCCTTTGTTTTTTGGGTGTATCCGCGAGTTCCGTGAGTTCTTTGATCCCGCGAACGATCCCGATGATGTCGTGATCGAGTTCCGCAACTCGCGCGTGGTGGATCACTCTGCGATCGAAGCGATTGATGCGCTCGCGGAGAAGTATCGCAAGGCGGGGAAGACTTTGCATCTTCGGCACCTGAGCGAGGACTGCCGACTTTTGCTGCATAAAGCGGGGGATATGGTGGAGGTCAATGTGCTCGAAGATCCACATTACGCGGTGGCAGATGATGAGCTGGGTTAAATGATCTTGGCGCTCTTGCTTAAGTTGTGTTTAGCGCAGAGCAGTTGAATGTTCTCTGCAGTGAGTGACGAACCACCTTTCGAGAAAGGGATGATGTGATCAAAGTGTAAGTTTTGATCAGAGCCACAATCTCGACACTTGCCGCCGTCACGTTTCCAGACTTCCTGTTTGACTGATGATGGAATCATCCGTGTGTGATCGAGTTCGGGGTCTGGTGTATGGGTGTTTTGGTTTTCGAGTAACTTGAGTTGGAACTTGCAAATGTTTCGGGTTCCGTCGTGTTCAACCCATGCTTCTCTCAAAGCAAACGTGCCGTTGTATACCCATATACCTGCTTTGATTTTCTCGTATACATACACACGTTCGAAGTCATCGGTACTGCCACGGTCTACTGCTGCGTTGTAGAACATTCCGTTTTGTGTCAGTTTACCTGATGGGAGTTTTAGTGGTTGATCGACTGACTTCGGGTCTGGTCCATCTTTGCGATTTGGTAAATCGTGTCCTTCGTAGATCAGTGTCTTTCCGCCATCAAGTACCTCGTCGCGGTATGGGGCGTTTGGGCGTGTGCTCATCAAGAAAATGGATCTTGATTGATGAAGCCGATAGTTCATCCCTCTTTGAAGTTGAGCACGTTCATAGCCGCACATCTGGTGATGCGAGACGACATCGCCTGGGTTGAATGGGGAGTTGATCAAAGTTGATTCAACGCCTCGACGAGTTGATCCACATGGTCCTTGGTATGTGCGGCGGACATTTGGATTCGGAGTCTTGCTTCGCCTTCAGGGACGACAGGGTAGCCGAAGCCGATGACGAAGATGTTGTGGTCGAGGAGTTTTTTGGACATCGCGATCGCGGTTGCGGTTTCTCCGACGATGATGGGGCAGATCGCGGTGGGGGATTCGAGGACATCGAAGCTGGTTTTGTTCTTGATCTGCTCGCGGCAGTACTTCGTGATGTCGCGAAGTTTCTGGACGCGCTGGGGCTCGTTCATCAGCGTTCGGATCGCGGCGTTGGCGCTCGCTGCGACGGTGACTGGGAGGGCGTTGGAGAAGAGTGTTGGTCGTCCGCGCTGGATGATGAGGTCGATGAGGTCTTGGGATGCGGCGATGAATCCGCCTGCGCCGCCTCCGAGTCCTTTGCCGAGGGTGCCGGTGAAGACATCGATTTGGGACTTGCCGTTTTCGTCGATCATTCCAAAGTGTTCGTGTGTGCCGCGTCCGGTTTTACCCATGACGCCGTGGCCGTGGGAGTCGTCGACGCAGAGGTATGCGCCGTATTCATCGCAGAGCTTTCGCAGTTCTGGGAGGTGAGCGATGTCGCCTTCCATGGAGAAGACGCCGTCGGTGATGAGCCAGATTTGTCCGGTGACTTCGGGGTCGTTCTTTGCTTTTTCGAGTGCGGCTTTGCACGCGTCCATGTCCGAGTGGGCGTAGATCGCTTTCTTGACGCCTTTCTTGATGACCGGGGTGAGGCGCATGGAGTCCACGATGCACGCGTGGTTGAGGGAGTCGGAGATGATGATGTCTCCCGGCTCGCACACGGTCGGGAAGAGCGCTTCGGTCGCGTTCCAGCAGGAGACGAAGGTGTAGGCGGATTCTGTTCCCATGAACTCTGCAATCGTTTTCTCAAGAGCATGGTGGGGGGTGAAGGTGCCGCAGATGAAGCGGACGGATGCGGTCCCGGCGCCGTATTGCTTGAGCGCTTCGATCCCAGCGTCGATAACATCGGAGTGGTTGGCGAGTCCGAGGTAGTTGTTGGAGCACATGCAGATGCGGTCGTGCTTTGAACCATCGTCGTCGATCATGGTGACGACCGCGTCCATTGGGGAGTCGAGGGTCTGGAGGACCTTGGTCTGACCGCTCGAAGCGAGCATGTCGAGTGTTTCCTTGGTACGGACGGCGAAAGGGGTATCGGTGGCGGTTGGCATGATCGTTGTTTCCTTGAAATGAACGGGTTCCGCGGATTGTAGGGAGATTGAGCGGGTAGGATTGGGTGTTGAACAAGCATCAAAGAACCAAACTCGAAGGGATTCTGGAATCGCTCTCCAAAGCGGATCGGGATCGCGTGTATGACCTCGCTCGTGAGCAGCGATCCGCGGCGCAGAAACGCCGCAGATCCAAAGCACGCGAGACGGAAGACGGCGAGCGCATCGGGGGTAAACGCCGTGCAGATCCGTTGATCGACTGGGTGTTGCGGATCGTCGAGAAGGAATACGGGCACGCGCAGAAGGTTCGCGAACGATCCCATGCTGAGGATGATCTTGGAGAGGGATTGGTGATCGAGCTCACGCGCCGACGAGCGACGGTGCTTCCGAGCGGGGAGACCGATGTCAGCAGCGCTATGCACTGCCGGCTCAGCGCGGAACTCGCGGCGAGGCAACAGTCCGGCATCGCGGTGGGGGACCGAGTGGTGTATACCAAGCTCGACGCGAAGGACGATGATGAGGATCTGTTTGAGATCGTGAGCGTGATGGAGCGTCGGTCGAAGCTCGCGCGTCCCGATGCGCATGATCCGAGGCAGGAACGCGTGGTCGCGGCGAATGTTGATGTGGTGGTCGTGGTGGTGTCGGTGGTTTCGCCTCCGCTGCATCCGAGGTTGATTGATCGGTATCTGGTTGCGATCGAATCGGGTGGGTGCGAAGCGATCATCGCGGTCAATAAGGTGGACCTGCTTGATGATTCGAATCGCGAATCGGAACTGAGCAAGCTTGATCCGTACCGCGAAGCGGGGATCCCGATCGCGGTGTGCGCTGCGGTTCCTGGGGATGACTCTTCATCGCGTGTTGATGAACTTCGGTCCCTGCTTGCGGGAAAGACCTGCGCGTTTGTGGGGCACTCTGGTGTGGGGAAGAGTTCGCTTGCCAATGCGCTGCATCCGGGATTGATGATCGAGACGGGACGCGTTCGTGAGCACGACCAGCGCGGTCGGCACACGACGACGGCAAGCGCGATGCACTTTATTGAACCAAACATACGTGTGATCGATACGCCTGGGGTTCGGTTCTTTGGTCTTGCGGATGTGACTCCGGAGGAGCTGCGTTGGATGTTCCCGGAGTTTGTGGAGTACACACACGATTGCAAGTTTAATGATTGTTCGCATGATCATGAGCCGGGATGCGCGGTGGAGTCGGCGGTCGAAGCGGGGAAAGTTTCTTCTGTGAGGTACGAAACTTACCTGAGACTGCTTGAGGAGCTTCGGACTGGTGGAAAGCCGAAGGATGTGACAGAGCGGATTCGCCCACTTCAAGAAGACGAATGACCCTTTGTTTATAGTCCGTTCGTGTGTCTTCCGTGTTTTGATTGAAATTGCTTGCAAGGGTGCTGGTTGTCTTGATACTCTGTGTCTAGACCGAGTTGTTCTCGGATCAATCCCGATCCGGGCACTCAAGTCTGGAGGGAATCACTATGAAACGGGTTTTGATCCACGCCGCGGCATCGCTTCTGGTGTGCTTGTCTACAAGCGCTGTTGCACAAGTTGACTTCTCGCACGATATTGGCACGGTGGGCGCGCCAGGGTCTGCGGTGAATGCTTCGCCGAATCTTGGTGAGGTGTTCAGCGCGGGGGGTGGAAGTAACAGTTTGGCAGCAAATCTCGCTTCGATGGGTCTTGTTTTTGGTGACAACATTGATGCGTTCGATCGTGGAGATGTTTTCTCGATGTCATCTGGAGTGTCGTTGTTCCCGTTTCTGTTTTCGGTTGAAGCTGGTGCAGTGGGGCAACCGCCTTATCCGGTGTGGGCGCAGGTTCCGTTCAATGGAGCGGATGTCTATGCGATGCAGTCTGGGAGTTTCGGTCATGTGCTCGCATACAACGAGCCTGGACTTGGGCTGTTGACAAATCCAACTGAGTCAGTAGATGGGATGACAGACTCGTCGGTGGGTGCTGGACAGCGTGTGTATTTTTCGCTGCAGCAGGGATCTCCGACTCTGCTCGCGAATGCGTGGTCTGGTGCGGATGTTATGAGTGTTGTCATCGGTGCGCCGGGGTCACTCCGTCGAGCATTCCGTGCGAGCGACATCGGACTAATCCCTGCGGATGAACTCGATGGGTTGGCAATCTTTGCGATGCAAGACGGCGGTGATGGTGTTGTCGATCCCGCAGCAAACGAAGGTGCGCTGGTGTATTTTTCTGTTGACCAAACCAGTGTGGGCGAGATCGGGAGTGATGTGCGGCAGCGTTCGCTGACATCGCTTCATCACGGAGGTGATATCTATCTGAGCGGCGTCTCAGGCGGTCACACATTGCTCCACGAAGCAGATCGTCGTTTGGGTTTGGGTGCAGGGGATATTCTCGATGCGTTGAAGCTGGGATCGATTGATCCGCTCGATCCGTTCCCGATGTACGGACCTGGGTTTCCTGATCCGAATGACGAACCAGAAAAACCCGCCAGTTGCCCGCCATATCGGGGCGGTGGTGTCCCGATAGGGACTGTGTGGGTAGAGGTGTGCGATGCGAGTGTGCCGAGCATTGTGAACTGGCAGATTGAGATCAAGATGTGCGATGGGAATGGGAACACGATGAGTGTGATCAAGCAGGGGCGCGTCAAAGGAGCAGCGAGCACTGATCCGCATGTGAAAGCGCAGATGATCAAGGATGCGTTCGAGAGCGTGATGCTTGATAAGCCGGGGCAGATGCCTCCGGCGATTCCGGTTTTCAAAGGATTCGCGAAGTTCGTTCCTCCGATCAATGTTCCCAGGCCTGGGATCTCAGGAGAAGTGTGTATGTTCGTGAATCAGGATGTGATTGATTGCGGGTGGAATGTCGATCGAATCTGCTTCTCGTTCTCGAACTGGACAGCGAACATCATTGTCAAGCCCGTGAAGGGGTGGTTCCCGGATGCGAAGCGTCGCATGTCGCTAATGGTTGATGGTGTTGCGGACAGTGATACGCTCTTGCGGATCAGTGCTACGGATACCATTGGGCCTGGTGGGATTGATGCATCATTCTTGGTGCCTGTCGCTGCGGGTCAGGATGGTTTCTCAGCACTGCTCTCGTTGTCTCAGCACATCGCGGATCAGGGAGGATCTGCGCCAGTCAATGCGGATGGAGAGATGGTGGTGGAATCGCTCCCGATCGAGCCTCCGGTTTCTGAAGATGGTTTGTTCGGGCCGTTGGTGTATGAGGCGGGCGCGATTGATAACGCTGACTTTCAGATCACGGTCGTCGCTGGTCTAGCGAGGGGTCCGAACAGTCCTTGTAATGCGGTGGATTACGCTGAGCCGTACGGTTCGTTGAACTTTCTTGATGTCTCGGCGTTCTTAGAGCGGTACGCGAACGGGATCGGTGATGCGGACCTGGCATACGACGGATCGTTCAACTTCTTTGATGTGAGCAAGTTCCTTGAGTTGTACGGTCAAGGATGTCCAGAATCCGATGGTACCGATTGACATATGGAATGAAAACCAATGGGCACTGAAACCGTTGAACGGATCAGTGCCCATGGCTCGTGTGGCTCTGGGGTTCAGGTCACTCAGGGATTGGTTGCGCTTCGGTAATCATTTAAGAAGGCAACGATGTCGAAGTAGTTCAAGCGGGAATCGCCGTTGTGGTCTGCAGCAAGATCGCGCTTTGAAAGTAACTGGGCGAACGCGAGTACATCTTCAAACTCAACTAAGTCGTTGTTGTTGTAGTCCGCGGCGAATGCTGGAGCGCGGAAGGTGAAGATCTGATCTGATTGCAGATTTGTGTAGGTATTGAAACTCCCGTCGGGCCAAGCGACTTGGATGGAAGTGATTTCGGATTCACTCGCAAGGCCGATGTGCGCTTCGACTGGGGATGTGCCGCAGTAGGTGTTGTTGTTGTGTATTGGGAGGATGTAGTCTTTGGTTGGTGTGGAGAGGGTCACCATCGCGCCGATGCCTTGTGGAGCGAGTGAGTCTCGGCTGTAGGTGTCGAGCTTGATGCGAGCCCAGTGGGTGTTGGTTTGCGAAGTCTTTGGTGTGATCAGGTCGTTGCGGTAGTATGCGTTTTGCTGTGTCCAGTTGAAGATCATGGTGTCAATGTCGCCGTCGTTGTCGGCGTCAAGTCGGACGAGTCCTCGTCCTTGGGAAACCAGATCAATGCCGCAGTCTGCTGCGGATTCGGTGAACTGCGTTCCATCTCCATTGTTGAGGAAGAGTGTCATGGGATCGCCTCCGAAACCGAAGAGGTAGCCGTTGGTTTCGAGGATGTCTTTGTCTCCATCGTGATCGAAGTCGTTGATGAGCGATCCCCATCCCCAATGTCCGTCGTAGCATCCGCTCAATCGTGCGGTGTTGTCGAAGGTGTTGTCTGGATTCTGGATGTAGAGCACATTCCCTGGTCCATTGGTGGTGTCGAAGGTGATGTTGGACATGAAGAAGTCGAGGAGCCCGTCCTCGTTGATGTCTGCGACATCGATCCCCATCGCGTTTGCGATCGAGACATCAGCGACATTTGCGGTCATGTCAGTGAAGGTACCGTCGTGGTTGTTGACAAAGTACTTTGAGGTGCCGGTGTCACCGACAATGATGAGGTCGGGGTGACGGTCGCGATTCATATCCACGAATGAGGGAAGGAATCCTGAGAGTCCTGTGATTTCGAGACCTGCTTCAGCGGTGACATCGGTGAAGCGCCATGTGCCTGTGTGGTCTTCGCCGTCGTTTCTGAAGAGTCTGTTGTTCGAAACGAGTGGGTTGTAGGAGCAGACGAAGAGGTCGAGATCGCCGTCAAGGTCGTAGTCGCCCCATCCAGATCCGGTTCCTTCTTTGCGGTTGGTGCCTGGATCGAGGTGATTCACACCTGCGGAGAGCGCGACATCGGTGAATGACCATTGGCCATTGGAGTCTGGGCCGTTGTTACGCATGAGCATGAGTTTGCCCGCTTGTGGTGCGGATTCAGCTGGACCAAACGCTGAGATGAAGATGTCCATGTAGCCGTCGTTGTTGAAGTCTGCAGCGGATGCGGCAAAGGAGTGGAATGGACCAGCGATCCCCCAATCCGTTGCTTGGTTCGTGAATGTCCCATCTTGGTTGTTGATAAAGAGACTGTTCGGATTGAGTGATCCGAGATGGAAGATATCGTCGTATCCATCGTTGTTGAAATCGGCGGCAACACCTGCACCGCTCATCGGGGTGTAGAGCTGGTTCGAAGCGAACGCGTTGATTGACTCGAGTCCAGCTTGGGTTGTCTGGTTGCTGAACTGAAATGACGGACTGCCTGCGAATGCAGCCGTAGAAATCAAAACGGACGATGCAGAAAGCGTACAAACGAGGCGCGAAGAAAAACGCATTTTGAGACCCCAGCGAGTTTGTATGCAGAACCCAACTAGTTACGGAGGGACACACACAAACTTCCGCACATACGAGAGTGCGCGGAAAAATACGATCGCGGTTTGGCACACGACACCAATCCGGTTCTGCACGCTTGGAAATGAGAAGCCAAGCGGTCAGAGACAACGCGGTGGGGCTTTTGAATCTGTGAATGCGAGACCTATGCATTCACTACCCAGAACAAATTGGCACTTCAAACACCCCCACGGCGTCCGAGTGAACTTGTCGAATCTAACCGAATACCCTCTGGTTTGCAAGACTATTCTTTCTGATTTTCAACCGATCGAGGTCCAACATGGATTACAAGCACTGGATTGCGCAAACGCCGATGGGGCAAGATTCGCTCGGAAAGGGGATCGAGGGCGTTGTGGACTGGGCACAGTCGTACCTCCAATCACTCGAAACACGCGATGTCTCGCCTGCGGTTGAATGGGGGGAGGTGCTTGCGGGACTCGAACTCAATCCGCCTGAGCAGGGGATAGGCGTGGATGAGATCGGGGGGTTGATCCAGCAAGCGGACAGCGAGTTTGTGGATCGGTTGGTGCATTGGAACTCGCCGAGGTTCTTTGCGTTCTTCCCGTGCTCGAACTCGGTGCCTGCAATCTTGGGAGAGCTGATGAGCGCGGTGCTCAATGTGAACGGGATGTTGTGGTCGACATCTCCCGCGTGTACCGAGCTTGAGGTGCGTGTGATGGATTGGTGCGCCGAGTTGTTCGGTCTTGACGATGCGTTTGCGTTTGGTCGATCCACGACTGGGGGTGGGTGCATCCAGGGGACCGCGTCCGAAGCGGTGCTCGCAGCGCTCGTCGCGGCACGGCGACGGTGTACAAAGCGCGGGATTGATCGTTCGAAGGTGACTGTGTACACGAGCGATCAGGCGCATTCATCTGTGGTCAAGGCGGCGATGGTCGCTGGTCTTGCGGATGATGCGGACGATCGAAGCAGGGTGCGTGTGCTGGAGACGGATGCGGATTTGCGGATTGATCCAGCGGTGCTTGAGCGTGTGATGCTTGAGGACATCGAAGCGGGATTGATTCCCGCGATGGTGGTCGCAACGATTGGTTCGACCTCGACAGGGGCCGTGGATCCGGTTGGCGCGATCGCGGATGTGTTGGATCGGTTGAAGGTGGACGAGCATCGGTGCTGGTTGCATCTGGATGCAGCGTGGGCGGGAGCGGCGAGCGTGTGTCCGGAGTTCCGCGGGATGATGGATGGGCATGAGCGTGCGGATTCAATCTGCATCAATCCGCACAAGTGGCTGCTGACGAACTTCGATTGTGATCTGTTCTGGGTCCGGGATCATCGTGTGCTGACCGATTCGATGAGTATTCAGCCGGCGTATCTGAAAAACAAAGCGAGCGAGACTTCGGAGGTTGTGGATTACCGGGATTGGCATGTGCCGCTGGGACGGAAGATGCGGGCGCTCAAGCTCTGGATGGTGATCCGCTGCTTTGGTGCAGACGGGTTGCGTTCGCATATCCGAGGTCATGTCGAGCTTGCGGAGATGGTGGAGCGTTGGGTGGTTGATGATCCGCGCGTTGAGCTTGCGTGCGAAAGGATGCTGGGATTGGTTTGCTTGAAGGTGCTTGGGGACGCTGATTTGACAAAGCGTTTGGTGGATGAAGTCAATGCTCGTGGGCGCGTCTTGATTACGCATTCGATGGTACCAATCGCAGATGATGGGGCTGGAGGACGGCAGATGTGTTCAATTGCTCGCGTCAGCGTGGGATCTCCCGGTGTCGGAAAGGGTGATATTGAGGTCTTGTGTACAGAGATCAAGGGCTGGTTGGATCGAGAGGTCGGCACACGATAAACTCGGACATGATTGAACTGCCACTCAAAGTCCGGCGTGTGTGTGTTTCGTGCGTGCTCGCGTTCGGGATGACTGCTGTCGCTGGGTGCTCGAACTCAGCGGTTTACAACGGCGCTGCGTACAGCTTCGATGCATCGCAAACAGATCGTGAGCGTGTGATCGAGGTGGTCCGGGATGTCCTTTCGGAGTATCGGTTCGTGATCGATCGTGTGGATGCTCGTCGTGGGGTGGTGACTACGGAGTTCAAGTCCACGCAAGGGATTGTCTCGCCTTGGGATGGGGAGCAGGGGTCGCTCCGCGAGGAGACGGCGGACTTTGTGAATCAGCACGAGCGCTCGGTTCGAGTAGAGATCGATGATTCGGGGGAGGTCATCGTGATGGTGGTGGTCCAGCGGATCCATCAGCTTGGGAGACGGATCGAGACTGAAGCAATCTCGCGTTCATCGCGAGCAACGATCATTGGGACGGATGGGAATCGCGAGCCTGCGAGACAGGTGACTCCGATTGGGATTGATGGTCAACTCGCTCAGCGGATTGGAGAGCGGATCGATCAGCGGCTCAGCACGATTGCTGGTCAATAAGTTGTTGAGAGACGCAGGTGCATGAGCGTCACCTGATACCAGATCGATTGTGAACTGAAGATTTCGCCGTTGGGGGGGGAAATTGCTTGGTTCGGACAAGGATTCTGGCGGACTAAT
>JARGNC010000039.1 GCA_029212425.1 Phycisphaerales bacterium
ATCATCGCTGAGCCCAGTCGCGAGTCCACATCCAACCGACAACCCCTGCCCACTCCCAGGCACTGGTTCGACAACCGACGCGTCGCTCGGTCCAATCCCGCGTGGTCCGAGCAATGGCTTGACCACCGTGTTCCCCTGCACTTCATGGTCGTATTGACGGATGATCCAGTGCTTACTCGCGATGTTTGGATGCGCGAGTAGTTGCGTGAGCGCATCGTTGAGATCTACGCTTCCTGATGGGAGCGAGTGGGGGGCTTCTTTTGGTGCTGGTTCCCATGTTGCGGTGCGTGTCGGCGTTGGGATTCCATCGTGGAGGAACGACATCGGGAGTCGTCCGACTTCTGTGCCTTGGAAGTTGAGGATAAGCTCCGCGCCTTCGGTCCCGAAATGACCCAAGTCCGCCATTTCGACATGTTCTTCGTTGCAGATTTGGCGCAGCTGGGTGAGGTGTTTCTCGGGAACCGCGAGGACCATGCGTTCTTGTGCTTCGGAGATCCAGATCTCGTCGTAGGTGAGCCCGTTGTATTTGAGTGGTGCACGATCGAGGTGCACATCCGCGCCGATCTTCTCGCCCATCTCACCCACTGCAGAGGAAAACCCGCCTGCGCCACAATCGGTGATCGCGGAGAAGAGTGGTCCGCCTTCAAAGTCTCGCGCGCGGAGGATTGCGTCAAGTGTGCGTTTTTCTTCGATCGCGTTTCCGATCTGCACCGCATGGCTGAACTCGTCGGCGTGGGTGTCGGTCAGCTCCGCGCTGCTGAAGGTCGCGCCGTGGATGCCGTCGCGTCCCGTGCGTCCACCCAATGCGATGATCCGATCGCCTTGCTGTGCGTCCCCAGAAATCAAATCGCTCGGCATGATCCCGATGCATCCGCAGTACACCAGCGGGTTGCCGATATAGCGATCATCAAAGGACACCGCGCCGTTGACGGTCGGGATACCCATCCGGTTGCCATAGTCTCGGACGCCTCCCACGACTTCTGACAGGATCCGCTTTGGATGCAGGCACCCGTCCGGGATGTTGGTCGTGTCGGGGTGCGCGACGCAGAACACATCCGTGCTCGCGATGGGCTTTGCAGCAAGTCCGGTCCCGATGATGTCGCGGATGCAACCACCGATTCCCGTCGCCGCGCCGCCGTAGGGTTCGAGCGCGCTGGGGTGGTTGTGGGTCTCGACCTTGATGCACACGGAGTGGTCATCGTCGAACTTGACGATCCCCGCGTTATCGACAAATACGGATTGTGTCCAATCGAGTCCTTCCTCAATCAACTCAAAGGTCGCCGCGGCGACGGTGGATTTGAGCAGATTGTGGATCGTCACGGATCCATCGTCGTGCACCTCATGGTGGGGCCTGCTCGACCAATCGATATCTTCTATAGAAGGACCAGTGTAGTGGATCGTTGCTTTGAGGGTCTTGTGGACGCAGTGCTCGGACCAGGTCTGCGCGAGCGTCTCAAGCTCGATATCCGTCGGCTCGCGTCCGAGAACCTGGTACTCGTGTCGGATCGCTTGCATCTCGTGGAGATCGAGGAACAGGTGTCCATCGCGGGAAAGGGTTTCGAGCTGATCGTCGTTGAGCTCGCGGATGGGAACATGAGTCAGATCGAAGCCGTTGTCGTGCCCCTTGGGGAGTTCATCTGGGAAGTAGGGTTCCATGTGTACAGATGACACGATCGGATTGGCGAGCACGCGTTCTGCGATGGACTGGGATTCATCAGCATCGAGCCCGAAGATCTCGTAGCGGTATCCTGTCGAGACCATCGCATCCACGCCGGTCAACGCTTTGATCGCAGCAGCGGTCGATTGAGCTGGTGGATCCATCACGCCGGGGAGCGGGTGGATCTCCGCGAGGACGGCATCGTTGTTGGGAGCCGAGGTCCCGATCTGGACTGTTTCGACTACAGGATTGCAGAGGAGTTTGGTCACCACCTCGTCGAGCTGAGTGTCGGAAAGATCCGCTTCAATCAGGTAAATCCGCGCGCTGGTCGCTTTGGTGATGGTGGTTCCCAGGAGCCGAGCCCGATGGATGAACTCGCTGGCGCGAGGGTCGCCGGCGTGATCTGTCGGGTGGATCTGGATGCGATGAACACGGGTAGCTGTAGCGGATGCGTTGCTCATCCACGATCGTAGACCTATCGGACGGAGCTTTGGTGCTGAGGGGTGTATGATCCGCGCGATGACCGAGACTTCCAAGACAGCACCGAAGAGCAAAGTGAATCTATTTACCGATGGCGCCTGTTCAGGCAATCCAGGTCCTGGGGGGTGGGCGTACCTGCTCGTGCATCCACGAACCGGGAAAACCCGCGAGATGTCCGGCGGCGAGCCTGATACCACGAACAACCGGATGGAACTCCAAGCCGTGATCGAAGGGCTTGGGGATCTCACCGCTCCGAGCATCGTCGAGTTGTACTCGGATTCTCAGTATGTCCTCAAAGGTCTCGAAGCGTGGCTTGACGGCTGGAAGAAGCGGGGGTGGAAGACCGCCGCGAAGAAACCGGTCAAAAATGTCGATCTTTGGCAGCAGCTCGATGACCTCCGCAAGAAGCACAAAATCAACTTCCACTGGGTCAAAGGACACGACGGACACCCTGAAAATGAGCGGGTCGATGACCTCGCGGTCCAAGCACGCGAAGCGGTTGCTCGTCGATAACCCCGCCGGTCTACCTAGATCCAGTTCCTTGCCTCTACTCATCGGATTCTTGTCACGACTTCACTTATCGGGTGTGGTCTGACCAAGTTTGCGGGGTGTAACGGGTCATCGGATCGGATGGGGCGCAACTTGCCCGCACAGACGGCCCCGCTTTCCCATACTCCATCGACACTCCGATGAATCAGATGCCCCATAAGGCCGATGATTTGGTTGATAGCGGTGCTCCGTGCCCGCTCAACGATGCTTTATGCCACACCCAACGGGAGATACCACCGTGGAACTCGATGCCATACTCCGTCAAGCCCATGAGGTCGATGCTTCAGATGTTCACATCATCGCCGGCGAGCCGCCGATGGTTCGGATCCACCAGGTGATGACCAAGCTCTCTGAAACGGTACTCTCGCAAGAAGTTGTTGCCGCGATGTTCGAGCGGATTGCCAACAAGCATGTCCGCGAGACTTTCGAGCGCGAGCGCGATGCAGATTTCTCACACGAGGTCGAAGGACTCGCACGCTACCGCGTCAACGCTCACCTCCAGAAAGGCACGATCGGTCTTGCGATGCGTGCGATTAAGACCAAGGTTCCGCCTCTCGAAGCGCTCTCGCTTCCAGAAGTTATCGCGCGATTGACCTACCTCCCGCGTGGGTTGGTGCTCGTGACCGGTGATACCGGTTCCGGTAAATCCACCACACTCGCGGCGATGATCCAAGCAATGAATGAACGCTACTCCAAGCACATCATCACGCTTGAGGATCCGATTGAATACATGTTCGACTCAGACGAGTGTCTGATCGAGCAGCGTGAGCTCGGTCGAGACATGGCATCCTTCACCTCAGGACTCAAGCACGCGCTGCGTCAGGACCCCGACATCATCCTCGTGGGTGAAATGCGTGACCTCGAGACCACCTCCCTCGCGATCAGTGCTGCGGAAACCGGTCACTTGGTCCTCTCGACGCTTCACACCGTGAATGCGTCACAGACCGTGTCTCGTATTATCGACATGTACCCATCGGGTCAGCAGAACCAGATCCGATCGATGCTCTCGACAACCCTGCAAGCGGTGATCTCCCAGACCCTGTTCACACGCTGTGATCGTCCAGGGATGGTTCCAGCGGTGGAGACGCTGCTGTGTACCCCAGCGGTTCGGAACATGATCCGCGAGAACAAAATCTTTGAAATCCCCAATGTGATCGAGACAAGCCGAGCGATTGGCATGTGCTCGTTGGATTCGTCGATCGCCGAGCTGTACTTCAACGGCACCATCAGCAAGGCGGACGCGATCGCACAAGCGGTGTTCCCAGACAAGCTCGAACGCCAGCTCGTTGCGTGAGGAATCGGAAGCACACATTGATAAGACAGACTGATGGAGATGATTGATGCCAAACTATAAATACCAGGTCAAGGCACCCGATGGGAAGGTCCGGACAGGATTCCTGTCGGCAGACACCGCGGCATCCGCTGCGGCGGTGCTCAGGAACCAGGGCGTTCATGTCATGTCTGTCGATCAAGCAAAGGAAGGCATCGCACAATCAGGGTTTATGAAAACCCTGAACGATCTCAACTCCAAGAAACCTACACAGAAAAATGTCCTCGATTTCACGACCCAGCTCGCGGTCATGATCCGCGCAGGGATCAACCTCCGAGCGGCACTCGACGGCATCGCGGATCAAACAGATCACAAGATGTTCCGCAAAATCATCGTTGAGCTCAAAGAGGATGTGGAATCCGGTAAGCAGTTCTCCGAGGCGCTCGCGAAGCATCCGAAGCTGTTCTCGCCTTTGTACATCAATATGGTCCGCGCCTCTGAGATGTCGGGTTCATTCTCCGAGATGCTCGTAAGAATCGCTGGGTACATCGCGCAGCAGATCGAAACTCGCAAGATGGTCGTCGGCGCTTCGATTTACCCCGCAATTATCGGTGGTATGGCGGTAACGGTCACGATCTTCCTGATGACCTTCGTGCTTCCGAAGTTCTATACCGTCTTTGAGGGTAAAGAAGATGTGCTCCCTTGGGCGACCAACTTCTTGATGATGCTCTCGCAGATGCTCCGCTCCCAGTGGCCATTCTTGGTTGGTGGGTTATTGGTGCTTTCTGGTGCGTTCTTCGCGTTCTCGAAAACAGAGATCGGTTCGTTCTGGATTGATCGATCGAAGCTCTCGATCCCTGTACTCAAAAACATGTTCCGTTCGCTGTACATTACGCGATCGCTTCAAACCATGGGACAACTCATCAACGCGGGTGTCCCGATGCTTGACACCCTCCGGATCACTGGGGATATTTCAGGGAATCGGATTTTCGAGGGTATGTGGAAGAAAGTCCACGGCTCGGTCAAGCAGGGTCGGAAGATCGCTGAACCACTCCAGAACAACAACATCCTTCCCAAGTCGGTTGTGCAGATGATCGCCGCGGGCGAGGAGTCTGGTAAGCTCGGAGAGGTGCTCGACGAGATATCGGTCTACTACAGCAAGCAGCTCAAGGACCACATCAAGATGGTTACCGGAATGATCGAGCCCATCATGATCATCCTAATGGGTTCAGTCGTCGGATTCATCGCGATGGCGATCATTCTCCCGATCTTCAAGATGAGCCAGATCGTTTCGTAATCGAAGATATGGAGTGAAGAAACCCCGTTTGTATGGGAAATGCTTCAGGGAGCACACGATGTCTACGCGATTCACAAGACACACACAACCCAGAAAGTCGCTTCGCAAGCAAAGCGATCGCGGATTCACGCTGATCGAATCCGCGATGGCAACCGTCATCATCGGTGTTGGTGTGCTCGCGATGGTTGATGCGCAGACCTCGTTCATTACTGCAAACTCGTGGTCGTCGCACGCCGCGAGCGGGACGTACCTTGCCAACGAAATCCGCGAGATGACGAGGAATCTCCCGAAGCACGATCCCGTCGTCGGCCTCTTCATCGAAGATGACGGCAACGCGGGAGTGCTCCACGGCTGGGGACCAGATGCAGGGGAAGTGGGGGTCGATGACTTCGACGACATCGACGATTTCGACGGAATCACATTCTCATTCCAAGGCACAGCAGGATTCAATGATGGAGATCTTCCAGGTCCTATCAACGCGTACGGCGAGATCATCCCGGACATCACCATCGATGGCACCGAGATGGGAACCACGACAGAAGACGGATTCCAGGTCACTGCGATGAGCGGATGGTCGCAGCAAGTGACCGTTCAGAAAGTCAACCCGTTTGACCCTTCGAGCGTCTACGCGGACAACTACTTTGAAGCAGCTCTCAACGACTTCCCAGGACGCGATGTCGATGAGTATCCGTTGCGCGTTACTGTTCGAGTTTTCTATCAAGCAGCCAACGCGATCCAGGCTGACCTGGTGACCGAAGTCATGTGGATTGTGCCTTAATGCTCGGCAGCAAAGGAACCCAACCGATGAGTATGCCTACGAGCCCACGAGCACGCGTGATTCGAGTCCTCCGTTCACACCGACGAGGGATTGCCTCTGTCCTTGCGATGATGTTTCTGGTGTTGTTCGGATCATTGATCGCCGCGATGGCGGTCTCATCAACAGGGAACATCCGCACAGCGAACATGCACCTGCAGGTGATGCGTGCGCTCAGTGCTGCGGAGACCGGATTGTCCGTCGCTGAGCACCGTCTCCATGAAGCATCATCCAGATTCATCATCGCGGAGAGCCAGATCGACAGCACAGTTGCATGGGGACTTTGGACGGGGAACGGCTCAGACATCGGCGCACATCAGGTGCGTCCGCCTCGGATGGGATACACCGAAACCGGGCTTCCAAGCGGGATCGCGGAAGCGTTGGTCAATATCCACAGCGCTGATACGAACTACATCGCGGGACTCGGATATCTGGAAGCACCGGAGATTCAGTCCGCGCCTGGTGGGTTGGATACTTCGGTCTACGCTTCGACAAACTGGGTGAACACTCCAGCGGTGATGATCGACGGCTGGGACACAAGCGAGATGCCAAACCCGCCACCGGCGTACCAGATCCGCTACGCGCCGCTTGTGGGTGGTCAGTACATCCGCGTGATCGTCGAAGGGATCGTGTACGATCTTCAGCGGAACAGCCAGCCGATCCGCAGGACGATCATTCGTGATTACAAGGTGACCAAGTCGGTCGATCAAGCGATCCTCGCGCACTCCAAGATCATGATCGGGAAAAATGTCAGCATCGAGGGGGACCTCGGGACACGCTACGACGAGGTCGGGTTCAACTATGGTGATCCTGTAGTCATGCGTTCCGACTTCCATGGCTTGGATCCCGATCTGGATTCAAAGATCGAAAGCTTCTGGGCATCGCTCCAATCAGCGGATGTGGACATGGATAACAGACTCCGCATCGGTCACCCGATCGAAGGCGCGAGCATCCCTGCGGATGTTGACCTTGATGGGGACGGCGCTCCCGATGGCGCGTTCAACGATGCGACCGGTGATGGGTACCTCGACGAGTTTGATATCTTCATCCGTCACTACGACACCAACGGCGACAATCGTGTCACACTCTCAACCGCGCTGATCGAAGGAACCCCTGCTGAAACCGCTGGTGCCTCCCCAGAGTTTGAGGGGATCGACGAGGACCTCGCGCTCCTGATGGATTCGAGCAACGCGGACCGGAACAAAAACGGGGTGTCTGGCTTTGTCGATCTCAACAACAACGGGATCTATGAACCTGCTGATGAAAACCCACTCGATCGTGACGAAATCCACGGCGTCTGGTCCGACATCGAACTCGGATGGCGCGATGGGTACATCGATCTCATGGATCGCTACTCCAAAGTCAGCGGCTCGCTGGTCTTCAAGGTCGGACTCTCGGACTGGGAAACAGAGCAAGGCCCTGTCGGCGATCGTATTCACGGGCCGATCATTCCAGGTGAGGGAGATTCAGCAATGGAGTTCGGCGCTGATGACACCGAACTCCCTGACATTGACTCATCAAGCTTTGTAGACACAGAAACCGCATTGATCGCGGCAGCGGATGGTGATCCATTCTGGCAACAGGTCGCAGACCAACTCGGGACCTCTGTGGGATCTCTGAGCAGCTGGACCGTTGCGGACAACTCGTCAAACCCGGATGATCCACAGTACACACCTGTGTACGACGACAATGACTTCGATGGTCTTCCGGATAACTGGAGCGAAGCGTACTCCGAGAACGCGCCATTCAACTCTCCAAGCTACTCCGACATCTACTGGAGACCAGTCTTCAACAACATGGTATTCCGGAATGTTGAAATCCCAATGGGACTCAACGGCTTGTTCAACGACTGCACCTTTGTTGGATCAACGTATATCAGATCCTACACAGACAACACCCATCCGCTCTGGCAAGAGTACGGCCTCAACGAGCGGGACAGCGGAGGGAATGTCGTTCCCAAATACACTCGTATTGTCTATGGAGACAGCGCTGGTGAAGATGCATCCAACGCGCCGCCGATGCTCCCATCGTCAGCGATCCCGCCGAACCAGTACATCCTCATGATCGCGCCAGGTCTTTCGCCGATCGATAAGGGTGATGTTCCGGATTCGGAGATCGGTTCGTATGGCGCAGCATACAACACGCTTCCCGATCCATTGGTGATCAATGGTCTTCGAGTGGTGGACACCAAGGAATACTCCAACAACATCCGTTTCCACGACACCCTGTTTGTTGGATCGGTCGTATCGGACACTCCGGTGAACTACACCCAGCTCCGCAACAAGATCCAGTTCACAGGCGCAACCAAGTTCTCGACGGTCCATCCCGATGAACCCAACAACGCGTATCTCAACCCAGACACCGGTGATCTGGATGACATCCAGACCAGCTCAATGATGCTCCCGAACTACTCGGTTGATTTAGGGTCGTTCAACTCGCCACCTGAGCAGGACATCCAGCTCAACGGTGCAATTATCGCAGGCGTCCTTGACGCTCGCGGAAACACAGAGATCAACGGTGCTCTCCTGCTGACCTTTGATCCAGAGTACGGCGTCGCTCCGCTTCTCGATATCACAGGTGCCCCGATTGGGAATCCGGCGGGTTTCAACGCCTCGCTCGGATACTTCGGTGATGGTGATGGAGACTTTGAATCCATCGACCCATCAACACTCCCAATCGTTGGGGGCGTCCCAATCATCGGATACGACACCACCGGCGACGGACTCGCGGATGTCTCCTACACACAGTCTCAACCAGCAGGATCAACACCTGTCCCGTTCAACGGCTACGGAAAGATCCGCATCAAGCACGATCCTGATATGCGTTTGCCTTCAGGGTTGATGTTGCCATTGTCTATGCCACCGGTTTCCGGTAGCTACCAGGAAGGATCAATCCATTGATCACCCAAAGACCTCAACCACATCAAACACGCTCTGTCAGGCGCGGATTCAGTCTGATTGAAGTACTCATCGCGATGACGATCACTTCCACGCTCTTGACCGCGACCATGGCAGCGCTTGACGCTTCATTCAAAAGCTACAAGATAACCACCGAGGGGGCGTCAACCAATGTGGTCGCGCGGATTGTGATGCAGCGTGTGACCTCGATGGTGCGGACCGGAGAAAGCTTTGGGCCGTACCCAGTGAATCCGATCGCGACACCAAGCATCGAATCAAACTGGATGGAGTTTGTGTCCTATCGAGAGCCATCGACAGGCAAGCATCGCGTGACACGCCTTGAACGCCGAGACGGTGCGGATGGGACTGGTCCATTCGAGCTGTGGTATGTGGTGAGCAGCTTCGAGAATGGGGATTTCGTTTCAAGCTCAGAAGCCCCATTGCTTGTCGGACTCAACAAGGTCTTGTTCAGCATGGAATACGATGTTGGTCCCAAACTACGCAGAGTGACCGTCGACCTGATTCTGCAGCCTGACGATATTCAGGATGTCGCGATCAGCACGAAGCTTGAGGTGCCGACAATCCGATTGATTGCCAGCGCGTCGCCTCGTCAGTTCGACGAGTAAGCAGAGCAAAGTTCATCATTCCGCATACCCATCCGGATGCGACAGCATCCATGAATACGCGGTTGAAACAATCGCGTCGATGTCTGTGTATCTTGGTTCCCACCCAAGCACAGTTCGTACTTTGTGAGAATCGCAGAACAGCGCCACCGCATCACCAGCTCGGCGAGGAGCGTCTTGGATCGGAAAGTCCACACCAGAGACTCGTCGAACCGCTTCGAGGACCTCGCGGACGGAATATCCCTTGCCTATCCCGATGTTGAACGCTTCGCACTGCCCAACTGAGATCGTGTTCATCGCCAGCACATGCGCATCAATCAGGTCGTCTACATGGACATAATCGCGGATGTTCGTTCCATCTGGGGTGGGGTAGTCGGTTCCGAAGATGGTCATAGATGTACGGCGTCCCAGCGCGGCGTTGATCGCGACGGGGATGAGGTGGGTTTCTGGTGAGTGGTCCTCGCCGAGCAATCCGGATGTGTCCGCTCCCGCAACATTGAAATAACGGAGGATGGTCAGCGCGATGGGATTGTTGTCCAGTTCACGCTTCTTTGCGTAATCAATCAGGATCTGTTCCATCTGCAGTTTGGTTGAGCCGTATGGAGAGGTCGGGGTTTGCGGGCAATGTTCAGGGACGGGAATCATGTCATCTGATGGATCCCCGAAGGTGGCGCAGGACGATGAGAAAATGAACCGTGAAATCCCGGCTCCGTTGTGTGCCTGATCGCACGCATCGAGCAGCCCGATCCCGGACGCGATGTTGTTCTTGTAGTACATCAATGGTTGTTCAACGGATTCGCCGACATACGCGAGCGCGCCAAAGTGAAGCACGGTATCGAGCGAATGGATGTTGATGGTGTCCAATACGATCTTGGTATTTCCAAGATCCGAGTGGACAAATCGGAACGAATCTGGATAGACCGATCCGAGCATATCCATCGGCGTTTGATGTCCGCGATCGAGGTTGTCGATCGCGACGACGAAATGGCCGTCTTGAAGCAACCGCAGGCACGCATGCGAACCGATATACCCCGCGCCGCCTGTGACCAGTATCCTCATGCGAGATTCTACGCGATATCGGGGGAAATAGCCGAAGACAGTTAGAACACACAAGGTGAAATTTCAACGAAGCAATACGGTACAATGGGTGTCGGCACCAGACCTCTGGGGCACCTGCAGGAGCGCATACTTTCATGGCGGAATCATTCGGTAGCGATTTCAAGCGTTTCTTCGGCAAAGGGCTCGCGATTCTCTTGCCCACCGCTGTCACACTCTGGTTGCTCTGGCAAGCACTCGGATTCGTCTACAACAATGTTGCCCAGCCCATCAACCGCGCGACGAGGTTGACAGTCATCTGGGTTGTGCCTCAGGTGACCAGCGAAGAAAAACTCCCGAGCTGGTTCAGCGTTACCAATGAAGAACTCGCTCTTGCGCGTGCGAACCGGGATGTTTCTCAAGGAAGGATCTCAGATTCCGCACTCCGCAGAGAAATCCGAACCCAGTACCTCAGCAAGTTCTGGAACGATCACTGGTACCTCAACCTCTCCGGATTCATCGTCGCGATCATGCTCATCTACCTCTCAGGCGTACTCCTCGGGAACATCGTCGGCAGAACAATCTACGCTCGTCTCGAAAGACTCATCACCCAAATCCCAGGCTTTAAGCAAATCTACCCGCATGTCAAACAAGTCGTTGACATGATCCTCGGCGACAAAAAAATGGCATTCTCCAAAGTTGTGCTCGTCGAGTACCCAAGAGAAGGCATCTGGACCGTCGGATTCTTAACCGGCAACTCCATGCGTCAGATCGACAAGTCCGCTGGTGGAACAGTGGTGTCCGTGTTCGTCCCGACCTCGCCGACCCCCTTCACCGGATTCACGATCAATGTCCGGAAGGAGCAAGCAATCGAGATGAGCATGAGTGTCGAAGAAGCGCTCCGCTTTGTCATCACCGCAGGCGTCCTGGCGCCGGGAGAAGATGTGGATCCTTCAATCATCCAGTCGAATCCAGATCTGATCGCGAAGCTTGCGAGCGAAGAACTTGATCCTGACAAAGCTGATAAAGATTGATCCGCCGATCGCTTAGCCGTCTCTTGGCGCGACGACGACGCGTCGTGAAAGGTCGGGAACCCAAGTGCCACCCGGATTCTCGATGGTAATTGCGAAGAGCGCAACGCGTCCGACATCAATACCAGGATGGATCGGGACGATGATCTCGCCTTCTGCGGATGCATTGAAGACGCCGCCACTGACCTTCTGCTCAAGTCCGCGTTCGTCGATGACCCAGATCTGGTACTGTTCAATATTCGGATCATTGGGTTCAAGTCCAACGAAACGGATGTAGCCTTCTTGGAGCGAATCACTCCAGATCACATCGCCCTGAACACCTTGTTGTTCAGCGGGCGCGTCCGGTAGATCAAACGGCTGCCAAGCAATCTGCACACTGTCGGGAACCGTGAGTAGCTGTCGGCGATTCTCCGCGAGCTGTGCAGGATCGAGTGGGGTTTCATACAAAGCGATTCGATCCATTGCGCTGTCAAGTGAAGAGGTTGCTTCTGCGAGTTGGCTCGCGAGTTCAAGCTTTGTATTCTCAAGCTGCGCGAGCTGGGTCGCTTGGAGTTGATTCTCTGCTTCGAGCGATTGGATGGACTCTTGCGCTTGTGCTGCAGCGATTCTGCTATTGGCAAGGAGGGTATCGTTGTCGTTGATTTTGCTTTGTAGCGAAGCAAGTTTGCTCTCGAACTGTTGTCGAGCCTGATTCCGAGCGGTGTAGTTGGATACACCAAAGATCGTTGCGCCAATCGCAATCATCGCGGCGGTAGCGGAAATCCAGCGCCAAGGTCCAGATGCGGAAGATCGTGAAGTGCTTGCTGCAACCCCATCGTGGAAACTGATCGGATCGTTCCCCGCACGGACTGATATTGCGGCTTGTCCGCCTTTGGTCAGTGTTTCAGCGAACGCTGAGGGGAGTTGCTCTTGGTCATTGCCATACTGGTCAAACATGACCAGCAACTCTCCAAGAATTTCATCGGGGAGCGAATCGAGGTCATCCGCAAGTGCCGTGAGTTCTTCCTGTTCAGCATGAGAAAGATCACCGAGCTGCTGTGCCGCGAGGAGTTCGATCAGTCGTTCAGCGTTGTCATGCGAATCGCTCATGATGGACTCCTTTCGCACTGAAGTTCGTTTGAATCACCGAGAATAGTTTTGGTCATCCGGATCATTGCACGCCGAATACGAGACTTGACTGTTCCGACAGGGACATCGGTCAATTCGCTGATATCTCTATGGGACAAGCCTCTATAGACCGACATCCACAACGCGGTTTGTTCGTCTTTGGGGAGCTCGTTGAATCCGCGAGCGAGTTCTTTGCGATACATAGGTGCTTGCTTGACGCCCGCTTCATCGCCTGAAATGTTCGGGATTTTCAACTCGGTCGCTTTGAGTTCATCCGACGCTCGGCGTTCATTCCGTCGTTGGCTCGTGATCTTGCGTTGGCGATCAATGATCCTGCGGTGAGCGAGTGTTGCGACAAACGCTGCTTCGCTTCCCTTGGTTGGATCAAACCGATCCGCATGCAACCAGAGTTCGAGGAACACATCCTGTACCGCGTCTTCGACTTCGGATTCCGCACGATCAAGATAGCGACGCGCCAAGCGCCAGATCAGACCGCCGTACTCCGCGACGCAATCCTCAGCAGCGGATTGATCGCCGTTCTGAATGCGTTGAAGAATAGAGGACAAGTTCGTCTCCAAATACAGCGGTGTGAAGTTATCTCAAACTCGCATCGCAGTCTATCACAAGTTGATCAAAAAAAATCTTGAATCACAAAAACACCTCGAAGTTCATATCCGAAAGACCTGCAACACAGCGCTTCACCAATCCAGCGTATTTGGACAGGCGATCGCTGCATCTACAAGCATGCATTCGCATGTATTGATCAATCAATGAGGAGATTGGAAAATGAAATCATTTACAAACAAACAAACGAATATCAACAAACCTCGTGTCGCAAAGTTTGCGATGGCTGCAGGGGTCGTTGCTTGTGGAACTGCGGTTTCTAGCAGCTCGGCAGGCGAACTGGTTTATGGCGTCACAGACACACAAACGCTCGTCTCGTTCGATTCGTCGGATTCTTCGAACCTACTCACAGGGGTTGCGATCTCTGGACTCCAAAGCAACGAACAAATCCGAGGCATCGACATCCGTCCCGCAACCGGGCAACTCTATGGTTTGGGTAGTTTCAACAACCTCTACACCATCGACGCAGCAACAGGTGCTGCAACACAAGTCGGTGTCGGACCATTCGCGCCCGCTACGAATGGTTCAAGCTTCGGGTTTGACTTCAACCCGGTGATCGACCGTATCCGACTCGTGAGCGATGCGAACCAAAACCTCGTTTTGAATCCAAACGATGGAACATCAACCGAAGTTACAAGTCTGTTCTATGGAGCAGGCGATGCAAACTTCGGGATGGACCCAAACATCGTGGGCTCCGCGTACACCAACAGCTTCGCCGGAGCGATGACAACCCAGCTGTATGGGATTGATACCGGCTTGGACATCCTCGTCACGCAAGCAAACAGCGCCGGTACCTTGATGACCGTTGGCAGCATCGGTGTGGATCTCAATGACACGCTCAGCTTTGATATCTCTGGAGCGTCAGGGTTTGCATATGCAACCGTCGTGAGCGATGATTTCTCCAGCTCAACATTCTGGCAAATCAACCTCGCTAACGGCTCTGCCTCCGCGCTGGGCGAAATCGGTGGGGGGGCATTGATCACTTCGATGACCGTAGTGCCAGCACCAGGAGCGTTCGCGCTGCTTGGTCTTGGAGGTCTTGTTGGGGCGCGTCGTCGTCGATAAATAGCTCGTGGGCTCAATCGAAGCCTTTTGAACGATTGAGAGAGATCCGTCTCGGCTGAGTATGTCCCCCTCGGCCGAGCGGTCTTTTTATATATCGATGTGACAGGATTGCAGTTCAATCTTCCGTCAACTTGAATAGGTTCAAGCCCAACACTCCAAAGTTTTTTCGATTCTTCCAAGTACGATCAGAACTTGAAAGTCGTCATGAACCAAACCCGTTCGGTATCAGGCTGTGTCCTATCGCCGTCAAAGTATGCGTATTTAGCGAGCACCGACCAGTTGGGAGAAAGCTTCTTGGATGCGACGACATCAATCTCATATCCAAGATCATTGCTCCCTTGGTCCGACCAGAACTGGTGGTAGGTCACTCTCCCCTTGATTCCCCAAGTCAGATCTGCACCGAACCCAAAGTAAAGGTCTTGCAGACCGCCTGCAGGTGTGGTGAGAAAGTTGTCTGCGAATCCTTGGAACTTGTGATTGGTACCTAGGGGGAAACGGAAGGCAAAGACGCCGTTGTCGCTCCCGAGAAACTGGTATCCAGCGACGAGGTATCCGAGGTTTGGTTGAGTCAGTTTGAGTTGTGCTGCATAGAAGTCTGCGTCGTAGCTTGTTGGATTGCGCCCAGCATCGGTTTGGTTTGCATAAGTGAGTTCATATTCCGCGAATAGATGGTCAGTCTTGTTGGGGTCATCAAAGAGCTTCCCAGAAAGCCGAACGCCATAGGTGTCGCTTGAGTTTGCAGGGAGGTCACTCTTGAAGTCGAGAAGATAGGCGAAAGAAGTGACACTCAACTCAGGAGCGACTCGATAGGACGCGTTGATGATGTGCGATTCGGATTCTGGGTTGAGCCCGTCTGGGCCGAAGACCCGTTGCACCCCCCAGATATACGCATAGAAAGCGCTGAAGCGTTCGAGTCCGAAGTTTGTGCGGATGCTCACGGCGTCGTAAGTCTGTTCGAACTGTCGCCAGCCGACATTGCCTACAAATCGTGAGTCATCAAGGATGATCCGCTGGCGGCCGGCTCTGAGATCCAGCGAGAGATCAGAGTCGTTGAAGTGCTTTGGGTTGTAGCGCAGATAGGCCTGGTTGATCTCAGTCCCAATCGGATCGGCGATGACTGTTCGTGTGGGATCACCATCACCAGTTGCAGGCACAAAGTAGGCATCGCCGTCGAATGTGGAGACATTCTCCATCTCGATGAATCCACTGAATCCCTCGATCGGCTTGGACTCGTACCCCAGCCGAAGTCGATTGGTGACCGCGGCGGAGGATCGGCTTCCGGTGGTGTCTGCGTGTTCGAAACGGAGACGATTATCGAGATGGATCTTCCCTGAAGTAAGCGCATCGAAGAGATCATCCGCCGGCTCATCGGGGTCCGACAACCAACCGAGCGGGAATCGTTATCTTTGCTCATTTTGTTACTGATCATCAGCACTCGATTCGGGAATGGGTTCTGCAAGTGCGCTGGATGCGAGTGATACCAATGACGCAGCACGATAGAAGTGTGATCGTTTCATCTTGAGTTCCAAGTTGTTGTTGACAAATCAAAGCGGAGGTTCGCGTTTCCACGAGCTTCCGCAGATTGTTATTGGTTCCCGGATGGACGCTGCCCCTCTGGCTGCGTGACCCCTTGCACAGGATCAATCGGCAAGTCATCCGTGCTGGGTGCTTCCGGAGCACGCAATCGGACCGCAAGCGCCTGTGCTTGTCGGCTGTAGTCAATCGACTCGCCGAGAATCCGCACGGACTCTTGATCCGCGTGGAAGCCGCGTGAGTTCTCGCTGCTGATGTAATCCAATCGCCACATCGCTTTGCGTTGAAGGTCATAGATCGGTTGGAGTTCGCTCTCAGAAGCGCCCGCGGCTTTCGCTTCAAGGATCGCGTCGAGCATGTCAGTCATCGCGGCCGCCGCACGATCCATGTGAGCAAGGGTTCGTCCCTGAATCGTCTCGACCTTCTCGCGAAGCGTGACTTCATCATCGTTGTGACACTGCTGACACGCGTTGTTGATGTTCGCAAGCGGACTCTGCACATTATGACTCGAGAGTTTCATCGCACCCTCTCGCTGGTACGGCATATGACAGTCCGAACAACTCACACCGCTGCGTGCGTGAATGCCTTGACTCCAGAGCTCAAACTCGGGGTGTTGGGCTTTGAAGATCTCTGCCCCCGTTTCGCCGTGCTTGTAGTCATAGAACGCTGATCCATCGGGGAATGTTTTGTCTTCCCAATGTGCCTCGAGCTGCTCCACCTTGAGTCCATTGCCCCACGGGAACTCGAGCGTGTCCTTGTTGGCGCAGTAGTACTCGACATGGCATTGTCCACAGACGAACGAACGCATCTCTTGTCGGGTGCCGTCTTTGTTGGGATCGTAAGGGACCTTGCGATCTCCGCGTCTCCAGCGTTCAATACTCGGGAGATGTGGGGTAGGCTCATCACTCTCTGCGAGGGCCGCAATGCCGAGAACGAATCCCGGTCTGGTGACACGAATATCCATAGTCTTTGGATTATGGCAGTCGATGCACGATACAGGATGGGCTTCTCCACCTTCAAAGACTGGGTGATCTTCAGGAACCACTTGCCCTTTGAACTCGCCTGTGAATCCGCCGATCGGTGCTTGTGGAACCGCAGGCTCATTTTCTCCGGG
>JARGNC010000040.1 GCA_029212425.1 Phycisphaerales bacterium
TCGACCCATTCCACTGCGACGGCAGGTTTTTGAGGCATTCCCAGTTCTTTCGAGATGAGATTGGATGTGCCTGTGCCGAGGTGGTAGAAGGGTATCTGGTGTTTGATGAGCTTTGGGAGTGCGTGGTGGACAGTGCCATCGCCTCCAATGATGATGAGCCGATCGGATTCCCAGATTTCATCCGACATGCCGAGTTGCCCAGTCTCAACAGTCAGCACTTTGTGCGAATGATCTGCGAGCAAACTCTGGCATCGTTGAGCAAGAGTTTGGGCCTTATTCCGGCCAGATTTTGGATTGACGATGATGCCGATCTGCATGGGTGTGGCTTGATGATACCCCGTTTTTTTCGATACCTCCCCCGCTCCCTGACCTATGATCGGTTCATATGCAAGCAACAGTACAAACTACACAAGATCATCAGGCGGCGTATGTCGCAGCACAAAAAGTTGTCGAAACCCATCATGCTCTTGCGGACTTTCTCGCAGAAGGGCAGACCCTTGCTCAGATTGACCGGTTTGTCGGCGAAACAATCAGCAGATTGGGCGGGACATCGTGCTTTTTCAAGTACCGACCTGGACGGATGCCGCCGTTCCCGTCGCAGTCATGCTTGAGTGTTAATGACTGTGTGGTGCACGGGACGGCGGGGTACCTGACTCGCCCATTGGTCGCTGGCGATGTTTTGAGTGTCGATATTGGGATCAAGTATCGAGGGTGGTTTGGGGATGCCGCATGGACTTATGTCTTTGGTGAGATGACTGATGAGATCAAGCGGTTGACTGATTCGGGGAAAGAATCGCTCGCTGAGGGCATCAAAGAGCTACGACCTGGGAACACATACATGGCGTGGGCGAAGCGTGTACAAGGGATTGTCGAGGGGGAGTATGGCTTTCATTTAATCAGAGGGTTGGGCGGGCACGGGTGTGGCCGGAAGTTGCATTCACCGCCGTGGATTTCAAATGTTGTCCCGAGCTATCCAGGCGAATGGCCTGATGGGAACTTGCCCTGCAAGCCCGGCACGATTGTGGCTGTTGAGCCGATGATCGGGGTTGGAACTGGGATGATTGAGCAAGCCGACAAAGACTGGCCGATCTATACCGCGGACCATTCCATGTCGGTTCACTATGAACACGATGTTCTGATCACAGATGACGGGCAAGAAGTTTTGACTGCTGGTCTTGAACAAGTCACGGATGTGATTACACGATGAACCGAATCAATCAGATCTTCAAAAAGGCAAAGGATTCGAATCATCCGATCCTGCTGCCGTTTGTGTGTGCTGGGTCCCCCGCTCTTGACTCGCTCCCTGAACTGCTCGTTGCGTTGCAGTCCGGCGGTGCTTCGGTTGTTGAGATCGGGTTCCCGTACTCGGATCCCGTCGCGGACGGCCCCACGATCGCCGCGGCGATGCACGATGCGATTGAGGCGGGAATGACGCCTGACCTGATCTTCGAGCAGGTCGCGTCGGTCCGCGATAATCTTGAAATTGGTTTGGTCGCGATGGTCTCAACGAGCATCGTGATTGCTCTGGGTGGTCCCGATGCGTTCTGCAAGCGTGCGAAGGATGCGGGGTTTGATGGATGCATCTTCCCTGATCTTGTGTTTGAGGAGTCTGGGCCGTATGTCGAGGCGTGCAAGAGTCACGGGCTCACCAACTCGCTGCTGATCTCGCCCTCGACAGCGATCGAGCGTGCGGGGGAAATCTCCAAAGCATCGAGCGGGTTTGTCTACATGCTCGCGCGGTCGGGGATCACGGGCGAGAGGAGCGAGATTCCCGACATCGGGGATCGTGTGCGTGATCTTCGGATGAAGTCCCCCACTCCCATCGCGTGCGGGTTCGGGATCTCTACACCAGAGCAGGTGCGAGCCGTGACGCAGCATGCGGACGGCGCGATCGTCGGTAGCGCTCTCGTGCGTCGATTGATTGACGCGAAAGCATCGGGAAAGAACCCCGCTCAGGAGGCGGAGGCGTTCCTGATGGAGTTGTCGACCGGATCGTTCTCGATGGATGATCTGATGGGCTGAGCTATTAGCTGCACGCTGCAGAGCAGTTCTTGAGCGCGGCACTAATTGCTTGATCCAGATCCGCGATCAGATCGTCTGCATCTTCGATACCAACAGAGAGACGGACGAGGTTATCGTCAATCCCGAGTTTCTCACGTTGGTCTGCAGGGACCGATGCGTGGGTCATGATGCCGGGATGCTCGATGAGTGATTCGACACCACCCAATGATTCAGCGCACGCGAAGAGCTTCGTGTTCTCGAGCATGATTCGGGATTCTTCGATTCCACCACGGAGGTACATAGTGATCATTCCACCGAATCCAGGCATTTGTTTCTTCGCGAGCTCGTGCTGGGGGTGTGATTCAAGACCTGGGTAGATCACACGCTCGACGCCCTCGTGGTTGTCGAGGAACTGCGCGACCTTCGCGGCGTTCTCGCAGTGACGCTGCATGCGGACATGGAGGGTCTTGGTCGAACGCAGGAGCAGGAAGCATTCCATGATCCCTGGGACCGCGCCCTCGGAGAGCTGGATGAACTTGAGCTTCTGGTGTAGCTCGTCGGAGTTGGTCAGCAATGCGCCACCGATGGAGTCGGAGTGTCCGCCGATGTACTTGGTGGTCGAATGGCAGACGATGTCGGCGCCGAGCGAGAGCGGGTTCTGGAGGTACGGGGTCGCGAAGGTGTTATCGACGGCGAGGATGATGTCGTTGCTCTTGGCGATCTTGGACACGGCTTCGATGTCCGTGATCTTGAGCGTTGGGTTGGTTGGGGTTTCGAGCCAGATGAGTTTGACGCGGTCGTCGATCGCGTTCTTGATCGCATCGTGGTCGGTCATGTCGACGAGGACGGTTTCAATCCCGAGCTGAGCGAACACGCGATGGAAGAGGCGGTTGGTGCCGCCGTAGACGTCGTCTCCGAGGAGGACCTTGTCTCCGCTGCTCAGCAGGTGCAGCACGACTCCAGTCGCGGCGACTCCGGACGAGAAGCACAAGCCATGCTTGGCGCCTTCGAGATTGGCGAGGTTTGCTTCGAGTGCGGCTCGCGTTGGGTTGGCGGCGCGTGAGTAGTCGTACTCGCCGACGATCGAGCCGGGCGATTTCTGGACGTAGGTTGAGGTCTGATAGATCGGGGTCATGATCGCGCCGGTCGAAGGGTCGGGCTCTTGTCCAGCATGGATGGCGCGAGTGGCGAACTTGTGCGAATCGTTGATATGCATGTTGGGTACTCCTCCCAGTCAAACACCGGGCTTGGATGGATTATTCGTGTTTACTTTGAGTGTTTACTGAGGTGTTCGATGAGGTCGATCTGCGAGATGACGCCGAGGATGGTGTTGGATTCGTAGACGAGCGCGACCTGGTCGGCACCGAACACGCCGTAGAGCTCTTCGACGCGTGCTTTGGGGTGCAGGAGTCCTCCAAGCTCGTTGGCGATGCTCGATGCGGGGGAAGCGGAGCTCGTGGTCCCGGCTTGCATTGCGCGGAGGATGTCAACCTCGTGGATGATCCCGGTGGGTTTCCCGCTCGAGTCGGTGAGCGGGACCTGTGAGATGCCGTTGGTTCTGAGTGTTTCGATGACCTGCCCCACTGTTGCGGTATCTGGGAGCGAGATGACTTCGCGCGAGCGGTCGATGAGGTCTTCGATGATCCCGAGTCCCTTGTCGGGCTCGAGGAAGCCGTGCATCTTCATCCATTCATCGGAGAGGTACTTCGTGACATAGCGTGTCCCTGAGTCGGGGCAAATCGCGATGACCTTCTTGTCGGGTCCCATCTGCTTGGCGATCTCGCACGCGATGTGGACCATGCCTCCGGATGAACCGCCGCAGAACAGTCCTTCTTCGCGGACGAGTCTGCGGGCCATCGTGAAGCACTCGTAATCGTTGACCTGGAACATGTCATCAATGACTGACGGGTCAAATGCTCGGCAGACAATGTCTTCTCCGAGACCTTCGACTTTGTAGACATAAGGGGTGCTTGGTTTTCCGGTGTGGAAGATCGAGTAGTGGACTGATCCGAGCGGATCGACCCCGATGATCTTGGTGTCAGCGCCCATCTTCTTGAAGTAGCGTCCGATGCCTGACGCGGTCCCTCCGGTTCCAGTGCCGACGACGATCGCGTCGACCTTTCCACCGTCGGTTTGTTCGTAGAGCTCGCGACCTGTGGAGAGTTCATGTGCCTCGATGTTCCACTGGGAGTGGTACTGGTCCATGTAGAACGAGTTGGGTGTTTCTTCTGCGACGCGTTTCGCGACATTCACATAGTGGTCTGGGGAGTCGCCTGGGACATCGGTTGGGGTGATGATGACCTGTGCTCCGTAGGCACGGAGGCCGTCGATTTTCTCTTGGCTCATCTTGTCGGGCATCGTGAATACGGCTTTGTACCCCTTGGCGGCTGCGGTCATCGCGGCGCCCATGCCGGTGTTCCCGGAGGTGTTCTCGACGATGGTGCCGCCGGGTTTGAGGAGCCCTTCTTTCTCGGCCATCTCGATGATGTAGCGGGCCATGCGGTCTTTGATTGAGCCGGCGGGGTTCATGAACTCACACTTTGCATACACACTGGCGTGACTCTGGTCGGACACCTTGTTGAGGCGGACCAAAGGCGTATTGCCAATGGCGTCAAGGATTGAGTTGTAGGACGGAGCGATGCGTGTTTGGGTAGTCGGTTCTTTGGTCATGGTCATGGTGGATTGTAGGGGAATGGAGTGGCTAGAACCAACTCAGGACATCATGGGATGCTGGTGCTAGGATGGCTGGATCGGCCCCGTAGCTCAGCGGTTAGAGCCCGCGACTCATAATCGCTTGGTCCCCGGTTCGAATCCGGGCGGGGCTATTTGCTGAAGCTGTGTCAAACCGCGAATTGAAGAACGCATCACGATCCATAGCAAGCTGTTGTTCTGCGCTTTGGCTGTGAAGCTTCGCAAAATTTAAAGCCAACTGCACCTGTAAGTTTATATATACAGCCGGCCTCGTCTGCTGCTGTTTTCCAATTCTGAAATTTACCAGATCGTAATTGGAACAAGTCCAAAGCTTTGCCATGCATTCAGTATCGGATGCTCGTTTGTATCGCAGCTAGTCCACTCTTTTTAAGTTACATAGAAGATCCGGACGGCTTGGGCGATGGCGATTGAACTCGCGTCTTGCATAAATTTATGATTCGCACATGCTTATCAACTGCTCTTGTGATGGTCGGCAAAAAGACCACATAGTCAAATTTGCTACAAAATGGTGCATTTTGCCCACATGATCGATGGCGTGCAAAAAATTTGCAGGAATTATATTATCATAAACCCGCCAATTGTTTCTTGATATTGCAAATTAGGTAGTTTTGAGTATTAATTAACAGCTAGGAATTTGATAAATTAGGCGCCTTTTACTTCGCTTGGCTAGTAGTCGAGCGTTATTTATTTTGGAGGTTCCTTATGCGTTATTTGCTATTCATGATTCGAAATGTTGTCGCAGTGCAGTTTCTCGTGTGCTTTCTTGTCTTTGGGAAGTCTTTCGAAAATGAGGTATTAGCGGATTCAGACATTTACAACGATGCTCTTCCTGCTGAAATCGAGACTTCTATGTTGAATCCGACTGAATTCCGGTGCATTGTTGTGGGAGATTCTCAGACCACTACACCTGATCCCAAACGAATTCGAACCCAGTTCCATCGATGGGATGTTCCATTTGTTGGCGAACAATTGAGCGCCGGTGCATCCTCAGCGGGTTACTTGGTGAACAATATCAGCATAAACAGTTTGCAATACACCGTTGTGAATCCAAATACTGGATGGAATGATGGTGGTTCTGAGGATTTCTTTGCTCCTTCTGCTTCTCAATGGACTTGTTCCGGTGATGTCCAATCACCCGGCGCAAGATTTGGGAGATATCGGATTGGGTTTGGTGATTGGAATGTGGACGCTCCATATTCCACCCCATGGGGTGTCGGAGTGGATTTGATTGCAAAGATCGCCGTGCGAACAGGTCCTGGGAGTGTCCCAGCGGTGATGACTCGTGGTGAGCGGGGTGACCTGAGCGATGTCTCGGGTCAGCAAGTGCATCTTCTCGATCAGTTTGATGGCATTCAGATCATTGAGCAGTTCATCCCCGCTTCGATTGATCCGCAAGCAGTTCGAGTCGGGGTTGGGCTCTTTCTTCCGTCTGGGTATGTTGAACAAGCCGGGCAGACTCTACAAGTGCTCGGTGTTTCGTTTGTGGTTGCGGAGCATGAAACTGGTACCACGAATGGATTTATGGCGGCTTACCAAGGACGAGGTGGTTGGAATGTCCAAGATCATTTGAATCGAACTTCAAATCTGAGCCGAAGAGCTCTTATTCAAATGTCAGATGCATCTCATGTGATGGTGATGCTTGGGCATAACGCTGAGCCGGAGGGGATATCGGTGTTTGAGTCGAGGATCATCGAACTTGTAGCTTAATGGGAGCTTGCGTTTACGGCTGAGAATCGTGAGCGACCTACCTTCGTATTCGTTTCACCATGGCCACTTGAAGGGGCTTCAATTGGACCGTATTTGGCAGAGGTCAATGAAATCTTGGCAAGAGTTGCCAATCGAAACCCTCAGGACAAGTTCGTGAGTTATTTCAACTTATTTGATGGAACTCCGCCGAATCTGTATGATCCAGTGCGATACACACTAGACGCAGGTCAAGTGCATCCAGGTGATATTCAAACTGCGGTCCATCTTGCTGAAGATCTCTTTGAGATGTTGTTTGAGAGTTGTGTCGTGGATATGAATCGCGATCACGCTCTCAATTTTCTGGATCTCAGTGCATTTTTGCAAGCATTTCAAGAAGGAAACCTGATGGCTGATTTTGCAGAGGATGGGAATCTTAATTTTCTCGATGTTTCACTGTTCATTTCCACTTTCGCGAAAGGATGTCAATGAGACGAGTCCTGCAGGCGATGCGTGAAAATCCGTGCAACTTGGTACAAGAACGAACGAGTTGATATCGAAACCGTTGAATCTAGAGTAACCACAAGAGGAATTAAGCTACGGCGTGAGATACTTCAAACTTGGATGCAGATTTATTTCACTTCCCACGATTCGTTCCCAGTGACCAATGCCTGAAGGTCAAGCTGTTTGGAGTTCGCCTTTGATTTGGCCTCGTCAAGCTGATTCTGCAGTAGCTCGTTGTAGGTCGGCTTGGATGGATCCGCATGGAGTACTCCGATCGGTTCGGGGAACTCTGGATGCGCCATCTGGGAGTACATATTCGCAAGGAACATGTTGGTTTCATCATGGATAATGAGATCTGATTCTGTGATTCCGTTCTTGCCAATGTTGACGATTTCTGGTTTCCCGTTGTTGAAACGGATGCCTTTATTGTGTTCTGAGCCGAAGATCAACGGCTTGCCATGCTCGACCTTGATGGTGTTTTCGGGCATGGTGTCTTTTTGTGATGCGTAGAACCACGCCTTGTGGTTGAAGATGTTGCAGTCCTGGTAGACCTCGATAAACGAAGTACCCTTGTGCGCGATGCCTCGCTTGTAGATCTCGTCCATGCCTTTCATATCCACATCAATGCTGCGAGCAATGAAGGTGCATCCGGATGCGACCGCGATCGCGATCGGGTTGACCGGGAAGTCGATCGATCCTGCTGGGGAAGTCGGGGAGACTTTGCCCTGTTCGCTGGTTGGAGAGTACTGCCCCTTGGTGAGGCCGTAGATCTTGTTGTTGAGGAGCATGATGGTGAGGTCAACATTCCGGCGCATCGTGTGGATGGTGTGGTTGCCTCCGATAGAGAGCAGGTCGCCGTCTCCTGAGACCACACAGACTTCGAGTTCAGGGTTGGCGCACTTGACTCCGGTCGCGACCGCGAGGGCTCGGCCATGGATCGAGTGCATGCCGTATGTGTCGACGTAGTACGGGAATCGAGCAGCGCACCCGATTCCAGAGACGAACACGAAGTCTTCTTTGCGTGTGTTGACTCCGGGGAGAGCTTTACGGACTGCTGCAAGCGCGGCGTAGTCTCCGCAACCGGGACACCAGCGGACATCCTGGTCGGTGGTAAAGTCCTTGGCGGTGTAGATCGGGAGGGTCGTGTCTTTGGATTCGATGGTGCTCATGACTCGATCACCTCCTCGATGCGCTCAGCCAGTGTTTCGACCTTGAAGGGCTGGCCTTTAACGATGTTGATGCCGTGGGTTTCGATGAGGAACTTTGCGCGGATCAGGAAGCTGAGTTGTCCGAGATTGATCTCAGGGATGATGATCTTCTTGAATGACCTCAGAACTTCTTCTGTGTTCGAAGGGAACGGGTTGAGGTACTGGAGGTGCGCGGAGCTGACCTTGTGCCCCTTGACGCGGAGTTGGTGGACCGCGGTGGTGATGGAGCCGTAGGTGCCACCCCATCCCAGGACGAGGACATCCCCCGTTGGATCGCCGTCGATTTCCAAGAGCGGTATTGACTCCGCGACGCGGGCGACTTTCTCGGCACGCAAGCGGACCATCTTATCGTGGTTGTCTGGGTCGTAGGAGACATTCCCTGTCTCGTCTTCTTTTTCAAGACTCCCGACGCGGTGCTCGAGTCCAGGGGTTCCCGGGATCGCCCATCTGCGAGCGAGTGTTTGCGGATCGCGTTCGTATGGACGGAAGCCGTCCTCACCTATGTCTGCTATTGTAGGATGCGTGATGGTGATCTCGGGGATCTGATTCACATCAGGCACCTTCCAAGGCTCCGCGCCGTTGGCGATGTACCCATCGGAGAGGTAGATCACGGGGCACATGTATTTGACCGAAAGTCGCACCGCTTCAATCGCCATGTTGAAACAGTCGGAGGGGCTTCGTGGGGCGACGATGATGAGGGGGCTCTCGCAATGACGGCCAAACATTGCTTGAAGCAGGTCCGCTTGCTCGGTCTTGGTTGGAAGACCGGTCGCTGGTCCGGCTCGCTGAACATCGACGATGACGAGCGGGAGTTCGAGCATGAGCGCGAGCCCCATTGCTTCGCCTTTGAGCGCCAGTCCAGGGCCGGAGGTTCCGGTTACGCCGATATCACCTGCAAAGCTCGCTCCGATCGCGGTGCAGATCGCGGCGATCTCGTCTTCGGACTGGATGGTTTTGATGCCAAATCGTTTGAGGTTTGACAAGCCTTGGATCACACTTGATGCTGGGGTGATTGGGTAGCTGGCATAAACAATCGGTTTGTTTGCTTTTTGAGAAGCGGTCACCAATCCAAGGACTGTTGCTTCATTTCCGCTGATTTGCCTGTAGATTCCAGGCTCTTGTTTCGCAGGAGGAACGCGGTAGCGAGATGGAAAGAGTTCTGAGGTTTCTCCAAAGTAATATCCTGCTTTCAGAGCTTGGATATTGATCTCTGCGACCTCTGGGAGATTCTTCTTTGTCGCGAATTTATTGTTGAGGTACTTGATGGTTTGGTCAATGGGACGCTCATAGAGCCAATAGACAATGCCGAGAGCGAACATGTTTCGGCATCTGTTGATGTCCTTAGCGCCCATCCCAGAATCTGCAAGGGAGTCCTTCGTCAGTCTGGACATCGGTACCTTGACGAGGGTGTATTTGGCATTGATAATTTCATCGTCGAGCGGGTTGTAGCCAGCGGGGTAGCCGCATTTCGATAGATTGCCTTTGGTGAACTCGTCTTCGTTGACGATGATGATTCCACCCGGTTCGACATCATCAATATTGACTTTTAGTCCTGCTGGGTTCATCGCGATCATTGCGTTTACACGATCGCCAGGGGTAAAGATGTCTTCGCTAGAGAACTGGAGTTGGAAACCTGAAACCCCAAAGGTCGTGCCTTTCGGGGCACGGATCTCAGCAGGGAAGTCTGGGAAAGTTGCGAAATCGTTTCCAAAGATCGCGGAGGTCTCGGTAAACTGGCCACCGGTGAGCTGCATGCCGTCGCCTGAATCGCCGCAGAATCGGATCACGACGGAGTCGAGAACAGCTGAGGTTTTTTCGATTGGTTGATGGGTTGTCATATATGCCTTAACCCGCTTGGGATTGAGCGTTGTAAAGTCCGTATCGGCTAAGCCGAGCGATTGGGCATTTTAGGCGTACGAAGTCTACCCAGACGGCATGGTCGGTGATCGGGGTGTCGATACTGGGGGAAACATCCGACTTTGATTCTGGCATTCTGGTATAGTGGAGCAAGACCAGAACCAATCAGCGAGAACAGCATATGCGGATCGGAATACCCAAAGAAATTCACCCCGGCGAACGAAGAGTTGCGGGAACTCCCCGAACGGTTAAAGACTTGATCCAGATGGGATTTACAGTCGTTGTCGAACAGGGGGCAGGAAACGCAGCTGAGCACTATGACGAGATGTATGCTGAGGCGGGGGCCGTCATTACGAATGATGTTCGATCGCTCTGGGCGGACTCGGATATTGTCCTCAAAGTCCATTCTCCACAATATCACGAGGATTTAGACGCGCATGAAGCGGATCTGATTCAACAGGGTGGATGTCTGATCGGATTTATTTGGCCTGCTCAGCACCAAAGTCTTTTGGACAAACTCAATGCCCGTGGCGCGTCGGTGCTTGCGATGGACTGTGTTCCTCGGATTACCAGAGCTCAAAAGGTTGACGCGTTGAGCGCGATGGCAAACGCCGCGGGATATCGAGCGGTTATCGAAGCGGTGAATGTGTACCCTCGATTTCTGACTGGTCAGAGCACAGCTGCGGGAGCGATCAAGCCCGCGAAGGTTCTTGTGATCGGGGCAGGTGTGGCTGGGCTCGCTGCGATCGGAACAGCGAGGTCACTGGGAGCGATTGTTCGTGCCTTTGACACTCGGCTGGAAGTTGGCGACCAGGTTCGCTCGATGGGGGCGGAGTTTTTGGAACTCGACTTCGATGAGGAAGGTGCGGGACAAGGCGGATACGCGAAAGTCATGTCCAAGGAGTTTCTTGATGCTGAGATGAAGCTGTTTGCTCAGCAAGCAATGGATGTGGACATCATCATCTCGACAGCACTCATCCCAGGGAAACCCGCCCCACTGCTCATCACGGCGGGTATGGTTGAATCCATGCGTGAAGGGGGAGTCATTGTGGATATGGCAGCACAGCAAGGCGGGAACTGTGCGCTGACTGAGCCGGGCGAGCTCAAAATTCATAAAGGAGTCCGTATTGTTGGCTATACAGATCTACCGAGTCGAATGGCCATTCAGACCAGCTGGCTTTACGCGTCAACATTGGTGAACATGATTGATGAGATGGGTGGGGTTCAAAACTTCAAAATTGATTTGGAAAATGAAATCATCCGTGGCGCCTTGGTGTGTCACAAAGGTGAAACGACCTGGCCTCCCCCACAGGTTACGCCGCCGGTGATTGCAACTTCTCCAGATCAACCACGGGCAGATACCCTTGAAGTGACGAAGGTTGAAGTCAAAAAACCTGCTCCTTGGTTACAGTATCTCGTGCTCATCATTGCGGCTCTTGCACTCTTTGGGCTCGGTGTTTCAGCACCAGAATCGTTCCTGAGTCACTTTACCGTGTTCGTGCTCGCATGCTTTGTGGGATGGCAGGTGGTTTGGAATGTCGCTCCGGCTTTGCATACCCCTTTGATGAGTGTGACCAATGCGATCAGCGGGATTATCCTAATCGGTGGCATGATGCATCTATCGGGTGCTCCAACACACACAGTCACGATTCTCAGTGCAGTTGCGGTTTTCATAGCCGCGATCAATATCTCCGGCGGGTTCTTGGTCACTCGCCGAATGCTTTCGATGTTTCATCGGTAGATTTGTTTTCGTCACTTTGTTGAACACCATTTTCATAGGTCCATGATGCCCAATACCCTTTCTACTGTTGCTTACACGGTTGCTGCTGCGTTGTTCATTCTCAGTTTGTCGGGGTTGGGAAACCCTGAAACCGCCCGCCGTGGAAACTTCTTTGGTATTGCAGGCATGCTGATCGCATTGGTTGCAACTGCTGCTGGTCAGCAATTCAGTGGCTACGGAATGCTGGCACTCGCATTGATTCCTGCAGCACTCATTGGTTGGGTTCTTGCGAGCCGTGTACAGATGACTGAGATGCCTCAGTTGGTCGCGTTACTCCATAGCTTTGTAGGTGCCGCGGCTGTTCTGGTAGGGTTTGCAACTTTACTTAAACCCAATCACACCATGATTGGTGCAGAAGCGGCAATACATACCATCGAGATTTACATAGGTGTCTGTATCGGTTCAGTGACCTTTACTGGCTCAGTGATTGCGTTTGCAAAGCTTCACGGCATAATTGGCGGAAAGCCTTTGATTCTGCCCGCTCGACACTTAGCAAACATCATCGTGCTCTTGGTCACTCTTTGGATAGGATCCCAGTTTGTACACGCTGTTGAGACAGAACAGATTGCACGATCATTGTGGCTGCTCGGCGCAGCAACAGCAATCACCGCGTTGCTCGGAATCCATATGGTCATGGCGATCGGTGGCGCGGATATGCCGGTGGTTGTGTCAATGCTTAACAGCTATTCTGGCTGGGCAGCAGCTGCCGCTGGATTCATGCTTTCGAATGATTTGTTGATCATCACCGGAGCACTTGTTGGATCGAGCGGCGCAATCCTGAGCTACATCATGTGTAAAGGAATGAATCGCTCGTTTTTGAGTGTCATTCTTGGTGGGTTTGGTGCAGCGGAAGGAACTGCGGTTGAAGTAGAGGGCGAACATCGTGAGATACAGGTTGATCAGACCGTGTCATTGATCCGGAACGCGAAGCGAATCGTCATCGTACCTGGGTATGGCATGGCTGTCGCTCAAGCTCAGCACACACTCTCTGAACTGACGAAAGATCTCCAGTCGAATGGTGTCATGGTACAGTTCGCGATACATCCGATCGCGGGGCGACTTCCGGGGCACATGAATGTTTTGCTCGCTGAGGCGAATGTGTCTTATGACATCGTTCTCGAAATGGATGAGATCAACCACGAATTCCCAGAGACCGATCTGGTTTTGGTGATTGGAGCCAACGACATCGTTAACCCAAGTGCGATAGATGACCCTGCAAGTACTATTGCAGGCATGCCAGTGCTCGAAGTGTGGAAAGCAAAGGATGTCATCGTCATGAAACGAAGCATGGCGAGTGGTTATGCGGGGATTGCCAATCCGCTCTTCTTTAAGCCTAACACGCAGATGCTGTTTGGTGATGCAAAAAAGAATGTCGACGCGATACTCACCGCGTACCGTAGCGGTTGACTTGATCAGGCAAGTACCTGTTTGGCGTTCGGAACCCAGAACACCCTACTCCATGGTTTCCATCTGGATACAGGTCAACTCAACAGGCTCCGCGTCATTTGTGGTTCCTATTGCGAGTACACCGTGCTATCCTCATGACTCGGTTTGAATCCCGAGCATTGTTTGGTATTGACTGTCACCATCAAAGTAGATCAAAATGCAAAGCCTACTCTCCGCACGAAACTTGACGAAAGCGTTCCCGTCCAACACCCTCTTTGAAGGTGTTTCGCTCAATGTGAATGAGGGTGAGCGAATCGGTCTGATCGGCCCCAATGGAAGCGGGAAAACCACACTCCTCAAGATACTTGCAGGCTTAGAGCACCATGACGATGGGGAACTCACCAGAAAGCAAGCTCTTAGAGCCGTCTATGTTCAGCAAGATGATCGTTTCGCAGATGGATCTACCCCACTATCCGTCGTGCGAGATGACCTTGGAATCGACCTCGACACAGGAATGGACTCAACAACGAGAGCAGAAATCACCCTCACGAAACTTGGGTTCTCCAACCTTGAGCAGCCAGTCGCATCGCTTTCCGGCGGATGGCGCAAGAGGTTGTCACTCGCTAGAGCGATTGCTCATGACCCTGAACTGCTTATGCTTGATGAGCCAACCAACCACCTCGACCTTGAGGGTGTCCTTTGGTTGGAGCGGTTTGTTAAGCAAGTTGCCATTTCGATTGTGTTCGTCACGCACGATCGTAGATTCCTTGAGAATACTGCAACGCGTATTATTGAACTCTCCAAGGCATATCCGGGAGGCGCCTTTGAGTCTGCTGGGAACTATTCGGAGTTTGTGAAGCGTAAAGAAGCCTTTCTGGAAGCACAGCAAGCTGCACAGACAAGTATCGCATCAAAGGTCCGAAGGGATACCGCTTGGCTTAACCAAGGAATCCAAGGAAGGCAAACTCGGAATAAAACACAGGTTCAAGCGGCCTCAGTTCGACGAGAAGAACTGAAAGCAACTTCTGATCGAAATCAGGCCACCTCGAAAACGGCTTCGTTCTCCTTCCAATCTACGGGGCGAAAAACAAACAAACTGCTTGTCCTTGAAGGTGTTTCGAAGAAACTTGGAAACAAGCAACTTTTCGAAGATCTCAGCCTCACACTTTCACCTGGTCAAAGGGTTGGCCTGCTTGGTGTCAACGGATCTGGGAAGACTACATTGATGCGATTGATGTCTGGCGATCTAAAGCAAGATTCCGGTTCGATCGTCTCAGCTGAGAATCTCAATGTTGTTACTTTCAGTCAGCATCGGGAAGCACTGGATCAGAACCAGACTCTCCAAGAAGCGTTGTGCCCCTACGGCGAGACACTCAACTACAACGGGCAGTCCATTCATGTCACTGGGTGGGCAAGAAAGTTCTTGTTTAGCCCGGATCAACTCTCAACGAGACTGAAGAACCTCTCTGGTGGTGAACAAGCACGAGTCTTGATTGCGAACTTGACATTGCTTCCTGCTGATTTACTGCTTCTGGATGAGCCCACAAACGATCTTGACATCCCATCACTCGAGGTACTCGAAGAATCATTGATGGCATTCTCGGGAGCGATTGTGCTTGTCACCCACGATCGATTCTTGCTCGAACGAATCTCTACAGAATATCTTGCACTGGATAATCGGGGTAGCGGGAAATGGTTTGCTTCTATTGAGCAATGGCAGGCATCAAACAAGGTGACCCAACCAAAACCAGAAGCTCCCAAACCCAAAGAGCCAACTCAAAAAGTAAAGGGTACGTCAAGGACAGGGAAACTCTCCTACAAGTACCAACTTGAATACGACGGCATGGAAGAAACTATTCTCAAAGCTGAATCAGATCTGGAGCAACTCGTGGAAGCAGCTGCAGATCCCGCTTTGAAATCTGATCACAAACGAGCCGCTGAAGCATACTCGAAACTCGAAGCGGGGCAAGCCCGAGTTGCAGAGCTTTATGCTCGATGGAGTGAACTCGAAGAGATGCTCTAACGGGGACCAACTGTATATGTTCCCTCATGAGCATTTACTTCATTTCCGCTAGCGATCATGTCCATGACAAGCCCCCAGCCATAGGGCCGGGGGCGGGAATGATGAAATAATGAATATTTATTATCGACGGCGGCGAGATGCGATTACCCCACCGGCACTTAGGAGCATGAAAGCGCCAGGTGCTGGTACCGTATTGCCCTCGATTGCAAACTTGAACACCTTTCCGCCATAGGTAGCTGTGTAGTCTTGCCAACTTGCACCGTTATTGCTTGATCGATATGTTGCCTCATCATCGATCGTCCATCCGGCTGTAGAGGATTCTGCGTCGGATCCGGTTGCTTCCCATCCCATGTATGTGCCTGTAGTGTTCCGGACTCCGAACCAATATGCGGTGTTGGAATCGAGCGCGATGCCCGCGACTGATGCGAAGCTTACAGATTGAGTCCCGCCGCCATCGAGAATGGTCGGGGTTGAGTCAAAGGATGCAACAAGTGAATCTGGACCCATGCCTGAATCAGTGTATATATACGCTTCGTATGTTGCATCCCCAAAGCCAGATGCATTTCTGAGGCGTGCGGTAGCACTGAATACCTCAGACAGATCCGTACCGGTAACGAACTGGCTTGAATAAATAATACTGTTTGTGTGCAAACCGGTACTCGAAGGTGTAAAGTTGCTGCTCTGATTCAAATTACTGACCAGTACATCCGCGGACACTGCTGATGATGCGGATACACAAAGAATGCTTGCGATGATCTTTCGTTCGATACGTTTCATGATTCTCACTTCCTCTTTCTTGTAGGTGATTGAGGCTGAATGTACAGCCCACAACTACACTGCGAAATTTGAAGTATGCGCGCTCCATGAAACTGAAAATATAATTTAAAACACCCTAGGGGATTGCTACAGCCGTGTTTATGGATCGCCGGCTTCCCATTGGTCTGCAAGCTCATCCATCCCTCGAGAGCGGTAATGCGTAGCCAACAGTTCGGCCGCGCGCTGCGTTAATGGATGGGATTCCCCCAGTTGATCACGAAAGACTGTCACTGCACCTAAGAACAATGGTTCGGCGTCCTCGTGCCTGCCTAGCGTGTCGTATACGGCAGCCAGTT
>JARGNC010000041.1 GCA_029212425.1 Phycisphaerales bacterium
AGGGGTTTCTCGATGAGCGTGTGGATACCACGCGGAGCGCACGCGCGGACCGCGTCGATGTGGTCCTTGATCGAAGTCATCACGCTCGCCGCTTCAGGTTTGGTCGCGTCGAGCATCTCGTCGAGGTCATCGAAGTACCACGACTCGTCGAGCGCGTACTTGTCTTTGTACTTTGTGAACAGCTCAGGATTGGGGTCGTAGATCCCGACGATCTGCAGATCGTCCCGATCCTTCGCTTGCCAGAGCACGCCCTCGACATGACCATGCACCAGACCGATCACAGCGATGCGCAGCGGCTCGACAGGTTCAGACGCAAGCAAGGTTGATGGCAAGAGAAGCACTGCGAGAGCCGAGAGAATCCGTTTCATCCAATCACTCCTCTTCATCATTGTTGCACGCACCGACACCAAAGATATCCTGCACGCCACACTCCGTGTAGAGCTTCGCCGCGGCTGCGATGTGATTCGGTACATGGATCAGGAAGTCGCTGAGTAAACTGTCGAGTTCCTTGGTGCTGCACTCAGATGGACTCTCCAAGAATGCGACAAGCCGTGTGAGATCCTCATGCCAATCGAGCATGTGGAAAGCAACATCCGATGCGACCTTCGCGCTGTGCCCACGATTCAGTGCGGCTTGCCCAATGCGATTCCATACTTCCTTGTGCTGCTCAAAGAATGGATGGTCCGGCGCAGGCATCAGATTATTCCCCGACATTCATCAGCACTTTGATCCCGTCACCGGAGATCATAGTGCGGAACGCTTCTTGGTAATCGCTCATCGGGAACTCGTGGGTGATGATGTCATCGAGCTCAAGTCTTCCAGACAACAGTAGTTTTTCCATCTGGTACCAGGTCTCCCACATGCGCCGGCCGTTGATTCCGAGCACTGTGCATCCTTTGAAGATGATGTGCGCGTTGAAGTCGAAGTCCACCGTGCGAGCCGGAAGTCCGAGCAGCGCTGCTCGTCCACCGTTACGCAGTGCTCTGAATCCCTGATCCATCGCAGCGGGTGCGCCGGACATTTCCAGAAGCACATCGACGCCTTGGTGGGTTTCCTCGCGGACCCGCTTGATCCATGAATCGTCGCGCGCGTCGAACGCTTCATAGGCGCCGAGCTTCTTCGCGAGCGCCAAACGCTCCGGGTTCACATCTGTACAGTAAATCTTCGCGGCCCCCGCCGCCTTTGCTACAGTCACCGCCATGAGTCCGATGATCCCGACCCCTGAAATCAGCACAGTCTTGGCGCTGACCCCCGCTTCCATCACGGTGTGCACCGCGTTCCCGAGCGGGTCAAAGATCGCTGCGTGCTTGTCGTCGATGTCGGGATGCACGGGCCACACATTCTCTTCAGGAACCACCATGTACTCCGCGAAGCACCCATCGCAGTCGATCCCGAATATCATCGTGTCCGTCGCGATGTGCGCGTTTCCTGTGCGAGAGTTGTAATCGAGCCCCTCGGTCATATGCCCCTCAGCACTCACGCGACGACCAACGGAGAACTTGGTCACGGCAGAACCAACCTTGTCCACTTCTCCAACAAACTCGTGGCCGGTGATGATCCCAGGAGGGATTCGTCCCGCGGCCCACTCGTCCCACTCCCAGATGTGTCGATCCGTGCCACAGATGCCGACCTTGCGGACCTTGATCCGGACTTCACGAGGTCCCGGCTCAGGGATCGGACGGTCGTTCACAAGCTTGAGCTCGGAACCTGCATGGTGCTTGATGAGCCCTCGCATGGTCCCGCTTGGGGTGCCAGAGGTGTCGGTTGATTCGTTCTGAGCGGGAGTGGAGGTCATGGTCATGGTGGATCTCATTGGATGGGATGATCGAATGGGTACAAATTCCGGTCAAATTCAAGATCAGGAGCATTCTCGTCACGATTGGAGCGTTCTGCATTCTGGGGAGGGCTTTGAGCCGCTCGAGCCAGCAATTCAAGCCCTCAACCGACCATATCGTATACAGTTGCTCCCCTTGAGCCGCCGATGTTGAACCAAAGGATCGTTCGATCGGTATCTAGAGAGGGACTCGACCGATAATCTGTCCGATCCACTGTTCTGACCACCAAACCCCGATTCCAGACCCCCAGTCCATATGTCCAGAGCCTCATTCAACAGCTCATTTCTCTACATCGCCAACAAGTCCTCTGGGGGCAAAGCGATCGGTGTCCGCACAGCACGCTCGAGCCGAGCGCTCGCGACCACACTCCGCAAAGAACGGCAGGTGCTTATCCGGACCTGGAAACTCCCGGACTGGGCATCCAATGAACCGGAAATGTCACTCAAGGACCACGCGGAGTTTGACGCTCAGCTCGCGCAGCTTCTCGAACGAGGTGTGCCGCTGACCGAAGCGCTCGAAGTCGCGGCAAGCGTGGTCAAAGCTGGGAACGAGGATCGCATCCTCCAACTCCGCTCGCTCGTCGCGCAGGGAACCAGCTTCAGCGACGGATGCGCCAAGGTAGGGAGCTTCGACGAAGTAACCTGTGCCGTGTACAAAGCCGCGGAGAAAACCGGTGATCTTGCCGGCGCTTGCAAACAACTCTCGATCGGCGCTCGTCGTCGTCTCGAAGTTTCTGGTAAAGCCGCAACATTGATGATTTACCCAAGCATCGTGCTCTCGATCGCGTTGATCGCGGGATTGGTCATGATGACCCTCGTCATCCCGACCATCGGCGAATCCATGGCAAGTTCAGGGATCGATGTGCCTGTGTTTACCAAGATCCTTGTCGCCGCGGGATCGTTCCTCCGCGCCAACATCCTCTTCATCCTTGGTGGAGCGGCGGTGCTGATCATCGTTGGATTCCTTTGGAGATCTGCGCTTGCAAAGCTTGCGGTCAAGCTGACACGCAACATGCCTTTCGTTCGCGATGTTGTGCTCGAACAGGAACTCACCCGCTTCTTCTCCGTAATGGGATCGATGACCCGATCCGGCATCGTCCTCTCCGACGCGATCTCAGTGTCGTCTGGAGTCATCGGACACCCCAAACTCAACAAAGACCTCAAACGCCTGCAGCAACGACTCATCGAGGGAGGGTTGTTTCGCTCGCTGATCGAAAAAGTAGACGCGCTCCCGCTCGCTACGCGGAAGCTGCTGATTGCTGCGGATCAAGCGGGGGATCTTGAATCCGCGTTTGATTCGCTCGCGAAAGACCACGCACAGAATGTCGACAAAAAGACCGCTCGCTTGATGGCGATGCTTGAGCCATTGCTCATCGTGATCCTCTTTATGATTGTTGGAACGATGATCCTCGCGATCATGCTCCCGATGATGAACATGACCGGATCGGTCTTATAATGAACCAGAGCGGGCAACCATGCCTGCATATATATGAATGCAACACACGCCGAGCATCGGCGTTGAACCTTTGGAGCCGACCATGACCACGCTTGACGCACAACTCACACGAAACGCACGATTCGCCCGTCCCGGGTTCTCGTTGATCGAACTCACCGCGGTGCTCGTGATCCTCGGCTTGCTCATGGCAGGCGCCGCCGTTGCGGTTCCGTCGCAGATCAAGAAAGCACGCATCCGCACAACCAAGAACTCGATGATGGTGATCAAAACACAGATCGAGTCGTACCGCGCCGAAAACGCGGGAGACGCGCCAGCGACACTCGCGATGCTGATCCCATCGTTCATGGAAGAAGGATCCGACTTTGACTCGTTCAAAGAACAGTTCTACTACCTCCCAACCCCAGGCGGCACACGCGAGTACGAGCTCCGCTCCGCAGGACCAGACAAAGAGATGGGCACCGAAGACGACATCAATGTCTGGACCATGGATGTGAACAGCAGCAACTGATCCGCTCGCTCAATCTACGAACCGATCGCACGAATCATGAACCCCAATAGACCCACATCCCGACGGGGCGCCACACTGATCGAAGCGGTGCTGGCAACCGTCCTGCTCGGGATGGTCGCGGCGACGCTCGCGAGCGCGGTCTCGTTCATGAACTCGTCCCAGCGCCGCATGCAGCAGCGCCTCGGAGCTGCGGAACTCGCGAACCGGTTGATGCTCCAGTACATCGACGACCAGGACGGGATGCCTGACAAATCGCTCCCGATCGAATACGACATGGATCTGTTCCGATGGACGCTCGATGTCGATCCTGTGAAGTTTGAGATGGCGGAACCCCCTCCCGAAGCGGAGGACAACACGATCGGTTCGGGGATCAACTTCGATCGCATCCGCTTGGTGTCCATCCGCGTCTGGCTCAGCGAAGACTCCGGAGGAGGACGCGGATTCTCTACTGAGTTCCCAAACTCACAACTCACACGACTCATCGACCCCCTTGCGTTCTCCAACCCCGATTCGCTCCAGACCATGATCGACTCACCAGGCGGGATGGAACGCTTGTTCGAACGCCTCATGCAGCTCGACAGCACAGGAGGGGCGCCATGACCATCCATACAAAATCCAAGACATCTTCAAGATCCGCATTCACGCTTGTTGAGATGACACTCGCAGTCGTCGTGGGCGCGCTCGTTTTGCTCGGAGTCTCAGGAGTCTTCGCAGCGGCACGCAACATGGATCGGATCTTTGGGGATCAGTACGAACACTCAACCCAGCTCCACATCGCGCAAATGACGATCCGCAGGGCGCTGCTCTCGCTCCAGATTGATGAAGACCAAAGGCAGGTCAACGCAGACACAGAAGGACTCAACACCTCGGATACCAACCCGGTCGACACTCGGCCTCGGATCATTCTTGAAGCGGATCCGATCTATGGGAACCTTCCAGGAGTGTGGCAGCCGCAGCGATTTGAGGTCGTGCTCTCAACGCCCCCGATCGGGCTCAACATGGCAACCAAAGCAGCAGCATGGGCGCGGATCAACGATCGCGACCAAGACTCGCTGGACTTCTCCTCGGCGGACGCCTCAGAAGGTGTGCTCCGATCTGTGTTCGAACTGCGACCATCGGGTGAACGCGAACGCGTCATGCGCGCCGTTGGTATCATGGATCCCGACCCCAAGGAAGATGAGCGGATTCAACTCTTGCCCTTTGCATCCGAAGGATGGACGCTGTGGTGGAGACCGATCTTGCTCACCGAAAGCAACTATCTTCGCTACGGCGGATCGCCGCTCTCCGACACCGTCGGGACCCAAGATGAAATCCGTTACAGGCTCGCTGGCGCGATCCCGCTTGTCCAGAACATCGAACTCTGCTCATGGACAGTGTACAAGAGCGATGAACGCGTTGATGAATACGCGGCTCAATCCATGAGCGACCTTCCCGCATACGCAGAGTTTGAACTGATGCTCAAGAACGGCCAGTACGCATCGTGGATGTTCGAAGTGGACTGGGTGCTCGGAGACGATCCACTGGAACTCGCTGAAGAAGACGACATCGCAGGTACGAACGACGGCACCGGAAACGAAGACGGCGACAACGGCATCGGCGGAGGTGGTGGCGGTGGTGGCCAGAACGATCCAAGCCCACCAGGTGATGGCGGAGGGGTCGTTGTTCCACCACGCAACAACCACAACCTCGGTGGAGGTGACACATGAATCACTCCGCACCCAATCGTGTCCGCGCTCGATCAAACCCACGAGGGTTTGTGATGCCGATGGTGATTCTGCTCATGGTCGCGGTCGGACTCACCATGTCCCTCTCGCTCAAACGCCTCTCAACCCAACAACTGGTCGTGAATCGTCAGGTCAACTCGTACTACGAGCACCATTCCGGGCGCGGCCTCCAAGAAGCAATCGGCGCTTGGTTGCGCCAGCAAAATGGCAGAGAACTTGACGAGGTTCTCGAAGCAGACACAGGCAAAGCGATGGACATCACCCTGTCCGACGGCTCCACTGTCTCGATCTACCTCTTTGATGCGCAAGGAGGGCTCCTCTCAGACCTCTCCAGCGTGGAATCCAGTCAGGTCGATGAAGTCGGTCTTGCGCTCAAAAATCTCAGCGAATCGGTCAACGAGGTTCAGTATCTGGATATGACCCGTCCCTTTGGGCCATCAGCGATCAGTATCCACACAGCACCTGTTGAGGTCATCCGCGCGACGGCAATGGCAATCGCGGGTGATCGTGGGCTCAGACTCGCGGACGATATCATGCTCCAGCGTGCATCCGGAGAACGCATGACGCGCCAACTGCTCGTCGAAACTGCGACCAGAGCAGGGGTCAACTCCGAACAACGAGCAGCGGTTTTGCGAAGATTCGCGACAGATGTACAGGTCTGGGGCGTTCTGGTCGAAATTCGAGGCGGGAGAGGGCTCAGCAATGGGCGTTTATTGGCCCGTTACGGCGGGGTAACCCGAATCCGATCCAACACCGGACGCACGGCATCAAGCAATGCAATGGAAATTGGTGCGTTCTACACATGGAAAGACCTCGGTATTGACAGTCAGAGCATCGATCCAGCCGATCTGTACTAGAGCAAGGTCTACCCTGTGGGTGACCCAAAATCAGTGCCTGACTGGGCCGAAAGAACGAGTTATACGATGAGTGCAATCATTTCACGAACCAAAGCAAACCGATTGACACTGGTGTACCAGGTCATCGCTGTGGTGTGCATCCTTGCTGCAGTCGGGATCGGGATCATCGGATTGCCTGAATCCGCGCTGACTCCGAACATCGACGAGGTTGCTCAGCCTGCAAACGCTCCGATCCCCGGCGTTTCCTATTCAGATCAGACAGAATCAAACACTGAACAACCGGTATCGATGCGGATTGATCCAGGTTCCATTGCCGCTCGCTTTGGGATGCTCGACAACGCTCCAGAAGTCACCACGGTTCCCGATATCGTTGATCCGGAATTACCAGACGACCAACCAATTATTGACGAACCCGGTTCTCTCGCAAAGCGTGTCCGCTACACCGGTTACATCAACGACAGCGAACAACCGCTCGCGTTTATCCGAATCGACGGAGTCCAGCGGATCGTTGCAGAGGGCGCGATTGCCAAAGCCGGTTCGTTCGGTCTTGACGATCTTACGATCAAAGCGGTGCGTCCAAAGTTCATTCTTGTCAGCGATGGCGAGCTTGAAGATCGCATCCGATTGGCAGAACGAAGCGGCGCTGCTGTCACAGTCTCCGCCGGGACGGACATCATCGTTGCGCCTCCGATGCGTGAAGAAGATGTTGTGCTGACAGAAGAAGAACTCGAACGCTTGTCAAAGATGCCCGCTCGTCAGCGTGCGATGCAGGAACGGATTTTACGGAACAAGAAGCTGGGACGAGAAGTCACCAGTTTCGATCGTGAGCCGCTCGCGTCGTATCGAGCAAATGCTGGCAATGACAATCGCAGAAGGCAAGAAAACAACGAATAGCCCCTCGCGGTACAATCCGCTTGGTTTCACTCTCCACCTGACCCAAACCCGAACGAATAAAGACACCACTTGAGCGATCGAATCTGTTATCTTGAACGCACTGACCGAGGGCTTGCCCTTGCTGGAGTCCGACTTGTCGGCGGACATTCCGATGACCACTGGGATGCAACCACTGGGGGGACCCCAGAAGCGGTGCTCGAAACCATCGATGATGCCGCGGTCTGGATCCGTCAACGGCTCAAATCTGGTGGTGGGTCATCCAAATCCCTTCCAGTTCTCTGCTTAGACACCGATGGCGCGGTCTGCACATGGACCAAACCAGAGGACTCCGCACCAGAAATGATCAATGCCGCGATTGATCAACTGGACTCAAATCATGAAGACGATCTCGAAGGCGCTGTTCATTCCACAATGGGTGAGCGATTCCCGAACCTCCCTCTTGAGGTCAACTACGAATCGCTCGATCACGAACAAACTTCTGAAGGCTCACGCCAAGCGGTTGTAGCTACGCCGGATATCCCTGCACGATTGCTGATCGACCAGCTCGACTCGATGGGTATCCGGATCGGACGCGTCGAGAACATCTGGTCGCTGATCGCTCAATGTTGGGATCCAGGAGCGCCGCATCGTTCATCTGCACGCGCCTCACAGCGCGTGGTCTCAACCGACGATCCGATCTGCGGCTGCGTTGTCATGGACCCCAATCGCGGCAGGATCATCTGGACCTGGTCGAAAGAGGGCAAGCTCATCGCCGCGGGATCGATGCGTATTAGCCAATCCGCTGAGGATACCCAGTTCCATGAGAGCGATCTCTCAAGACTGTGCGCTGATTGGATCGGTTGGGCATCCCAGCTCGGGGTCGCGCCCCTCCGCGTGGTCCTCGTGCTCCCTGAACAGGAAGATGGATTGGATGTCAACCAGTTCGGTAGCGTGTTTACCAAGCATTGGCCGACGGCGACAACTGATCTGATCACCGATCCAGACCCCATCCTCGCGACGCTCCGAGCGGCGCACAAGATTCAAGAAGACTCCTCAGAGCACACACACTCCAAGAGTGACCTTTCGAACCGTCCTGGTCGATCTCATCGAAAGATGTACCGCTGGGCCGGTGCCGCGTTGGTCATCGCTGGAGTCGCGATCGGATGGACCGCGACCACGCTGTATGCTCAGGGTTCAAAGACGATGTCTGAAGCAAAGGGCATCCGTTCGGGAATGGTCGAAGAGATTATGAAGCTCCAGCCGCCTATCCAGCAGCTTCGACTCCCGACAGTCGAGCTCCAAGCGCGTCTCGATCGACTGATTTCCCGATCTGGACCGATGAAGGTGACTCCGACCAAGCCGATCCTTGAAGAGCTTGAGACTATTTCCTATGTGCTCGGGATGTCCGGGATTGAGATCGAATCGATCCAGCTCACCCACACGCTCGTCAAGATCCAGATCCGTGTTGATGACCTCGCGCTTGCGGAACAAATCAATCAATCACTCCGATCCATCGAAGGATCGCATCTCCAATGGCGACCACAATCCGAGCTGTCCCGGCGAGGAAACCTGATCGAAGCGGCATTCTCAGCGGTCTGGGACTCAGGGAGTTCATCATGAGTGCGATCCCGAGCAGACCAAGATTGAGCGCCGATGATCGGTACGAGCTTGCTTCGCGAGCTGCGATGCATGAGCGTCAATCGCGCCCTGTGCACTTCGTTGTATTCGGATTGATTGTTTTCGTCGCAGCACTAATCTTCATTGCGGTTGCGTGGAGACACAACAGCGCCGCCAATCGCACATTGATGAACAATCATCTCTCGGCGGTCAATGTCGAACGGATGATCGCGCAGATTAGCGAGCTTGAATCCGCACAATCACAATCGACTGTGGACGATCGGTTCGCGCCGATCCCGGATATCAAAACACGGATCGAACGGATCGGCGAACAAATCGGGCTGACCGTTCCGATCCCTCGCAACGCGCAGCCTCGTACAGAGGGGAACGCTCGCTTGCTGAGTTTCCCGTACACAGTTCGCGATGAATCGCTCGAGAAGATCCTTCAGTGGATCCAGCAATCACAGACACAGATCCCGGGACTTGAAGTCCGCGAGATCACCATCAACCTCAACGCAAAGAGCTGGCAGACCAAAGTCACGCTCACGCGATATGAACGGATCGAATAGGAGTTCCCATCATGCCGACCGGCAACCACACTTCTCCCCCCCTCCAATCGCTGATCGCACGCACCGCAGCGGGGCTCGCAGTCCTTGGAGTTTCTACCCTCGTCGGATGCTCTGCGCCCAAAATGAACTGGGACAAAACGGAACCCGCGATCGATCCGGTCGAAGCGTACAACCAACGCTCGCGCGTCAAAGCACTCGAACTCTTCAGAGAAGCATCCAAGCTTCATGAGGAAGGCGAATCCGTCAAAGCACTCGCGAAGTACCGCGAGTCGATCGACGCAGACAACACGCTCTTCGCAGCATGGAACAACATGGGACAACTGCTGATGCAGCAGAAGAACTACGCGGATGCCGTCGCGGCTTACAAAATCGCGTCTGATCTGCAGACCACTGATCCACGCCCGGACTACAACATCGGACTCGCGTACCAGACCATCGGCTGGGCCGACGAATCTTACGAGCATTTCCAACGCTCCATTGATCGCGACCCGAACTACCTGCCATCCCTGCGTGGCGCAGTCCGCAGCGCGGAGATGCTGGGGATCGGGGACCAGCAGGTCCTTGAGTACATCCGCAACGGTCAGCTCCGCGAAACACAAACGGAATGGCGCGCGTACTTCGACCGCCAGCGTTTCCGTGTTGAGAAACTCATCGACGAGACAACCTGAGATACGACGAACTTGTTAGAGTCTTTCCGCAGCGAGCGATGCGAGTTCGGATCGTTCGGTTTTTGCGAGTGTCACATGACCAACCATGCCCAACCCTCGCATCTTCTCGACGGCGTAACTTAAGCCGTTGGATGATTCATCGAGGTATGGGTTGTCGATCTGTCCGATATCGCCTGTCAAGATCAGCTTGGTCCCTTCACCGACACGCGAGACAATGGTCTTCACCTCGTGCGGCGTCAGGTTCTGAGCCTCGTCCACGATCATGAACTGCAGCGGGATCGAACGACCACGGATATAGGTCAATGGCTCAAGCACCAATCGCCCATCCGCGATGAGCTTGTCGATGCGCTGCTCCGTGGTTTTGGATTCCGGCGCTTGGTTGGGAGATCCTCGCGTCGAGAGCAGGTACGACAGGTTGTCAAAGATTGGCTGCATCCAAGCACCGAGTTTCTCGTCTTTATCGCCAGGCAGGTATCCAATATCCCGCCCCATCGGCATGATCGGACGCGCGACAAGCAGCTTATCAAATCGCTCTTCTTGGAAGACCTTGGTCATCCCTGCTGCGATCGCGAGGAGTGTTTTCCCTGTCCCCGCGCTTCCCAGAAGCGTGACCAGTTTGATCTCGTCGTCGAGGAGCATGTCCATTGCCATTGTTTGTTGGACATTGCGTGCCATGATCCCGAAGGTCGGCTTGCGCTGCGCCGCGACCGGGATCAAGTGCTCTGTATCTGTCAATCGCCTCGCCAATCCGGAGTGGGTTTCATCCTGCGCGTCGGTGAGAATCACATACTGGTTCGGAGTGATCTCGCGCATGTAGGATTCGCCGTCCTCTGTCTCCGTCTTGAGATACGGCTCAAGACGCTCGATCGACATCATGCGATCCGCATAAAGATCATCAATGATGTCCCGACTGACCGCGAGTTCCATATATCCCTGATAGAGGCGGTTTGCGTCTACGCGTTGATCGCGGACATCTTCGGACTTGATTCCCAGCGCGTCCGCTTTGATGCGTGCCGCAAGGTCTTTGGAGACAAACACCACACGGTTGTTGGCGCGATGCAACGACCATGCTGCGGCAATGATCCGGTTGTCTGGTTTATCCGCGGACAGAATCGGGGGACGCGAGTGGTCCTCGACATCGATGCTGAGCCACCCTGTTGCACCGCTCGAACGCACGCCGAGTTTTTCGAGCGACACACCTTCGATCAGTTTCCCGAACCCACGCAGACGATCGAGCTGACGGATCGCGGTTCGTGCGTTTCGTCCAACATCGTCTTCCCTGCGTTTCATCGCGTCGAGTTCTTCGAGCACCGGATAGGGGATCACAATGTGGTTCTCCTGGAACACAAACATCGCGTTGGGGTTGTGCAGGAGCACATTGGTATCAAGAACATAGTACTTGATGGACGAACTGGTATCTTTTTTGTCAGCCATGACTGGTTGCCGGGCGTCTGCAACACTGCGCTTCAGCACCGGTGGAATCTCCTCAATTGGGCGAGCGTTTGCCCGATACAGCATATCAAGTCGGTCTGTAGTTTGCTGAAAACCATTCAGAATGCGTTGTAGATCACCATGCTCATGAGCACCGCCGCCGCGGCTCCTGCAAGCATCAGCTTGATGACCATCGAGATCAACCGACCCACCGCGGCACCAGAACCTGATCGCAATGAATCCTTCATACTTCGATTGGCGACAGACCATTCCGCGATGAACGCGCCGCCTCCAGCGCCGATCACGCCGCCGATGATTGAGCCGATAATCGGAAGGATGAATGATCCAGCGATCGCGCCGACGAGCGTACCGATGACTGAACCGATTGCGCCGCTGCGCGAACCACCCATGCGTTTGACACCCAGTGCCGATGCAATGAAATCAACCAGTTCCGAGGTCGCGGCAATCCCGAAGAGCACGAGGACCGTCCACCATCCGACATATTCAGGCACCCACAGCGCGAGCAGCGCGCTGCATGCTGCCATCATCCAGATTCCTGGGAGGGTGATCGCGGTCATCGCGATCCCGATGGTGACTATCACGAGCACAATGGAGAGGATGAGCCAGATCATGACCACGACGCCTTGTGTGCAGACGGTTTATGCGGACCAAGATTTGATTGAGCGATTGGGATCATTCCCCAGCTTCTTGGGAACCTGAAGCGTTTGTTTCCATTGCTTTCTTTTCCATCGCAAGGATCCAGTCCTCGACGAGCGCGTGCTGGTAGGTGTCCACCTTGATTTCTTTGCCTGCATGCGAGGGATGTGTGCTGTTGAGCTTGAGGAACACGATGAACTTGTCCCACTTTCGCTTATCGACTTCTTCAAGATGCGCAGGGGTGATCTCGATGCCTCCGGGAACAGTGAATGTCATCGTCTCCGCATCCCATGAGAACTTCTGGGTGATGACCTTAAAGATGTTGAGCAGCATCCACGCGCCCACACCCCAACAGATGACCAAGATCCCCCACTGCGAAGGAATGTCATAACTCTTGAGTGGCTTGGGGATCGAATCAGCAGAGGTCCACTTCGCTTGGAGCGAGGTCAGGGTTTCACCCGGATTCTCGATGGTTGTGTATTCAGGGGTCAGCTGACTCACAGTCTGGAGTGCTTGGAGCCATTCCAAGCGAGTGTTGTACATGGTCGCTCGGAGTCTGCGATTTGAAGATTGATTTTGTGCATCGGTCGCGTTGCGACGGCGCTCTTCGGATTCTTTGAGCCGAGCGAGTTCTGATTCTGGGTCAGTAACGCTGGTCTCGCGCTCGAACAATCCGAACTGTTCGCTCGAAGCATTTTTCGCGGCATCAAGATACTGCCACTTTGCCCAATCCGCGAATCGCTCGCCACGCGCTGGATACTTCACGGTCGCGTCGTAGAGCCCCAACGCTCCGAATCCGATCACGAAGAAGGTGATGATCCCGAGTTTGATGCTCCACTTGGGGTTGAGCGGTGCTTTGGCACAGCTCTGGGAAACATGATCGGGGGTCGCATCGACGCTCGGCTCTGGAACCGATCCGGTCCCAGTGGTTTCGTCGGGAGTGTTTGGTGTGTCGCTCATTGAATCCCCAAAACTAGAATAGTGGTCTGAATCATTGGAATGGTACAGAATACGCAGAAATGCTAGGGAATCAATCGGCCGATTCACCTTGAAGGCTTCATTTGATCTGCCTTTATTGAACAATCAGGGGGGTTGGGTGCATTATTCCAACCCGCTCGATCAGCTATTGATCAAGGTTATCCATCCGGCTCATTGCCGCTGCCCACCAGAGGGTGGAGCGTTTCTCGGCTTCATTCATCTTGAGAAGACCGGAGTATCCGCCCTCATCGACCCGCTTTGCTGGGATTCTGGGGGTTCGGAGCCCAAACTTGAGGGCGCGGGTCAAAAAGCTCGAATGCACGGCACGAAAGCGAGCACCGGCATCGAGTTCTTTCTTGGAGAGCTTTCCGGACCAGATCATGCACACATTCTACCAGATTCACCTCAACAAACCAATACGAATCTGCGAGCGTGGCTTTCGTGCTTGACCCCGCTACGATCCTCGTCCAGACCCGCTCTGGTTGACGCCCGGGCCCGATGCACGGGTGGCCTGTGAACCTGGTCAGGGCTTGACCGCAGCAGCCATAAGCAGCCGTCGCCCGGTGCCGTTGGTGTCCTGGGCGTCAACCAAGGCGGGTCGTTTCGTTGGTTTCTTCTCCGAATCCGACGCTCCTACACTCCTTCCATGGCATACACCGCACTCGCTCGAAAGCACCGCTCCCGCACCTTTGACACTGTAATCGGACAGGAACCGATCGCCAAGACGCTCAAAGCCGCGATCGATTCGGATCGTGTCCACCACGCGTATCTGTTCATCGGAACGCGAGGCGTCGGGAAGACCTCCATGGCGCGGATCTTCGCGAACGAACTCAACAATCCTGAGCACAAGGACGACATCGCGGACGCGGTGTTCTCTGGACAGGACACCGATGTCATCGAGATCGACGCCGCGTCACACAACAAGGTCGAGGAAGCACGAGAGCTGATCTCAAACTCCGCGTACCGACCGATGCGTGGTCACTTCAAGATCTACATCATCGACGAGGTCCACATGCTCTCGACCGCGGCGTTCAACGCGCTGCTCAAAACCATGGAAGAACCTCCGGAGCATGTGAAGTTCATCCTTTGCACCACCGAAGCGCACAAAGTCCCAGCAACAATCCAGTCCCGCTGTCAACGATTCGATTTCCGCAACATCCCAGTGACTCGGATCGCTGAGCATCTGGAATCAGTACTCAAGCAAGAGAAGTTCAAAGCGGATCAAGAACTCATCTATACGCTCGCTCGTCTTGGCAACGGCTCGATGCGCGATGCGCTCTCGCTGCTCGATCGACTCATGGCGTCGGGTGAGAAGAAACTCTCCGTCAAGCTCCTCGAAGAACTCCTCGGACTCCCGCAGCGCGAGGTCATGGGAGAACTCATCGACGCGATCGCGCAAGGTGATCCCGCGACCGTGCTGCGAGCAACCGGGCAGCTCCTGTCGACTGGCATCGCACCAGAACAGATGCTCGCGTCGCTCCTCGAACGCTTCCGCGATCTCATGGTGTTGAGCGCGTGCGGCGTGGATACGGATCTGGTCGAGCTCGCGGACGACGCGAAGAATGCAGAGTTTGAACGCTCGAAACAGTTTGACGCCGCGGGGATTGTGCACATGATCGCATTGTGCGAATCGGTCCAGCGAGCACTCAAATCGTCCCCGGCTCCTCGTGCGCTCATCGATGCGTGCATGGTCCGTCTCGCAATGACAGAGAAAATCGCGGACCTCACCGCGTTGGTCCAAGGCGGCGGCGTTCCTGCTGGAGCTTCTGTAAAAAAAACCTGAGGGCGGCGTCGGCACCTGCAGCATCTGTTGCTCCCAGCCGACCGTCGCCCACGACTTCCAACACGAATCCAAGTACAAAGCCAAACACAAAGCCAGTTCGGCACGAAGCATCATCCGCTCCGCGCGCCGGCGGTCGACGAGCGGACTTTGCAAAGCCTGCATCGGAATCATTGGTCAAGCAAGCGTCGATTCCTGAGTCCAGCCAACCCGCTCTGGAGAATACACCCGCTCCGCTCAAGGCATCTGAGCAGATCTTGCCTCCTTCGGATCTTCCGAGCCCGGAGGAAGCCGCGAACGATCCGTTGGTTAAAGCGGTGCTCGACACCTTTGAGGGCACAGTCAAACAGGTCTATCCACGCAAATAACACACTCGACGAGAGACACACCCCATGCTCGACAAACTGAAAGCGATGCAGGCCCTTGGGTCGCTCATGAAGAACAAGGAACAGCTCGCGGAAGCGGGTGAGCGGATCAAATCCAAGATGGACGCGATGCGCGTTGATGGACAAGCAGGCGGCGGCGCATGCCGAGCGGTGGTCAATGGGAAGATGAAGCTGATTGATCTGACGCTTGATCCCGCACTGCTCTCAGGAATGGCGGTCGATGAGAAGACACGCGACCTCGCGACCACGCTCATCAAGGACGCGATCAACGACGCGACCGAGAACGCACAGAAGCAGGTCCAACAGATCATCGCAAAGGAAGCTGACGACCTTGGGTTGGGTGACATGGCGCCGCAGCTTACTGGGCTGCTCAGTTGATCGAAAGCGTTCGTGTCCAACCGATGAGCGAAGTGCCGACGATTGTGGTTGATCGCTCGGAACCATCACTTGATGACGACACGCTCAAGCAAGTTGATCTTGCTTGGAACACACTGTGCGACAGCAACCCCCGCTATTTCAACGGCGGGATGCTCACGTTTGACTCATTCGATCCGTCCACCAATACCGTTCATGCACACACTGCAGAGTACAAGCACCACGCTGTACGCGACTCGGTTGACCTTGGGGTTTCGCTGCTTGCGGTGACTGGGGTCTTTGCCGCTCATCACAATGGGCGCACCAGATACATGCTCGGGAAGCGGTCCCCCACCACCCACCGGTACGGGAACC